>NZ_JBBKXE010000072.1:0-3801 GCF_037969335.1 Hyphomonas sp. | reverse complement strand
AAGCCCACCAGGGCGACGGTGCGCCCCGTCATGCTGATGCCGCTGGGTTTGGGCCAGGCGCTTTTCTCGCGGATTTCGCGGTCAATGCGATAGGTTTCGCGGGCGAGGCCGAGCGTGTAGGTCAGAGCAACATCGGCGACTTCGGCGCCGAACACGCCGGGTGTGTTCTCGACGGGCAGGCCGAGGTACTTGAAGGCGGCGAAGTCGACATTGTCAACGCCGACACCCCATTTGACGGCTGCTTTCAGGCCGCTTGCCTTGGCGGCGGTGACAACGCGGCGGCTGGCCGGGTCGTCGCCAATGATCCAGCCGTCGAAACCGGGCAGGAGGGCAATCAGTTCGTCCTCGCTGAGGATCTGGGAGGTCTTTGCGGGCACGCCTTCGAGGCCGTGGGCGGCGAAGTCATCTGCGAACTCCGCAAAGAGGCCGAGCATGGGCGGGCAGGTCACGAGGATACGGGGATGGGACATCAGGCTTCCTCAGGCAGTTTTTCGCCGGCGGCGACGCGCGTCAGCAGGGATTCGGCGATGAACCAGTCGGACACTTCATCAATGTCGACAGATTGCAGTTTTGGTGTCGGGAAGAGCAGGGGCTTGCGGCCAATGCGGGCGTTCGTGGATGCAAAGCTCGCCGGGCTGAACAGGTAGCAGACCGAGTTTTCTTCCATATAGGCGGGCAAGTCCTGCGTGCGAATCAGGTTGTCCGGATCGTGGTTTATCGGAGCGCCGTCCGCAGTGTAGAAGCGCGTGTGCATTTCGTTGACCGTGAACAGCGAATCCGCCGTACCTGCTTCGAGTGCGCCAAGATAGGCGGCGATCAGGGTTTCGATCATGTCTGGCTGCAGCAGCGGATTGGTCGTGTGGGTCATCAGGTAATGGTCGGACGGGACGTTCGCGATGTCGTCGCCGAGCACGAGGTTCATGGAGACGAAGTCGCCGCACAATTCTGGTTTGCGGTCGCGGATCATGACGCGCGCGCTGTCGAACAGGCCCTCATCGGCTAGGATCTGCCGGGCGTCCGTGTTGATCACGACCTTGTCGATGGCAGGCACGGCGAGCAGGGCGTCGAGGATCCACTGGAACAGCGGTTTGCCGGCAATCAGCCGGAAATTCTTGGATTTCACGCGGGCGCTATGTGCCTTCATTGGCAGCAGCGCCGTTATCTTGGGGTGTTCGGTCATCGGGTCTTTCCAGTCAGGGCGTCAATGGCCTGTGCGTCAGAAGCCATGCCCAATACGGCATGAGCCCTGAGCCCGCAATCGGGGTGCGACGGCTCAATCCATGAACCTGCGAAGGGTTGGAATACGCCGGGCCAGTCCCTGCCGGACGCGGTCCACCGTCCAGCTAGGCTGTCCCTTGCGATTGTGGCGCGAGGCGGCCGCACGGGGCGGCAGGCCGTCGGCGGCTTCGCGCATCAGGGTAAGCAGTTCAATGGCGGACGGCTTGGCGCCGCTGTCGCGCAAGGGAGCGATCAGTGCAGCAAGGCGGCGTGCGTGCACGATGCAGGAGTGCGGCGAGGATTGGAGCAATTCCTGTAACTGGTTGGCGAGGGTGTGCAGAGAGGCGCTGTCGCCGGTCAGGTTCGGGATGAGAGCAGAATAGCGGAAATTGTGGCTGGTCGTGCGGATAAGCTGCCAATCGGAATCGTCGTCCCCGCGCCCACCATCGGCGCCTTCGTAGAGAGCTTCGATTAGGCAATCGAACGGCATTTCCGGATGCTTAAGTACGAGTTCTGCCAGTCGGGGCTGCCAGACCGTGTCGATGAAGTGCTGGAAGGTTGGGTCGCTGGTCGCATAGATGGCGTTGCCGTTGATGTGGCGCTTCTCGCGCTGGCCGAGGGGGTCGGAGCCGCGATAGATGCTGCCCGTGACCCAGGCGGGCTCTGCGCCCCGTAGGTGGCGGTTGATTTGTCCCAGCCAGTCGGGACGGATGGGGACACAGTCGGTTTCCATGTACAGCGCGTGGCCCCAGTGGCCGCGTACCGCGTCCATGGCGGCGAAAAAGATGTTGTTCGGCCCGGCGCGAAAGCCCTGGCTGGTGCGGGGCCCTTGATTTTCGCGGCGGTACACGTCCGCATCGCCCGTCAGGTTGAGATTCAAAAACTGGACTTCGTCGAAGCACTGGCGCAGGCCGGGCTCACTTGCGAGGAAGGCCTGGACCCTGGTTTCGCAGGCTGCGGCGGCGGCATTGTTGCAGATAAAGAAGAGATCGGGCCGACGTGACGGCGGGGGGACGAGACTGGGGAAAAACGCCGGCTGGGCCCAGAGCCAGAGATTGTCCAGGGCCTGGTCCTGCTCGCCAGTCGTGAGGGGGACCAGAATGGTGCCCACGCCTGCCTCGTTCAGAAGCCCCTCCAAATCTCCGTAAGGCAGGATGGCTTCTGCATTCAGCCGCGAGTCGCGGTTCGCATTGATCAGGGTCACAGGCACCTGTTCGCGCAGGAAATCGTCGCGAACCGCCTCGAACGCGGCGATATGCAGTTCCCGGGCATGGACCTCAGGATTGGGAACCTGAAAGGCGTCGCCCTGCCGCTGATAGTCGTCGAAAAAATAATTCGGATTGCTGGCGGGTGTTTCGGTCATTATCAGGCGGAGATTATCGACCGGGTCCGCCTCTGACAGCGTTTGATAGGTCAGATCGATACCGAGGAGGACAATCTGGGCATAGCCGAGCCAAGCACCATAGCGCACCGAATAGGCGCCGGTCGTGATGAAGTTGGCTTGCTCGGTACGGAACGCCTCGCTGTCGATGAATGTCAAGCCGTGGGCCTGCCCGCGCTCCCTGAACCAATAGGGGACGAATTCGTCCAGGAATCGCACATTCGGATGACCCGCCAGGCCAGGCTCAAGCTCGAGCATGCGGCCGGATAGGAAAAAGGAGCGGATTCGTTTTTCTGCAATCAAGCGCAGTATTTCGCTCCGGTGCGTGTCGATGAGTGCGTCGTCTAGACAAGCATAGTGGGTCGGACGCCAGTCAATGCGATCCCAGTGCCTGTACGCCGCGTTCATGCCCAACGTATCCACATCGGACAGGCGCCCAAAGTCGAATCCACGCAGGCTGGGGCCGTTTCCCATGACGACGAGGGAGTTTGCAGGTCTCAGATCCCGGTGCATACGATCAGAGGGGAGGGTCATGGGTCGCCTTGGACAATCGCAGATGTCCTGCTTTTGCGCGGCAGCGCCTCCGGCGTCAATGTTCGCATGCTGTTTTCAGTCGACCGCGCCGAACCGGACGGGCTATGTTGACACTGAGTACCCTGTCGGGCACGTCGGAGACAGATTTTGCACCCTCAGTTCAATCGTCGGATAACGGTCTGGAAACATGAATAAAGATCGTTTGGAGAAGCAGGTTCAGAACGGCGTTCAGGTGCGGACCTATGTGCCGGACTCACGGTATTCAGCGGACGCATTCGAGGCGATCCGGGAGCTGTTCGCGGAAGTCTGGTCGTTTCGGTCGCACATCGCGGCGATGTTTGGCGCCGAATTCCGGAGCAGTTACCGGGGCACGGTATTTGGCGTATTCTGGAACTTCGCGCTGCCCCTTGTGCCCTTGTCAGTCTATATCCTGCTGGTGAACCTGCGGGTCTTTCCTGTCTACGACGGATTGAATCCGGCGATCTATATCAGTTTCAATGTCACAATCTGGTCCTTGCTGACGGGGCTGATCACGCGGCCCATCATGGTTGTGAAGAGCCGCAACAAGGAATCGACCCGCACAGCCCAGCCGATATCTGTGGCCGTGGTCGCATCTTTCGCAAGGCTTTGTTTCGACACGCTCGTCCGGATTACGCTGTTGTGCATAT
>NZ_JBBKXE010000071.1:0-24949 GCF_037969335.1 Hyphomonas sp. | reverse complement strand
GTCATCGGCATCAAAGGCCTTGAACGCGTCATAAAGTGCGACGGCGGCCTCCCGGTCCACCGCATTGCGCCGGGCCGGGCGGTTTATGGTGACGATGAGAAAATCGGCTTCCTGCCGGGTCTGGACGGTATCGGTTGTGCTCATCAGAACCCGCCATCCGGCGCGTGCTGCCCGAGGAAAGGAGCGATCCGGTCGAGTAGTGTGGGAACAATCTCGTCCGGCAGGTCATGGCCCCATTTTTCGATCACCGCGATGTCGGCGCCCGGAATGCGGCGCGCGATATCCTGTCCGGCGGCAGGCCGGATCAATGTGTCCACGGCGCCATGCAGGACGAGGGTCGGGTGGGTGATCGATGCAAGCCGCTCATGCCAGCGCGGCTGGGCGAGAATGGCGGCGTACTGGCGGGCAACGCCTTCAGGCCGGTCAGACCGCTCCATCGCGGCGATGGCGGCGGCGCGGATTTCATCGTCGGATGTGCGAATGTCCGGATGTGAGCCATAGGCCGCCCGTCCCTTTACGGCGAGATCGGCCACGGCGTCCGGCGTCCGCTTCTCGGGTACGGCGGTCAGGGCCGCGGTGGCCTCCGGTGTTGACGGCGGCAGTGTCGGATCGCCTGATGTTGTCATGACCGGAATAAGGGCGCGGACCCGTTCGGGATGGTTGAGCGCCATCAGCTGAACGATCATGCCGCCCATGGAAACGCCAAGCACGTCGGCGTTCTGTGCACCGAGCGCCTCAACCAGCGCAGCGGCATCGGCGGCCATGTCGTTCAGCAGGTAGGGCACGGCCTCGTGCATCGGCTTGCCAGCCGCAATCCCCTTCACAATGTCACGCGGCGACGGGGCGGTCTGTCCGACCAGTTCCGTGGTGAGGCCGATATCGCGATTGTCGAAGACGACGACGCGGCGGCCGGCATCGGCCAGGCCGCGCCGGAAACTGTCCGGCCATGATGTCATCTGGCTGGAAAATCCGGAGACCAGCAGCATCAGCGGGTCATTGGGCGACCCGGTCTCTTCATATTCGATCTCGATACCGTTTGCTTCAATTCGCGCCATGTCCGGTTTCCCCTGTCTGCTCTTGTTTTGAGCAGAGTAGAGGGCATGCCGCCGGGGTAGTAAAGCTAGCGCCCGAGTTCTTTCATCGCTTCGTCGAGGCCGCCAAGCGTCAGTTCGAACATGCGGTGTTCACCAATCAGCTCACGGATCAGCTTGATCGAGCCGGTATAGTCCCACGCGCCTTCCTTGACCGGGTTCAGCCAGACAAGGTTCGGGAAGCGTTGCACGAAGCGCTGCAGCCAGATGCCGCCGGCTTCTTCGTTCCAGTGCTCGACCGAGCCGCCGGCATAGGTGATCTCGTACGGGCTCATCGTGGCGTCGCCGACGACGATGACCTTGTAGTCGGACGGGAACTTGTTCAGCACGTCCCAGGTCGGGATGCGGTTGTTCATGCGGCGGCGATTGTCCTTCCACAGGCCCTCATAGGGGCAGTTGTGGAAGTAATAGTATTCGAGGTTCTTGATCTCGGACTTGGCCGCCGAGAACAGTTCTTCCATGATCCGCACATAGGGATCCATCGAGCCACCGACATCGAGCAGCAGGAGGACGGAGACGGCATTGCGTTTTTCCGGGCGCATCTCGATGTCGAGATAGCCGCGCCGCGCTGTGTTGCGGATCGTCGAGTCGAGGTCCAGTTCGTCCGGCGCGCCCTTGCGGGCCCATTTGCGCAGCCGCTTCATGGCGACCTTGATGTTGCGGGTGCCAAGCTCGACGCTGTCATCGTAATTCTTGAATTCGCGCTTGTCCCAGACCTTGACCGCGCGGCGGTGGCGGGATTTCTCCTGGCCGATGCGGACGCCTTCGGGATTGTAGCCATTGGCGCCGAAGGGTGACGTGCCGCCGGTGCCGATCCACTTGTTGCCGCCCTCATGGCGCTTCTTCTGCTCTTCGAGGCGCTTTTGCAGCGTCTCCATCAGCTTCTCGAAGCCGCCCATGGCCTCGATCTCGTCCATTTCTTCCTTGCTCAGGAATTTCTCGGACATCTTGCGCAGCCATTCCTCGGGAATGTCGGTCACGTCGACGGCGTCGGCCAGGCTGTCGAGGCCTTTGAAGACATGGCCGAAAACCTTGTCGAACTTGTCGATATTGCGCTCGTCCTTCACCAGCGCCGAGCGGGACAGGTAATAGAAATCGGTCACGTCCATGTCGATGACCTGCTTGTCCATGGCCTCCATGAGCATGAGGTATTCCTTCAGCGTGACCGGCACTTTGGCTTCACGCAGTTCATTGAAGAAGTTGAGGAACATGGGGCATCTTTCCTGTCGCAGGAGGTAAAGATAGTCCGCCTTGGACGCCATGTCCAAGCTGACGCAGCGAAAAGCTGGCCACTCATGTCCAGTTCACCCCGCCTCGCCTACTTATGACGGCATGTTGAAGCCTGTCCTGATCCTGCTCGCCGGCCTGTCGGCCGCCTCGCTCGCGCATGCGGGACCTCTCGCCTGCAATGGGCCCAGCGAGACGACCTGCATGTTCGAAGCGATCTGGGAGGCTGCAGGCGTCCTGCCGCCTGAGAAGCAGGCCCGGGTCCAGGCCGCTTTCCTTGAAACGGTCGGCCGCACAGGCGATGCCGCCTTGCTGCAGGCGTGGCAGTCCCGGCTTGGCGCACCGGCCCACCATCGCACGCCGCAGGTCGATTATGCGGGGCAACAGGCCAAGGCCGTTGTCGCCGAATCAGGCTGGAGCGGTTTTGAGCAGCGCGCCCGTGCTGGCGCAGCCCCGTTCAATATCGGCCGACCCGAGATCATGGCGGCCGGCGTCCGCCTCGCGACGGATGCGGCCATTCAGCGCCGGCTCATCGACGCGATGTTCGATCTGGCCCAGACCAAGGTCACGCGCGGCGGCCTCGGCGATGATTTCGAGAAGGGGGATTTCGGCCATGTGCTGGCCGAACTCTCCATGCAGCGCTGCGATCTTGCCAGCTTTGACCGCGCCGTTGCGCTGACAGCGGCCCCTGACAGCCTGCGCTATGCGCTGTGGCGCGGCCGGATCACCGGCACTGCCGGCCAGCTTGCCGCCCGCATCCGGTCCGAGGCCGCTGCCGATGACACCCGCCATGTGCGCAATGCGCTGGAAGGCTATGGCCCGATTGCTGCGCTCGGCTATTGCCGCCGCTGACAAGTGAGACAGTTTGTCTGGCAGGCTTCCCGACGCCGTTGAACCGGTTCATAAGGATCGACCATGACTGAATTCCACGATGATCTTGCCGATCCTGACGGCGACCCGCCCGAGGCCATTTGCGGCGCCAAGGAAGTGGGCGCGCTTGCCCACCTTTACCGTGCCGAGGTTTACCGCTCGACGGTATGGCGCCAGCGCCTCGACCAGACGACCAATTGGGCGGTGATCTCGACCGGCATTGGCTTGTCGGTCGCTTTCGCCAATGCGCAGGCCTCGCCCTTTCCCATCGTTCTGGTCGGTGCGCTCTGCATCGTGTTCCTGACGCTGGAATCGCGCCGTTACCGCTTCTTCTATGTCTGGCGCTTCCGCGCGCGGGTGCTCGAGATTGCCTTCTATGTGCCGATGCTGCGCGGGGAGGGGGCCCGTATCCCGCTCGACCGCGGCACGGCGCTGTCGGACGATTACGAAAAGCCGCAATACCGGATATCCAATATCAGGGCGATCGGCCGCCGCCTGCGCCGCAATTACGGCTGGCTGTTCGCCATTCTCGGCGCGGCCTATTTCGCCAAGATCGCCATCCACCCGACCGATGTGGAAACCTGGTCGCAATTCGTGCGCCGGGCCCATATCGGCCCGATCCCGGGCCTTGTCGCCATCAGCTTTGGCCTTCTGTTCCACGCGACCTGGATCGGCATTGCGGTCAAGACCTGGCTCGACGAACGCCACGACAAGTCAAAGATGGCCGACTTCCTGAACAGCCGGAAGGACGTCAACGCCCGCGAAGACGCCCAGGCCGAGATGGATATTCTCGGGCATTAGGCGGCGCTGGCCTGATACATCGTGCAAATGAAAGAGGCGGACCGTGTTACGGGCCCGCCTCCAGCAATCTCAACTGCGTCGCAGCTTGACCTCAGCCCGCCGGGCCGCGGCGTCCGCCGCCGGGGCCGTCCTGACGGCGTGACAGGAAGGCGAGGCGTTCGAACAGGGCAACATCCTGCTCGTTCTTCAGCAGCGCGCCGTGCAGCGGCGGCGTCAGGCGCTCGGGATCCTGCTCGCGCAGCGTTTCGAGGTCGATATCCTCGTTCATCAGGAGCTTGAGCCAGTCGAGCAGTTCGCTGGTCGACGGCTTCTTCTTCACGCCCGGCAGTTCGCGCATGGCGTAGAACGTGGTCAGCGCGTCGCCGACCAGCTTCTTCTTGATCTCGGGGAAGTGCACGTCGATGATTTCACGCATCGTCTCTTCGTCCGGGAACTTGATGAAGTGGAAGAAGCAGCGGCGCAGGAATGCATCCGGCAGCTCTTTCTCATTGTTCGACGTGATGATCACGATCGGACGGACCTTGGCCTTCACGACCTCGTTGGTCTCGTAGACAAAGAACTCCATCCGGTCGAGTTCCTGCAGCAAGTCGTTCGGGAACTCGATATCGGCCTTGTCGATTTCGTCGATCAGCAGGACGGGGCGCTTCTTGGCGGTGAAAGCCTCCCACAGCTTGCCCTTCTTGATGTAGTTCTTGACGTCCTTGGCGCGCTCTTCGCCCATCTGGCCGTCGCGCAGGCGTGAGACCGCGTCATATTCGTAGAGGCCCTGGTTGGCCTTGGTGGTCGACTTGATGTGCCACTCGATCAGCTCGCAGCCGAGGGCCTTGGCCACTTCGATGGCCAGTACGGTCTTGCCGGTGCCGGGCTCGCCCTTGATCAGCAAGGGGCGCTCAAGCGCGATGGCAGCATTGACGGCCACTTTCAGGTCATCGGTGGCGACATAGTCCTTGGTGCCTTCAAAACGCATGGGGCAGGGTCCTTTTATAAACGGTTGAGCCCACAATAGGCTGCGCACCGGGCGGAGCAAGCTTTGACGTTAGGGGAAGCCTGTCATTCAGTGAAAAAGTGGTAATTCGGACATTCCCTAGCGGAAACGACTTCGCTCCGTGTTCGGCATGTGCTATACAGAACAGGCCATGCGCGCCGCCACAGAGCACCAGCTTCAGCTTAGCGTCGCGCTCGTCAGGATTTTGCCATTCCCATGCAGGAAAGGCGCTTCAGGACGGGTGCAGGCCGTATGATCCAAAATGCCCGATGATAACGGGCGCATGGCACATTAACTTTCCCCAAGCCCCAGCCTGCCGGGTTCGCGATCCTTAACGCGTGGCAATCATGCGTTAACGCCTTTCTGCAAAATTCATCGAATTAGGCAGAATTGGATTCGCTTGAGATGCCCTTGAAGCTTTCCCTGAAGCCCGGCGAGACCTTTGTCGTTAATGGCGCGGTTGTGCGCAATGGCGACCGTCGCGGTGTGCTCCTCTTGGAAAACCAGGCCCGTGTCCTGCGCGAAAAGGATATCCTGCGCCCGGCCGAGGCGACGACGCCGGTGCGGCGCGTCTACTTCGCCATCATGCAGATGTACCTGCTCGGCGAAATCGACGGCTCGGCCTATACGCAGGCCGCAGAAGCCATTGCCACGCTGCTCTCGACTGTCGCGCATGAAGACGAACGCGCTGGCATCCTTGAAATTTCCGCTGATGTTGCCGCCGCAGACCTGTACCGCGCGCTCAGTCGCTGCCGCAAGATGATGACGGCAGAGACGGCAGGGGGCAGCTGATGGCAGATGGCAGTGTCATGCGCGCGCGCTCGCAACCTGGCGACATCCGCCTGAGCCTTGATGAGGCGATTTCCCGGCTTGAAGCTGGTCAGGGCGATGGTGTCATTGTTGATCTGGGAGGTGGCCGAACAGCGGTCGCAGACGGCCATCGCGGCGATGACGGCCTGCTGCAGCGCTTGCGCGGACACCGGATGATGGTGGCTCTGGCGTCGGGCGCGGCAGACCTGTCCAAGTTTTCCGCCGCAGCTGACGCTGTCAAAGTTGCACCGCTTGTGCAGGAAATCCTCGACGCTGCTGTGCAGAGAGACTAGGGGCCTCGCGCATGAGCGCAGAACTTATCTCCCTTTTTACGGCGACTTTCGTCACCTTTTTCGTCCTGATCGATGCATTGGGCGTGGCCCCCATCTTTGCGACCCTCACGGCGCAGGGCGATGCCGCTTATCGCCGGAAGATGGCGTTCAAGTCCACGTTCGTCGCGACGATCATCATGTTCGCCTTTGCCTTTGGCGGTTCATGGCTGCTTGGCGCGATGCATATCTCGATCGATGCCTTCCGGGCTGCCGGTGGCGTCCTGCTGTTCCTGATCGCGCTCGACATGGTGTTCGAAAAGCGCACCGAACGCCGCGAGCATCGTGCAGAGGAAGTGCTGGGCGGTCATGTTCCCAATACCGAACTGGACGATGTTTCGGTTTTCCCTATCGGCATTCCGATGATCGCCGGTCCGGGATCCATTGCCACCGCGATGTTCTACATGTCGGGCGCAACGGTCTGGACGGAGAAGGCTGTCGTACTTTCGGCGATCGGTCTCA
Source organism: Hyphomonas sp. (assembly GCF_037969335.1). Classification (GTDB taxonomy): domain Bacteria; phylum Pseudomonadota; class Alphaproteobacteria; order Caulobacterales; family Hyphomonadaceae; genus Hyphomonas. The sequence goes on along the minus strand of NZ_JBBKXE010000071.1, from coordinate 18,374 downwards.
ATCTCCTGCTCACGCTGGTGATCTTCCTCGCTGCAGGTCCGCTTGTGCGCCTCATGGGCGCCAGCGTGGCCGGGGCCATGACCCGTATCCTGGGTGTCATCCTCGCGGCGCTGTCGGTTCAGTTGCTGATTGATGGCATCAAGGGTGCGTTCGGCCTCGCCTGAGACCTTATCCGGGGGTGCCTATTGCGGTGTTTCGATACGCGGCCGCCGATGCAGGCTGCGGCGCAGCGTCGACCATGTTACCCAGAACATGATGAGCCCGGCGGCAGTGAGGCCCATGAACTGAAGCACGAGTTCACGCGTCCAGCGTACGCCTGTGTCGGCAATCCGCATCGCGCCGGGGCCCAGCTGCTTGAACAGGGCAACGGACCGATCGCCGCCAGCCTCGGCGATCAGGCGCACGCGGCGCAAGTCCGCGCTGTCCTTGACCTGTTCGATCAGGGTCACGGCCGCCGATGGATCGGTCAGCGTCCCGATCCGGTCAATTTGGGCGAGGTCGGTTTCCAGTCGGGCGAGGCCTTTCGGATTGATCGCGCTCTCATAGGCCGCGCGAACGCGCTGGACCCTGACCTTGGTGATTGCCATGTCGGCGAAAGCCTCTTCCAGAGCCGGTTTCAGGACGGAATCCGGCAAGGCGGCGTTTAGCCGGTCGGTCAGGTAGTCGTTGAATTCAGGTGTGATGCGGCGCGACCGGCGCGCCGATTTCAGGATCGACAGGGCACGGATGTTGGACTCCGCCAGCGCATCCGGCTGGTCCGCCTGTTCCAGGCCGATACCGGTGATCTTGAGCACGAGTTCGTCGATGCGGTCGCCCTTCATCCAGCGTTCGGAATGGTTGGCCAGATCGGCATACGTGCCGAGAAGGGCAAACCGGGCCGCGACGATTGGCGAAACCACCTCGTCGGCCGCCTCTCCGGCCTCGGGGTCTGGCTCGACGGCATCTGCATTGGCCTCGTCCTGATCGACTTGTGTGTTCAAGTTGCGCGCAGACCCCGTCGCCTCGGCAAAACGCTCACTGACAGCGACTGGCAGCTTTCTGAGGGCGGCAAGCGCAATGCGTTCGTCTTCGGTGCCGGTGATTTCCGAATTGGCTGCGGCCATCAGTTCCTTGACGTCTTCGCGGTCCAGCATCTGCGGCGCGGCCATCAGGAAGCCGCGCGCTGCCGTCACGTCGCGCGCGGTCAGTTCGCGCGAGACGATATCGTGCCAGAACTTGTACTTGTCGGCCGCATTGCGCGGCGCCATCGCGGTGAAAGCCTCGTCCATGTTGTGGCGGGTCTGGTCAATCGCCTCAACCGAAGGTGCTTCGGAGAACGTGGCGCCGGAAAAGGCCCCGCCAACCACTTGTGCACCGATCACAGGAATGAGGATCAGCAGTGAATTGAACATCACTGCCTGCATCCAGCCGGAGGAGCGGATTGATCTTTTCCTTCGGCGGGCCATGGGCACTAAAACCGTTGCGAAAGCTGCACTTTGGACGAGGTTTCATAGAGCGCGGCGTCGATCCAAAGATCAAGCCTTAGCCTGCTAAATGCGGCCTGTTTGCCCGCTTTTGGACCTATTCATTATGTCATACTACTATCAAATATACATCAAATGGCCGCAATCGACTGAAATCATTGAACTATTAATCTGCGGCTCAGCGATTGCAGTGAATCGCTAGCCGCTCTATATCGGGGCCATCCTGGTTAAAGGTGTCTGCTATGAGTATTGAACTATCAGACGATTACCGCCCCTCCGATGACGAGGAGTTCATGAACGAGCGTCAGCTGGCTTTTTTCCGGCGGCTGCTTGAGAACTGGAAGGCGGACATTCTCGACGGCGCGAAACAGACGATCCACAATTTGCAGGATGAGTCCGGTTCGTTGCCCGATGTTGTCGACAGGGCGTCGGCCGAAAGCGACAAGGCGCTCGAATTGCGTACGCGTGATCGCCAGCGCAAGCTGATCTCCAAGATCGACAGTGCGTTGCGCCGGATTGGCGATGGGACTTACGGGTTTTGTGAAGCAACCGGTGAGCCGATCGGCCTGCGCCGTCTTGAGGCTCGCCCCACGGCGACCCTCAGCCTCGAGGCGCAAGAGCGTCACGAGCGCAAGGAACGCACCCTGCGCGACGACTGAATCACGGTTTTGAGAAACCTGAAATGAAGAACGGCGGCCTTCCGGTTTTCGGAAGTGCCGCCGCCTTTTTACCATCAACCCAACGCCGCGGCGATTCTGTGTCGTACCTCGTGCGTTAAAGGGATCATCGCATCAAGGTCCGAACGTTCCCTTACCTGATGGTAATCAGGGTCTTAAGACAAGCCTCGCTAGTTTAAGATCACGCGATGATTCGTTAATCCCGGCGCCTCGGACCAACTGTTTTTTCATCCAGCAATGCGGGCAGGGTGCGAAAAGTACTAACCAGTCGTTAACTCTCTTGGCGCACACTGGAGGTTTGCTGGACCGGATCCCTAATTGCGCCCATGAACCGTTCATTGCCATCCACAGCTGACGACGGTTGGGACATGTCTCCAAGACGTGACACTGCGGTCATGCTCGATATGCCGACGCGGTTTGAATCCTTCGAATCCGAGGCGCATAAGCCTGTGCTGCGTGAGAAGCTCAGCTCCGCCGAGATTGAGGCGCTGTTGCGGCCCGACCTGTCGGACATGGAGCCCGAACCAGCGCCCGAACCCGTATCGGTCACGCCCCGCGATATTCCCGACCTGGACAGGACTGCCTCACCGGTGGGCGCTCGCCCGGACCTTCCCGAAGATGCCCTGCGCCTCGCCGCACGCCTGTCGCTTGCCTTCCGCCAGGGCTGCGGCCTGCGTGCTGCAGCGACCGTCACGGCGGCGTCCGGCGGCACCTTCGCATCGGCGCTGGAATCCTATTCAGGCGAAACGGGCCGCGCGATTGCCTGTTTCGCAGCGCCGAACGGCGAAATCATTGCCATGCTCAGCCTCAGCGCCCCGCTGGCTGCGGCCCTGATTGAAAGCGCCTGCGGCGGCAAGCCCGGCCCCTTCGTGCCGCGCGACCTGACGCCGCTCGACACGGCGCTGCTCGAAGGCCTGGTGCGCCCGCTTGGCGCCGGTATTTCATCGTCGCTCAGTTTTGCCCGGATCGAAACCGATGCCGATTTCGCCGCTGCCCTCGCGCGGCCCGGCGCGGCAGACGTGATCGACCTGGACATAAGGTTCGATCATTTGCGGATGCCGGCACGGATGATCCTGGCCAGCGACGACCTGTTCGACTTCGTGCCGCCTGCGGCCGCAGCACGGACGAACCTCGCCTCGACCCCCACCCCGGCCACACCCGCGCCAACCCCGTCGGGCGCCGCTGTCACCGCCGTGCTGACGGCCAGAATCGCCAGTCTCAGCGTGCCGCTGTCACGCCTGACCGACCTGAAGGCGGGCTCGACCCTGCTGCTCGGCGTGCCGGCGGACCAGCCGGTTGAACTGCTGTCCGGTGGGCGCAATGGTCCTGTCGCTGCAGAGGCCCAGATCGGCCGCAAGGGCGCACAGATGGCCCTGCGCATTACGAAACGCGGCCCGGCCCTGCGCTAGTTCACGCGGAGTGAGCCGGACGTTTTTTGGCCGCCAAGTGTTCATCTACCCCTGCACATGACGCTTCCGGCGACCCATCACCCCGAATCTCAGCTTCCTTCTGCGCCCACAGGCGTTTCTGGTAATTCGAGGAGATAATATCCGTCACGACCAGAACGAAGATGACCAGGTAGAAACTGGACTTGCTCATCGCATCGATCGGGAAGCCGAAGATATGCATATGCGCGACGTGCGCGCCCTCGGTGACCAGCAGCACGCCGACAAGGAACAGGATGAACAGGCCGAGCACCTCATACATCCGGTTTTTCTTCAGGAAATTGGCAACGGCATCGGCCATCAGCGCCATACCGATACCTGAAGTGATAATGGCAATCGCCATCAGCCAGACCTGGTAGGTGATCACGATATTTCCTGCCGCATCGACGGACTTGTCATTGGCGATGGCCATGGCGGACAGGATCGAGTCGAACGAAAAGACCAGGTTCATTGCCACGATCAGGATAATGGCCTGCAGGACCGTTTTGGGCCGTCCGCCTTCACTGTGTTCGATGAACTCGACGGTCAGGAGGTGTGTGATTTCCTTGACCGCCGTATAGATGATGAAGGCGCCGCCCGCGAGGGTAATCAGGCTCTGGAACGTGAACTCTCCGACGAAGAAACCCGGCAGGTGCACGCCGAACAAGGGTTCAGCCAGCGCATCGAATAGCGCGACAATGATGAACAGCAACACGACGCGGAACAGGACGGCAAGGCCGATGCCCCAGCGCCGCACCATGGGCGCCTTGTCCTCGCCCACCCGCTTGGACTCAATCGAGATGTAGAGAAGATTGTCGAAGCCGAGGACGGCCTGCAGCATCAGCAGCATCAAGAGCGTGAACAGGCCCGATACTGAAAGAACTTCCTGGATAAAACCTGCCAGCATGGCCAAGCCCCCGCATATTGCTTCATGGTCGTGTCAGGTGGGATAGCGCCTTGGAACCAATAACGTTCCGTTTATCGTGCTGCGGTTTGCCGGATGAATTCGGCCTCGATCTCGATGTCGACCGTGTCGGTCACAAGGCCCGAAAATCGCGACACGCCAAACACCGTCCGGTCGATTGTTGTCACCGCCGAAAAGCCGGCCACGTCGGCGCCGCGCAACCGGTCATAGGCGGCGCCATTGAATGTGACGTCCAGCGTTACGGGCGCTGTCACGCCGCGCAGCGTCAGGTCGCCGGTGACGTTTGCCGTCATGTCACCCGTCATCACGACGGATGTGGACTTGAAGACAGCCTGTGGGAATGTCGCGGCGTCGAACCAGTCAGGCCCCATGAGTTCGGCAGCGAAGGGGGCGTTTGCGACGTCGAGCGAAGTCATGTCGATCACCGCCTCGACACTTGAACTGACCGGATCGGCGGCATCACCCGTGAGGCTGGCATCGAACGTCTCGAACCGACCGATATAGGTCGAGAATCCCAGATGGTTGATACGGAACAGGACCGCCGCGTGTGCCGGGTCGAGCGCATAGTCGCCGGCTTTCACGCGGGTGATTGCTGTGCTCACGTCCGGTTTCAGCAGCGGCGCCATGACGGATGTACAGGCGGCCAGCAGGGCGAGGCTGAGCCCCGCCGCTGCTGGTTTCAACAAGCGCTTGGGCATGCGCCTAGCTCGCCCTGGTTTCGTCGACCCAGGCTTTCACGTTCTGCTCAAGGATGGCCAGCGGCACGGCGCCGTCTCTCAGCACAACATCGTGAAAGTCCCGAATGTCGAACTTGTCGCCCAGTTCTGATTTCGCCATTTCACGCAGTTCGACAATCTTGAGCATGCCGATCTTGTAGGCCGTGGCCTGTCCAGGCATCACGATATAGCGGTCGATGGCCTTCTGGCAGTCACCTTCAGGGTTCGGTGTATTGTCCATCAGGTACTGGACCGCCTGTTCGCGGGTCCAGTGCTTGTCATGGATACCGGTATCGACAACGAGCCGGGCCGCACGCCAGATTTCCATCGCGAGCCGCCCAAAATCATCATACGGATCAGAGTAGTATCCCATTTCCTTCGGAAGCAGTTCCGAATAGAGGCCCCAGCCTTCGGTATAGGCCGTATAGCCGCCAAACTTGCGGAAGCTCGGGATGCCCTCCAGTTCCTGCGCCATGGCGATCTGCATGTGGTGGCCGGGAATGCCTTCATGGAAGGCGAGCGCCTGCATCTGGTAAGTGGGCATGTCCTGCATGCGGTAGAGGTTGGCGTAGTAGGTGCCCGGTCGGCTGCCATCCGGCGCAGGACGCGAGTAGAAGGCCTTGCCGGCGGATTGCTCGCGGAAGGGTTCGACTGCTTTCACGACCAGGTCGGCTTTCGGGAAGGTCTTGAACACCATCGGCAGGTCTTCGCGCATGGCGTCAATCGCCGCCGTCGCTTCGCTGAGGTATGCGGCGCGGCCCGCGTCGGTATTCGGCTTGAAGAATTGCGGGTCGGTCCGGGTGAAGTCGAAGAACTCCTTCAGGCTGCCCTCGAATCCGACCTTGACCATGATGCCCCGCATCTCGTCCTGGATACGGTCCATTTCGGCGAGGCCGAGATCGTGGATCTCGTCAGCGCTCATGTCGGTCGTCGTGATCTGCTTCAGGCGCATGGCGTAATAGGCGTCGGCATCCGGCAGTTTCCACGCGCCGTCATCCGTCGTCGCAACAGCGGCCTGCGCTTCCATTTCTGCAATGGCGGCGTCATAGGCCGGCCCGACGGATGTCTTGAGCGCTTCAGCGGCCCGGGCCCGCAGCGACGCGGCCTCGTCAGGCGTGACCCCGTCAGTGTTCTCCAGTTTGCTCACTTTCCCGCGGAAGTCTTCCATCAGCGGGCTGTCCTCGCTGCCGTCGGCGACGTCGGATGTGAACGGATAGCCGGTGATGACGCCGCGCGAATCCGACAGGACATAATCATAGACGAAGCGTGGTGGCAGGATGCCCTTCGCGGCGGCAGCCTGCGAATTGGCGACATTCTGGCCCAGATAGGCCGGAATGCCTTCCAGCCGCGCGATATAGGCCTCGGCGTCTGACGGGCCGCTCACCTTGTGCTGGTTGACCAGGAAGGCGGGAATGCCCGACTGCACGCCGAACATCTGGTTGAACACGTATTCGTGGTCGCGAAACGGGAAGGCCGCTTCAGCCTGGGACAATTCGTACTCGGCCAGCCGCCAGGACAGTTTCGCCTGCGGATCCAGGGCGTCGAAGTCGAACGTCGATTTCATTTCCGCGATTATGGCGCGCTGCTGTTCAAGGTCTCCCAGCGCGTGCGCGTCGGATTCGTCGTCCCATTTGTCGTAATCGTCCTTGATGCCGAGATAGGTCTGGGTCATCGGGCTGCGGGCGACGGTTTCCTGGAATTTGACTTCGAACCAGTCGTTGAGGCGTGCGCTTTCATCCTGCGTGACTTCGGCAGGCGCCAGCGTTTCGGCGACGGCGGCCTCAGGCGTCGGGGGTGTGGCACAGGCGGCGAGGATCAGGATGGCAGCAAGGGCGGTGGCGGTACGCGTCATGAGAAACTCCGAATCAGATGAGGTTTGTGTAATTTCCACAGTGAGTCTTAACGCTTTTTTCGGTTTCGTTAACCTTTGCTGTGTCAATGTAAGTCGACTAGGATTCCGCTACGGCTGAGTCGGCCCTGTGCCGTTGGAATCAATGTATAGTGATCCGGCACGCTGCGATGCTGTCGGTGCAGGAGACGTAACACGCATGGATTCCCTGGAACTCACACAGGCGGCCAATACTGGCGATGATGGCGAAGTCACCGGCGGCGAAGGCTTTGCCGAGCCCGGTGGGCGTTTCGATATCATGCAGCTCCTGTTCTGGGGCTGCCTGCTGATTTCGATCGCGGCCGCCAGCGTTGCGCTGGCCTGGCCGAAAGCCTCTGGCGCGCCCGGCCCGATCCTGCTGATCTCGATGGCGTCCGGTGGTCTCGTGTTCCTGCTCTGGAGCGTACGCGGGGCAGGGCGGTTCCTGGGCCTGTTCCCCGAACGCGGTTCGGCTGCTCGCGCTGTACAAACCAACATGCCCCGTTTTGGCTGGATCGAGGCGCTCGACGAATCCGTTCTGATCACCGACCAGGGCGGCGCCCCGGTTGCGGCCAACGAATCCTACAATGAACTCAGCCGGATCGCGCTGATGATCGGTCAGGCTGATGGCGGCGCGGTCACGGTCGACCGCCTGTTCGGCGCCAATCCGGGCCTGGCTGCCCCTGTCTACCGTCTGTCCAAGGCCGCCAAGGCGGGCCTGGCGCGCCGCGAAGTCCTGCCGCCGATCACGATCGGCGCGGACCAGGTGCCGGCCCAGTTCGAAATTGGCGTGTCGCCGCTGCCACGCCAGCGCGTGCTCTGGCGCATCCGCCGTATCGCCGGCCAGCAGGAAGCGACCGGCGCATCGGACCTGAAATCCCTCTATGTCGAAGACGCCCCGATGGGTTTCTTCGCTGCGCGCCCCGATGGCACGATCACCTATGCCAATTCCTGGCTGCGCGAGATGCTAGGCCTGCCGGAAACGGCGAAGAACATCCGTATCGACGACATCATGCGCCCCGAATTCGTGAAAATGCTGGCGCGCGACCGTAAGACCGGCGCGCCGGGCCGGGCCGATATCCAACTGCGCGCGCGTGACGGGGTTGAAGTGCCCGTGCAGGCGATCACGACCTGGGCCGGACGCGGCGCCGAAGCGGCTGGCCGAACGATCATCCTCGCCAACCAGCAGGTGATGAACGGCCAGGAAGAGCGTTTGAACTTTGCCTCATCCTCGCGTCCTCCGCGCCTCGAAGGCGACCCGATGTTTGACGATGCGCCTTTCGGCGCGGTCCGGCTGCAAGGTGACGGCGTCGACGGCGCGATCATTCTCGATGCCAACCGTGCGCTGATGGAGATGACCGGCGGCGAAGCCACGCCGGGCGGCCACTTCTCGAACCTGTTCGTCGCCGAAGACGGCCAGGAAGCGCTCAATGCTTCACTGATCGATGCCATCGACAAACCGGTCGGGCTCAAGCTGGCCGGCCGTGAGCCGCGCCACGTCAACGTGTTCGTCACGCTCGACGGCAATGGCCGGCCGTCGGTCGCCTATGTCATCGACATTACCGAACAGCGTGAACTGGAACTGCGCCTTGCCCATGGCGAGAAGATGCAGGCCATCGGCCAGCTGGCTGGCGGCGTTGCGCATGATTTCAACAATGTGCTGCAGGGCATCATCCTCAACAATGAGGACCTGATGACGAGCCACCCTGTGGGCGACCCGTCCTACAACAACCTGAAATCGATCCACGAATTCTCGATCCGTGCGAAAGACCTCGTCCGCATGCTGCTGGCCTATGCCCGCCAGCAGACCTTCAAGCGTGAAATTTTCAACGTCACGGACTTCCTGTCCGAGTTCTCGATCCTGCTGCGCCAGATCCTCGACGAGCGTGTCGAGATCGTGGTCACGCATGGCCGCGACGTGCCGCATATCAAGGCCGATAAGAACCAGCTCGAAACCGCGATCATCAACCTTGCTACCAATGCGCGTGACGCCATGATCAGTCACAACAATGGCGGCAAGCTCACGATACGGACGGCCCGCGCGACCGGCCGGGACGCTCAGGCCAAGGGCTTCGGCTTTGTCGAAGACGGCGATTACATGCTGATCGAAGTTGAAGACACGGGCCACGGCATGCCGCGCGAAGTAATGGACAAGATTTTCCAGCCCTTCTTCACGACCAAGGAAGCCGGTGTCGGCACTGGCCTCGGCCTTGCCACTGTCTATGGTATCATCAAGCAGTCGGGCGGCTATATCTGCCCGATCTCGATTGTCGGCAAAGGCACGACGTTCCAGATCTACCTTCCTGCGCTTCGGGCCGAAGATATCCCGGCCCCGGTGGAGATTACCCAAGCCGAAAAACTGGCCAATCGTCCGGTCGACATTTCCGGTCGCGGTCGCATCCTGCTGATCGAAGACGAGGATGGCGTACGCGCGATCACGGCGACACAATTGCGCAAGCGCGGCTATGACGTCTCCGAAGCCTGCGACGGCGAACAGGCGATGGAAGTGCTCGAAGACGCACCCGGCAGCTTTGACCTCGTCATCTCTGACGTTGTCATGCCCGGCATGGACGGCCCGACCCTGATCCGCGAAGCCAAGGCTTTGCTGGGCCATGCGCGCGTCATCTTCATCTCGGGCTATGCCGAGCGCGACCTGGCCAAGCAGCTTGACGATGACCGTGCAGTCTCGTTCCTGGCCAAGCCGTTCACCTCACGCCAGCTGGCTGAGCGTGTGAAGATGGAACTAGGCAATCCGAAAGCTGAAGCGGCCTGAACGGCCTCACATCATCCGTTTGGTCGCCCAGAACTCCTTGAGGACGAGGGCGAAGCTGCCCGGATGTTCGGCGCAGGCCCAGTGGCCCGCATCATGTTCGACATGCAGGGGAACGTTCCAGCGTTTGGCAAAACGCTGGGCGACGGGCAGGCCGACAAAGGGGTCATCCTCGCCCCAGTAGAGCTGGCCCTTAGCGGGCAGGTCTGCGAGGTCGTCTTCCCAGTCTCCTGAAATGCGCAGGCCCCGGGCCGAGCGATAGAGTTTCAGGATCGACTGGCGCATTGTCTTGTCGACCAGCGGCGCTTCGTGCGCAGCCATGGCAGGCGGCATATCGCTTTCGACCAGCGCGGCCTGCAGTTTCGTCTCATTGCGCATGCCTGTCATCACAAACTCGCCAAGCAGGGGCGTTGCCCACATCCGTGCCATGCGGTGCCCTGAATATTTGCTGTCGATCACGGCATTGGTGACGCACCAGCTTTCCACCAGGTCGGGTCTCAGGGAGCAGGCCCGCAGCGTCAGAAGTGCGCCCCAGTCATGACCGACAATGTTCACCGGGTGGCCGACGGCCTCCATCTGGGCAATCAGCCAGTCGGCATAGGCATCTTTTGTGCGGGTGAATCCGGGGGGCACGGGACTGCCGAAACCCGGCAAGGCCGGCGCCATCCACTGGTCGGGCTTCAGGCCGAGCGCTTTGACCAGCGGTCCCCAGAGAAAGGGCGTATCCGGCACGCCGTGTACAAACAGGATCATTGTCTTGCTCCCCCGAGCCCAGGTGACGATTCCTGAACAGTATTGAGACACAAGCTTGGTCCTGGAGCAAGGAATTCGCACCAAAGGGGAGGGGGTCAGGTAATCTTGTCCCAGCAGGTGCGGCCAAACCGGTCATAATCTTCCATTTCGCACACCATCTGTCGGAACAGGATTGCGTCGCCGATCTGTTCCGGGAGGAGTGGGTCGAGGTTGATCGTGCGAATCACCGACTGGCCAATAAGCAGCGTTTCTTTCGCCGCGGCGTCTGACGACAGTCCGGCAACGGCCTTGCGGCTGTGCTGCATGGCGGCGAGTGCGGACTCGTAGCCCGCTTTCAACTCATCCGTAGACCAGAGGTCGCGCCAGTCCATGCCGGTGGGCAAGGCAGTCTCGTTTATCGTGACAAGCAGTGCATCCGCCTGCAGGCCGATACGCACTAGCGCCGCACGCAAGTCGGCCAGTGACAGGCGCAAATTGTCCGGTCTGACCCATAGCCCGGCTTCGGCTTGCGCAAAGCCATAGAGCCGAAGTGCGCGCATGCGCGCGCGCAGGTCCTTGCGGTCTGTCCGGCCAAGGTGGTTGGTCATGACCCCGACCCAGCCGCCCTGCCAGGGGCTGGTCCTGTCGGGCGTCGTGCGCCAGTCGCTGATCTCGGCAGTCAGCGCGGCCGCCTTCGCGCCGGCAGCGTAGATGCCGCGGTCGACACTTTCCAGCAGGCCGTCCCTGACGAGGCGCGTGACCGCCATGCGGATGGCGGTCGGCTCCATGCCGAACAAGGCGCCGGCACGAGTCAGGTAAGTCAGCGCCTGCGTCCGGCGCCCGTGCACGCTCATCAGCGACAGGACAAGGGTGCGCGCGGACACGTCTTCAGCAGTGACGAGGTCAAAACGTAACGACATTTGACCTATTGTGCATATTGATGTTACAAATACAAATAATCAGAACAAACCGATTGGGAGACGTCCGACCATGACCGAAGCCGTACGCCTGTCCGAGGCTGTGTCGAAGGAAGAATTGCGACAGCTGTCAATGCCGTCTGACGTGAAGGCCATCGCCTCGCTCCTGTTCAACTGGGCGCTGATCGTGGCGGCCTTTGCCGTGCCGATCATCTGGACGAACCCGCTGACTATCCTTGCGGCGATCGTGTTCCTTGGCGGGCGCCAGCTGGGTCTCGGTATTCTCAATCATGACTGCGCCCACCATGCCTTCGTGAAGAGCAAGGCGGGCAATGACTTCATCGGCCACTGGCTGTGTGGCGCGCCGATGAACATCTCGGTCTATGCCTATCGCGCCTATCACCTGAAGCACCACAAATATGCCGGTACGCCGCAGGATCCTGACAAGATTTTCGTGAAGAATTATCCGGTCTCGCGCGACAGCCTGAAGCGCAAGCTGGTGCGCGACGTCACCGGTCGCACGGGTTTGCGTGACACGATGATGAAGCTGAAAGGCTTCAAGCTGAAGAAGCACTATCCGTGGCTGGTCTTTCATGTCGGCCTGCTGGCCGTTCTGACGGCTGTTGGCGCGCCATGGGCCTACCTTATGTGGTGGGCCGCCGAGATTTTCATCTATCCCGTGCTGACCCGTGTGCGCCAGATTGGTGAACATGGCGTCGCCATTGACCGCGACAGCCATGATCCGCGCGACAATACGAGCACGACGCTCGCGTCATGGTGGGAGCGCCTGTTGATTGCGCCGAACCAGGTCAACTATCACCTTGAGCACCACCACTTCGCGGCCGTACCGGGCTACAATCTGCCCAAGCTGCACCGCCTGCTCTCGTCGCGTGGCTATTACCGCGAGCATGACTGTATCTCGCGCGGCTATCTCGACGTGCTCAAACGCGCTGTGCGCCCCGCCAAAAACGAACGCGCCACAGTGGCCTGACACTGTTCCTTGCGTGCGGCGCGGTCTATGCTGGCCACATTGCGCAGGAGAACACGCCATGATCCGACTGAACCACACCGCGGCCTACCGGATAGCGGGCCTTGGCGCTGCCGCCTTGTTGGTGACCGCCTGCGCGAAACCGGCGCCAGTGCCTGAAGAAGCGCTCTCCGTAGAGCCCTCGCTCGGCATCGGCGTGCCGGTCGAACGACCTGACGGTGAGTTCGAGAATACCGCATCCGAGAAACTGGGGCAGGGGCGGGCAATCGCCGAAAATATCTGCTCGACCTGCCACGCCATCGGTCTCGAAGGACCGAGTCCGCACGCGGACGCGATCCCGTTCCGCGACCTGTCGAAACATTACCCGATTGAAGACCTCGCCGAGCCACTGGCCGAAGGCATCATGGTCGGCCACCCCGACATGCCGGTCTTTGCGTTCGAGCCAGACCATATCGACTCGCTGATCGCCTATATCGAGAGCATCCAGACGCCGCACGAATTGTAGCGGCGCCGGAGCCCGGCTTCAGGAATATTTGAATTCCGGCGCGTCGAGATCGATCGCCGGGATCACGTCCTTTTCGGCCCAATAGTCCTGATTGTGCTGCCATTCCGGGTTTGATCCGCGTTTCGGCATCAGGTCGATCGAGCGCATCAGGTAGTTCGGATTGAAATTGCCGGCATCAATCCAGGGCAGGATGTCCATATCCTTGTCCTCGGGTCTGAGAACGGCCTCGACCTGGTGGACGCCTTTTTCATCCATGTGCTTGAGCATGTTGCAGACAAAGTCGCCGAGCAGGTCGACCCGAAGGGTCCAGCTGGCGCGGAAATAGCCGAATACCCAAGCCATGTTTGGTACGCCGGTGAACATCATGCCGCGATAGGTGATCGTCTTGGCGAAATCGACGGGCTTGTTGTCCACGGTGAACGGAATGCCGCCGAGGACGGACAGGTTGAAGCCGGTTGCCGTGACGATGATGTCGGCCTCGAGCTCCTCACCGGATTTCAGCAGGATGCCCTTTTCGGTGAAGCGGTCGATATGGTCGGTGACGACGCTGGCCTTGCCGCTGGCGATGCCCTGGAAGAGGTCACCGTCCGGCACGAAGGCGATACGCTGCTGCCATGGGCGGTATGATGGCGTGAAATGCTTGTCGATATCGAAATCGGGCCCAAGGAATTCACGTACGCCAGCCAGCAGTTCTTCCTTCACTGCGTCGGACTCCTCCACCGCGCGGCGGGTGAATTCATTCTGGTCGAACAGGACCTTGCGCCGGACGATCTCGTGGATCCATGTCTCGTCGATTTCCAGCTTGCGCAATTCGTCGGCGAGTTCGTTCTCGTTGCGTCCGGGAATGAAATAGGTCGGTGAACGCTGCAGCAGCGTGACATGCTTGCAGTCGCCGGCGATGGCCGGGATGACCGTTGCGGCGGTTGCGCCAGACCCGATCACGATGACCCGCTTGCCTTTGTAATCAAGGTCTTCCGGCCAGGTCTGGGGGTGCACGATCTGGCCTTTGAAATCGTCCATACCCTCCCATTCCGGCGTATAGCCCTTGGCATGGTCGTAATAGCCCTGGCACATCCAGAGGAAGTTTGCGGTGATGCGGACGGTTTCGCCCGTGTCGGAGCGTTTCGCTTCAACGGTCCAGCGCTTGTCCGCCGATGACCAGCTCGCCGACAGGATCTTGTGATTGTAGCGGATGTGCCGGGCGATATCGTTGTCGTCGATGACCTCGTTCATATAGGTCAGGATCTTGTCGGCAGCCGCGATGGGCTGGCCGGTCCAGGGCTTGAAGCGATAGCCGAACGTATACAGGTCGCTGTCGGACCGGATGCCCGGATATTTATGGGTCAGCCATGTGCCGCCAAAACTCTCCTGCGACTCGAGGATGACGAAGCTCTTGTCCGGTGTCTGGGTCTTGAGGTGATAGGCCGCGCCGATACCGGAAATGCCGGCTCCTGCGACCAGCACATCGAAATGCTCGATGTCGGCGCCGGTGGATCTGCGTTCAAGCGTCTGGGTGTCTGCCATCGTCGTTATTTCCGTCCCTGTTGTGCCTGCCTTTCGAGAGGCAGTGCTTTCTGCAGCCATAGAAGCGCATCCGACCTCGCCCGTACACTCCGGATGATCCCCTATCGCACAATGTGTCGCAGGGCCGGGGCGTTAACACTCCCACAGCCAAAACCGTTTGTGCGGCGCAGCAAAGCGTGTCATAGGCTGCATCAGCAGGGACAGCGCCCCACAAAGGCGTGCCGCTGCTCTCGCATTGATCGTAAGCCTATCCGGTTTCGCGTCGAGTGCGCACAAGAACCGGGATGCCGATCACCACAGGCTTCCTAAACAAACAGAGCCAAAAGCGCGCGCGGGCACGAGCCTCACGCTGCGCCTGAACATGAAAGAGTCATTTTGACCCAATTTACCGAACTCGGCCTCGCCGAGCCCGTCCTCAAAGCCATTACAGCTGAGGGCTATACCAATCCTACCCCGATTCAGGCGCAAGCCATTCCCGCGCTGCTCAAAGGCCGCGACGTGGTCGGCATCGCCCAGACCGGCACCGGCAAGACGGCGGCCTTTGTGCTTCCGCTGCTCAGCCTGCTGGCCACCAAGCCATCCCGTCCGGCACCGCGCACGGCGCGTGTGCTGATCCTTGCCCCAACACGTGAGCTTGCGGCACAGATCGCCGACAGCGTGCGCACCTATGGCAGCCATATGCGCCCAAGCGTTGCGGTTGTCGTCGGCGGCGTGAAGCCTGGTGCCCAGATCAAGCAGATGTCGCGCGGCGTCGACTTCCTTATCGCCACGCCCGGCCGCCTGCTCGACCATATGGACACGCGGGCCATCAGCCTGGCTGACACAACCGCCGTCGTGCTCGACGAAGCCGACCAGATGATGGACCTCGGCTTCATGCCGGCCATCCGCAAGGTCATGGCCGCCGTGCCGAGCAAGCGCCAGACCCTGCTGTTCTCGGCGACGATGCCGAAACCGATCCGTGCCCTTGCAGACGATTTCCTGCGTGATCCGATCGAGATTGCCGTCACGCCGGAATCGAAACCTGTCGAGCGCATCGAACAGGGCGTCTACATGATCAAGGGCAATGCGAAGCCTGATTTCCTCGCCGAGCTGCTCGCAGCCGACGACATGGACCGCGCTATTGTCTTCACACGCACCAAGCATGGCGCCGACAAGGTCGTCAAACACCTCGGCAATAACGGCCTCTATGCCGAAGCCATCCATGGCAACAAGAGTCAGAACCAGCGCATCCGGGCCCTTGATGCATTCAAGAGTGGCAAGGCTCCGATCCTGGTCGCAACCGACATTGCCGCCCGCGGCATCGACGTCGATGGCGTCAGCCACGTGATCAATTTCGACATGCCGAATATTTCGGAATCCTATGTCCACCGCATCGGGCGTACAGCCCGGGCCGGCAAGACCGGTATTGCTCTCTCGCTCGTCGGCAATGACGAGCGCGCCTACCTGCGTGATATCGAGAAGCTGACCGGAAAGTCCATTCCGCGGATCGACCCGCCAGCTGGCACAGCACTCGACCTGTCGCTGCCGGAAGAAGAGGGCCCGCACAAACAACAGCGCAATGGCGGACGCAGCCGTCCGGGCGGCGGCGGAAGCCGTGGCGGTCATTCACGCAATGGCGGTGGGTCTTCCCGCAGCCAGGGCGGCAAGCCGAACTCGGCGGGCGGCTCGAATGGCGGCAAGAAATTCGGCGGCAAGCCCGGCGGCCAACGGCCCGCACGGTCCGGTGGCGGCAATTCCGGAGGTGGTGCAGCACCCACGCGCAGCCGGGGTTCCTGGTCACCTGCTTCCAGCTAAGTGAGGCCGGGCCGGGCAACCGGTCTTTCCCCATCGTCAACCTTGCGATACGCGCCGTCCTTGTTCAAGGATGGCGCGTATTCGTTTTGAGGAGACGCCCCATGAAAACCCGTATCACCGAGATGTTCGGTATCCAGCATCCCATCATCCAGGGCGGCATGCACTTTGTCGGCTTTGCCGAGATGGCAGCTGCGGTGTCCAATGCCGGCGGCCTCGGCATCATCACCGCACTGACGCAGAAAACACCGGCTGACCTCGCCAACGAGATCGCCCGTTGCCGCGACATGACCGACAAGCCGATCGGCGTGAACCTGACCTTCCTGCCTGTTGTCAACGCGCCCGACTATCCTGGCTATGTGAAAGCCATCATCGAAGGCGGCGTGAAAGCGGTTGAGACCGCTGGCAACAACCCGGTCCAGGTCCTGCCCATACTCAAGGAGCATGGCATCAAGGTCATCCACAAATGTACCGCCGTGCGCCACGCTCTTAAGGCGCAGTCGATCGGCTGTGACGCAGTCAGCGTCGACGGCTTCGAATGTGGTGGTCACCCCGGCGAAGACGATATTCCCAACATGATCCTGCTGCCGCGCGCTGCCGACGAACTGGATATCCCGTTCGTGTCATCCGGCGGTCAGGCGGATGGCCGCAGCCTCGTTGCCTCGCTCGCCATGGGCGCTGACGGCATGAACATGGGCACCCGCTTCATCGCCACGAAAGAAGCGCCTGTGCACCAGAACGTGAAAGACGCGATCGTTGCCGCGTCCGAACTCGACACGCGCCTCGTCATGCGCTCGCTTCGCAATACCGAACGCGTGCTCAACAATGCCGCCGTGGAGCGTCTCATCGAGAAGGAAAAGGCGCTCGGCGACAAGCTGCAATTCAAGGACATCGTCGAGGAAGTCGCAGGCGTCTATCCGCGCATCATGAAAGACGGCGACATGGACGCCGGTGCGTGGAGCTGCGGCATGGTTGCCGGCCTGATCCACGATATCCCGACCTGTAAGGAACTGATCGACCGGATCATGGCCGAGGCCGAGGAAATCATCACCAAACGCCTGACGGGTTTCCTGAACGCCTGAACGAGGTAATGGCGTTGCCTCTCCCTATAGGGGGAGGCAACGTGCCTATTCAGAGTCCTTGATCGGTATGCCGTAGAGTTCGAGCCGGTGATCCACCAGCTTGTAGCCCAGCTTGCGGGCGATCTCGATCTGCAATTCCTCGATCTCTTCGGAATGAAATTCGACGACGCCGCCTGTCTTGATGTCGATCAGGTGGTCGTGATGTTCGTCCGGCACTTCTTCATAGCGCGCCCGGCCATCGCGGAAATCGTGGCGTTCGATGATGCCGGCATCCTCGAACAGCTTCACCGTGCGATAGACAGTTGCCAGCGAAATCGAGGAATCCATGGAATTGGCGCGCCGGTGCAATTCTTCGGCGTCAGGGTGATCGTCCGATGTCGAAAGGATGCGCGCGATCACGCGGCGCGGCTCCGTCATGCGGAGGCCTTTTTCAGCACAGAGTTTTTCAAGTCGATCCATTTAGCAGTTCTGCCTTTAACGCTTGGGGAAGTCTAGACGTTGACGCGTCAAACCGACAGGTCCCGTGACATCAGTATTGCTGCGGCGGGAATGTCCCGCCCGGTTGTGTAATAGCCGGGACGACGGCCATCCTCGGTGAAGCCGAGTCCCTCATAGAGACGCCTTGCGGCCGTATTGTCCTCGGCAACGTCCAGCGTGATCCTGCTGATGCCACGCTCGCCAAGCCGCGACATGAGGCCGCCCAGCAATTGCCTGGCAATGCCTGTCCGCTTGAGGGCGGGATCCGTGGCAATCGTGAGGATGTCGGCCTCGCCGGCGACGGTCTGCACCAGAACAAATCCGGCCAGGCCGCCATGTTGCTCGATCCCGAGGCCCAGCGTCGTGCTTTCCGACAGGAGGTCGCGGAAGGCCGCCGGGCTCCAGGGATCGGGAAAGCCTGTTGCGTGCACCATCGCGACCCGACCGGCATCGTCTGGCCTGAGGACGAGCAGGGGCAGGGTCATGGCTTTGGCCCGGGCAGGGTAGCGTCCGGTT
>NZ_JBBKXE010000070.1:0-3776 GCF_037969335.1 Hyphomonas sp. | reverse complement strand
CCCCCACGGTCCGCCCGTTCAACCCCGCTCCCGCCCCCGTCACGGCGTGCAATGTGGATGAATTCGTGGCCGAGCGCGTCGAACTCACAGCGGCGCAAGCCCTTGATTCCAATATGCTAAATGCCCTGCGCACGGATTTCCTCCGCCTCGTCGACACCCAGGCCGACGGAACCACCCAGATCCTGAAAACCCCGGATGGCCGAGACCTCACCATCCTCATCGAGCGCTCCACGACCCGCGAATCCAGCAAATCGACAGTCCGGACCATCGAATATACGGCCCAGCCAACCGATTCCGTCGTCCGCTTCGTCTCCGATGTTGTCCCGATGAAAGTCTCGGTCATGTGCCGCGATATCGCCTATGCCTTTCCGGGGCAGGAGCGCGGCCGGTTCGCGGCGTGCCAGGCGCCGGAAGGCGGGTGGGTTCTCGCGCGGGCGTCAGACACAAGCGCCCTGCCGCTCACCTGATTTCAGGCGCGAGTCGCGGCAGCCTCGCGGATGTGGCGCTGTGCCTTGCGGGTCAGGTGTTTCTCTATCACCTTGAAATTCTTGGTGTTTGACTTGAAGAAAAAGTCGAAAATATCGCCCAGGATCGGGATCGCGCCAATCACCGTATCGAACAGCAGGTTCCAGCCAATCTGGACCGCCGCGATCGGGTGCAGCTTCAGCCGGATCGCCGTGGCCAGCGCATAGGTGCCCGCGATTCCCGTGGCAACGTCTCCGGCAACTGGTATGAGACCGAGCAGCGAATCCACGCCGAACCGGACGCCCATGAACGAGAATTGCGAATCGAGCATCTGCGAAAACACGCCAAGCCGGCGCAGTTCCTCTTCCACGGTCCGCCCATTCTCCAGCCGCACGTTCAGATGGGCTTGATCGGCAATGTCCTTGGCCATGTTGGATTTCCTTCCGGCACTGCAGCCAAAGGATCGCACATCGCGTCAGGGACTCAAGCCGCGAGTTGCCGTCCGCCTCAAAGCCTGCTGAAACGCCCGTCATGAACAATACGCATGTCTACAAGCTGCTGACACTGCCCGATTGGGAGGCCGCCAAGGCCACCGGCGCGACGGCGACGGCGCTCGACCGGAAAGACCGTTACGTCCACCTCTCGGCGCGCAACAGCGTCGCCGAAACGGCCAGGCTGCACTATGCAGGGCAGAAGGACGTCCGGCTCCTGGAGTTCGCGATCACCGATCTTCCGCCGCTGAAATGGGAGCCGAGCCGAGGCGGAATCATGTTCCCGCATCTCTATGGCACCCTCGAAATCAAGCACGCCTGCCGTCAGTGGACGCTTGCGCAGGACCCTCATGGGATTCCTGTGCTGCCGGAGGATCTCTAGATGGGCCTCACGGATTTGGGCGTGAGCCTCGTCAAGCTGTTGCCCCCGGAAGCGGCCCACACGGCCACGATACGGGCGCTCGAAAAAGGGCTCGGTGCGCCCCTGCGTGCGCCCACATTCGACCCTGTCCTTGCGACCACGCTGCCGAAGGCCGGGCTGAAGCTCGCGGCCCCGGTCGGCCTGGCCGCCGGCTTCGACAAGAATTGCGAAGTGCCGTCGGCCATGGCCCGCTTTGGCTTCGGCTTCGTCGAATGCGGCACGGTCACGCCGCTGCCCCAGCCGGGAAACCCCAAACCGCGCCTGTTCCGCCTCAGCGAGGACCGGGCCGTGATCAACCGGATGGGTTTCAACAATTACGGTCTCGATTATTTCGTGCGGCGCCTGTCGAAATATCGCGCGCCGGTGCCGATCGGCGCGAATGTCGGCGCCAACAAGGACAGCACGGATCGTATCGCCGACTATGTGAAGGGTATCGAGGCCGTGGCGCCGCATGCCGTTTACGTCACCGTCAATATCTCGTCGCCCAATACGCCGGGATTGCGGGGCCTGCAGGACAAGGCTTCGCTTGAGGCATTGCTGTTGGCCTGCGGCGCGGCCGACCGTGCGGGAAAGCCTGTCTTCCTCAAGGTCGCGCCGGATCTCGATGCCGATGCGATCAAGGACATTGTCGGTGTGGTCCGCAACCAGGGCGCCTGGCTGTCCGGCCTGATCGTGTCGAATACGACGCTCGCCCGGCCTGACAGCCTGACCAGTCGCGACCGGGAACAGGCCGGCGGCCTGTCGGGCGCGCCGCTGATGGCACCATCGACCGAGATCCTGAAAGCCTTCGCGAAGGCGCTGAAGGGCGAATTCGACCTGATCGGCGCAGGCGGTATTTCCAGTGCAGCCGACGCCTATGCGAAAATCCGGGCCGGCGCGAACGCGGTGCAACTCTACTCGGCGCTGGTCTATTCCGGCCCGGGGCTGGTGGCGGATATCCACCGCGAGCTGGCCGTCCTGCTCAAGGCGGATGGTTTTACGTCGCTGGCACAGGCGGTCGGGACAGACCTCTGAACAGGCCGGGCACGAACCAGCCGAGCGCCGCAGCGCGATAGACATACATGGTCAGGAAAGCCACCCAGACGCCCGCATTGCCGAAGGCCGGGCGCAGCAACATGTCCGTCGTCAGGTATAGCAGGGCCGAGATGACGCCCGCCGTGCGCAGCGCCTTGCCCTGCGTGGTGCCAAGGAACAGGCCGTCGAGTTGCCACGCGGTGACGCCGAGTAGGGGAACGGCGGCGCAATAGGGCAGGAAATCCAGCGCTGCGCGGCGCGCCTCCGGGTCGGCGATGAAGGCCTCGATGACCCAACCGCCCCCGAAGAAATAGGCAAGGGCAAACACGGCGCCAAAGGCAAAGGCGAACTCCGATGTCAGCCGCATCGCCCGCGCAAGGCGCTTTCTGTCGGATGCACCATAGGCTTCGCCGGCCTCCTTTTCAGCCACGAAGGCAAAGCCATCGAGCACGAAGGCGGCGACGGTGATGAACTGTAGCAGGACTTCATTTCCCGCCGTGGCCGCCGTGCTGATCAGCGTGCCGGAACGCACGAACCAACCGAAACAGAATACGAGGGCCAATGTCCGGATCATGATGTCGCGATTGGCGGAAAAGAGCGCGGACAGTTTGGCCGGATCCATCAGGCGCGCAGGTGCCCGGAAGCCCTTGCGCACGAGGACAAGGCCGACAGCCAGTGCCGTCCACTCAGCAATTGCGGTGCCTGCGCCGATGCCTGTAGGGCCCAGGTCCAGTCCGGCGACAAACCACACGTCCAGTATGACGTTCACGCCGTTCAGGACGATCTGGACGGCAAGCATCTGCCCGGTCTTTCCGGTGCCCAGCAGCCAGCCTGTAATGCCCAAACCCATGAGATAGGCGGGGGCGCCGAAAATGCGGGCGTTGAAATAACCGGCGGCGAGGGATTCCACTTCGGCTGTGCCGGCAAAGGCCGCGAATGTGAGCCATCTGAGCAAAGGCGACAGCAGGAAGAGGCCAAGGCCGATCGCGCCGCCGAGCATCAGGGCGCGCAGCAGGATGGCGCGGACTTCAGGCCCGTCGCCCCGGCCATTGGCCTGCGCCGCGAGGCCCGTGGTCGACATGCGCAGGAAGCCGAATCCCCAATAGATAAAGCTGTATGCGACCGCAGCGATGGCGACGGCGGCAAGGTCTGCCTTGTCGCCGAACCGGCCCATGGCGGCCGTATCAACGATGCCCGTCGTGGCCGTGGCGGCCTGGGCCAGCACGATGGGAATCGCGAGGGAGAGGATTTTCCGGCGGGTGAGCATCGCGTTCCGGGCCTAGGCGAGCGCCTCGTAAAACGTGTGCGCAAAGGGCAGTGCGTACCATGCATAGAGGGGGGCGGTAAGGGCGAAACAGGCCAGCAGGAGGTGTGTGGTGCGGGGG
>NZ_JBBKXE010000069.1:0-3329 GCF_037969335.1 Hyphomonas sp. | reverse complement strand
TGTAGACATGGTCGGCGCGCCAAAGTTTCTCGGCCGATGCCGGATAGGGCAGGGCGACCGGGCGATTGTAGAGCGGGTCGCCCGGCGCATCGCACCAGCCGTCATCGTGGCGTAGCGGGACCTTCGGCAGGCGCGTTTCCGGCGGCTGGGTGCGGTCTGGCCGGTAGAACAGGCGCCGCGTCTGCCAGATTCCGATTGGTGAGGCGCCGTCGCCCTCGCGTTTCAGGTCGACGCCAATGACGCCGCCCTTGCCGAGGGCGCAGCGGCAGGAAAAATCCATGCCGGCGAATGCGCCGTCGGCGCGGGCAATGAAGTGGCTGTTCACGCGCATCTCCCTGTGTTGTGATCGCCTGTCAGCCACATTCTTATGACATCTGTTGCTGTCTTGGATATGTGCAAGGCGCAATTGAACGGAATGGAGCGGAAAATGTCTGCAAAGAAGACAATCCTGCTGGTGGATGACGATAATGACCTGCGCGAGGCGCTGGCCGAGCAATTCGAGCTGCATGATGGTTTTGAAACATTGCAGGCAGCCAATGCCCGCGATGGCGTCGCCACAGCGGTTGCCGAGCGGATCGACCTGATCCTGCTCGACGTCGAGATGCCGGACCTGGATGGCCGCGAAGCCTGCAAGCTGATGCGCCAGAAAGGCGTAAACGCGCCGATCATCATGCTGACCGGGCAGGACGGCGATGCCGACACGATCCTGGGGCTGGATTCCGGGGCGAATGATTATGTCACCAAGCCGTTCAAGTTTTCGGTCCTGCTGGCCCGTGTGCGGGCGCATTTGCGCAGCTTTGAACAATCCGAAGACGCGACGTTCCAGATCGGCCCGTATGATTTCCGCCCGTCGATGAAGCTGCTGGTGACGGCCGAGGGCCGCAAGGTGCGCCTGACGGAGAAGGAAACCAATATCCTGAAATACCTCTACCGCGCAGGTGGCAAGGCGGTGGCGCGTGAGGAATTGCTGTCGGAAGTCTGGGGCTATAATGCCGCCGTCACGACGCACACGCTCGAAACCCATATCTACCGCCTGCGGCAGAAGGTTGAACCGGACCCGTCGCACGCGCGCCTGTTGCTGACGGATGCAGGCGGGTATCGGTTGCAGCCATAGGGCTTCCTTTTTAAGCGCTCACCCTGAGCGACTTCGAAGGGCGCGGGCGGGACATATCCGTCGCACGGGGCCCGTCATTCGACTTCGCTCAGGATGAGCCCCTTGGCGGCATTGGTATCGGACCCCCACCCAGCCTCCCCCTTTCAGGGGGAGGGGTTGTCTTGGGCGGGCACTGATCTTTCCCCATCGCATGGGATGGCGGGTATCGCTGCGTTCAACCCACCCTACGCTTGCTTCAGCAAGCCATGGGCGATGAAGGCGGACGGGTCTGTCATGGTGGCCAGTATATAGGCCGGGCGGGGATCAGGTTGGGGAAGGTGTGGGATAGACGCCTTTGCCGCGACGGCCCGGCAGGCGGCGATCGTCTGCGTCTTCGCCTGCATCCGGGCCGAGGCCGACACCTGTTCCCGCGTTGCCGTCGCCCGATGCGCCGCCGATATCGAAGCCGGGGCGGTCGACGGGGGCGGGCGATGTGTCTGCGGGTTTGTCGGTTTTCTTTTTGGTTGGCGTCTCAGGTTTTTTGCTGGTCATGATCTTGTTCCTCGCGGGTTCGTTGGGTGGCGTATCTGGCGGCTGTCGTCCGCTTACAACTCGCCGGTCCGTATCGTGTCAGCGCCCTTGACGTGGTTGAGCTTGCCGAGGGTCGTCTCCAGGACGTGCTGCATCTTCTTGGCGGCGCCCGACCAGGCGCCTTCGAGCGTGTCGGCCTCGTCGCTGGCCACTTCCGGCTGGCGGCCTTCAATGCGGGCTTCGATGAGGCAGCGCTTGTCGTGCGCGCCGGACTTTTCTGCGTTCCCGTCGCTCAGGTGCACTTCAATCCGGGTGATGTGCTCACTGTAGCGATCCAGACGGGTGTGGATGTCTGTCGAAATGTGGGCGGAGAGTTCTTCGCTACCCTCTACGTTTTCGTCGGTGTTGATCTGGACTTGCATGACTGACTTCCTTTTTCGAACCGCCGCCCAGCGCGGAGACACCGAAAAGGGGGAGGTCGATTGCTGTTTCTGATCCGGGCCGAGGGCAAAAGCGTTCGACCGGCTCGCAGACAATTGGAGCGTAGCACGGCTCGGCGCTGTCAAGTTGATCCATGTCAGTGCATTGTTCAAGGCGGGGGTACGGCGTGAAACAAGCGCTCATCCTGAGCCCTTTTGGGATTCCCTCTCCTCACGGGGATACCTGCGAAGGCAGGTATCCATGGACAGGGCTTTCCCATCGCACCTTGGAGCGCCGCCCGTCCATGGACCCCTGCCTGCGCAGGGGTCGTCGGGGTGAGGGCTGAGGGATTATTCGAAAAATCTCTTCGACGCGCCATACGCCAACACAATGATTGAAACGATCAAAAAGGGAGCGATCAACATCTTCGTGTCTTCGTGTCTTCGTTCCAAAGTGCCCGCGCGCCAAACGTAATTACTACCCCAACCACTCCGTAGATCAGCAAATTCTTCCATTTCGTGCTCATCTAATTATCTCCGCTCAACCCATCCTACGCCCGGTTTAGAGGCTCCAGAAACGTCATTCCAAATGGGTTAGCGTCCTTTTCTCCACCATTGAAAGACGTTGTTGGGTTCGTGACGACGTGAACGACCACACTCGCAACAGAATTTCGATCCAGCTGAGATGCTATGCTATCGGTCCCCCTCGACGTCACGATGAAATACTCACCCGCGTGTTTGCCGTCTTTTGCACGCAAAAGCATTCCTTCACCCCGTAGCACCTGTCCTTCGAACCAGTCTGCCTGAACTTCCTCCAGGAATATCGGTTCAGAAAAGTAGGTTTGGTCTCCGTCTCCGCCGTCTATCACGTATTCCTTGGCCATTGCTCGGAGGCTCCTAGGCTCATGCTGTGTTGTGGGCCGCGCCCTAAATGCTCACCTTCACGCTGATTGGGGCATGGTCGGAGGGTTTCCAGCCGCCGCGCCAGGGGAGGTGGACGCGGTAGGAGTCGACCCGGGTGTTCGCGAGGGCGTCGGGATTGGCCCAGATATGGTCGAGGCGGCGGCCCTTGTTCGAGGCGGCCCAGTCCTTGGCGCGATAGCTCCACCAGGAATACAGCTTCTGCTCGTCCGGCACCGCCATGCGGGCAATGTCGGCAAAGGCGGCCGTCTGGCGCGAGTCTTCGAGGAGTTCGGTTTCGATGGGCGTGTGCGAGACGATCTTCAGGAGCTGCTTGTGCGACCAGACATCGTTCTCGTGCGGGGCGACGTTGAGGTCGCCGACAA
>NZ_JBBKXE010000068.1:0-19084 GCF_037969335.1 Hyphomonas sp. | reverse complement strand
AGGGCGGCGCACCCGACATAGACTCCTCCCCCGGCAAGGGGGAGGCTGGGTGGGGGTCATTGGCGTTTTGCCTTAGCCCGCCGGGGCGGTTCCCGGGCGGAGGAAGGCGAACATGTGCTGGACATAGTCGGCCTTGCCGAGTTCGACGCCCTGATTGCGCAGGATCGCGTAAGCCGTCATCAGGTGGAAGTAGAATTGCGACAGCGCCCAGTCGCGGGCATAGCCGTCTCCGTCCAGATCGAAGGCGATGCCCATGGGCAGCTCCAGTGCGAGGGGGCGCCCAGCGCCTGAGTCCAGCGCATCGGGCGCGAGCGTATCCAGAAAGGCGAGCGCCCCGTTGATGCGGGCCAGCGCCTCGGCCATCGTCCCGGGCCGGTCGCCGCCATTGCGGCCTTCGTCGAGCAGCGCCTCAAGCGTGGGGGGCAAGGGTTCATGGCGCAGGCGGTAGGCGCCTTCGTAGGCCTGGACACAGGCGAAGCGGATCTGGGTCGACAGCGGGAACATGTCGGGAGCGAGGCGCGCGGCCATCAGCGCGTCGGCGTCATCCACCTGCGCCTCTGCCTTGCGTAACCAGACGCCAAGCGCCTGAAGCATCTGCCGGTAGGTGGGTATCAACAGCTCGGTGAGCGTCATGGGAATCCTCTTGAACACAGCGGCTTCTGGATGGGTTGTCTCATTGCGTTATGCCCGGCGGGCCTGCGCGGATCAACGCCAAAGGCGACGGGGTCAGGCCAGCTCCAACTCACCCACGGGCGCGGCTTTCACCACCGGCTCCGCCGTGCGCACCGTGTCCGGGCGGCAGTCGAGGAGTTCCCAGGTGCCGTCATGGTGTTCGACGAGGGCGGTGCAGCTTTCGACCCAGTCGCCGTCATTCATGTATTTGATGCCGTCAATATCGCGCATCTCGGCGACATGGATGTGGCCGCAGATGGCACCGTGGAAATCCTTGCGGTGGCAATAGGCGGCGACATGGTCTTCGAAATTGTGGATATAGTTGAGGGCGCGCTTGGTGCGCTTTTTCAACGCTGCCGACAGCGACCAGTAAGGCAGGCCGAACAGGCGGCGCACGCTGTTCAGGTTCGTATTGATCCAGAGCAGGCCATTATAGGCGTGGTCGCCAAGGTGCATGATCCATTTGCGGTCGGCCCGCATCATGCCGTCGAACATGTCGCCATGCACGACGAGGTAGCGCTTGCCGTCCGCCCCCAGATGGACCGCACGGTTGCGCACATGGATGTCGCCGAAGCTGACACGGAAATGCATGAAGGCGCGCAGGAACTCGTCATGATTGCCGATAATATAGGTGACGTCGGTGCCGCGCTTGGCAGCCGTCAGGATACGGCGGATGACGTTTGTGTGGGCCTGCGGCCAGTACCATTTCTTCTTGAGGCGCCAGCCATCGATGATGTCGCCGACAAGGTAGAGCTGTTCGCTCGTATTGGCCTTGAGGAAGGTGCACAGGGATTCGGCCTGGCTGCCGCGCGAGCCCAGGTGGACATCGGAGATGAAGATCGCGCGATATTTCGGCCGGGCATGGGTCATCAGGTTCGCCCCATACGCGGATTTGAAAAGGCTTTTGTGACGGATTGCCTGCAGATTTGTGACAGGCGCAGTGGGCCCTGATGCTCATCCTGAGCGAAGTCGAAGGATGACGCTGTCGCCGTTGAGTCCGCGTCGCACGCGCCCGTCCTTCGACTTCGCTCAGGATGAGCGCTTCGGGCCGGGCCTAGGTCTCCAGTTCGACGTCCCAGTAGAGATAGTCCATCCACGTATCGTGGAGGTGGTGGGGCGGGAATTTGCGGCCGATGGCCTGCAGCTGGTAATTGTTCGGGCGGAACGGCTTGTGCTGCAATTGCACGTCTGAATCGCGCAGCAGCTTGCCGCCCTTGCGGAGGTTGCACGGACTGCAGGCGGCGACGATGTTTTCCCACGTCGTGCGCCCGCCCTTCGAGCGCGGGATGACATGATCGAAGGTGAGGTTCTCGTGCGTGCCGCAATAGACGCACTGGAAACCGTCACGCAGGAAGACGTTGAAGCGGGTGAAGGCCGGCGGGCGGTCCTGCCGCACAAAGTCGCGCAGGGCGATGACGGAGGGCAGGCGGAATTCCGTGCTCGGGGAACGGACGACATAATCGTATTCTGCAACGATATCGACCCGGTCAAGGAAGACGGCTTTCACCACTTCCTGCCACGGCCACAAAGACAAGGGATAATAGGAGAGCGGCCTGAAATCAGCGTTCAGAACAAGGGCAGGCCGTCCATTGGGCGGCGCAGTAATGATCTCAGCCATGGTGACCCCCATGCAGCACGAGAAGACTGGTAACCTGTTTGAACCCGCTGAAGGCAGCACTCCTTTGCTCGCTCGCCCGTCTGATAGGCGATTCTGATCATGAGATTATGACAGTCAGGCCCGATTGCAACTCTTGAGGCTCACGTGGCGGCTGGTGCGGCGTCGCCCCGGTGCATGTGCAGCCAGGCCCAGAGCAGGTGGGCGGCGACGCCCCGATTGGGCCGCCAGCCCTCTGCATGCTGCGTGAACGCCTTGATATCCATACGGGTTTCATGGGCGGCAAGCAGCCTGTGGGCCTCCATCAGGCCGACATCGCCGACCGGGAAGGCGTCCATCGCGCCGGTTGCGTACAGCAGGAACAATTCTGCCGTCCACGGGCCGATTCCCTTTACTGCGACGAGTTCCCGGCGCGCGTCGTCCAGCGGCGCCGTGCAGACGCGCGGCAGGCTGAGTGTGCCGGTGACGAGCGATTCCGCGATGGATGTGAGGTGGCCGACCTTGGGGCGCGACTGGCCGCAGGCGCGCAGGCCATCCGGATCGGCGGCGAGCACGGCTTCGGGCGTGACCTCGCCCAGCAGCGCCTCGGTGCGGGCCCAGATGGCGCCGGCCGCGCCGAGGGAAATCTGCTGGTGGGTGATCATGCGGGCGAGCATGGCATAGGTCGGCTCGCCCGCGCGCCAGACCGGCAGGCCGGTGACATCATAGGCAATGGCTAGGGCCGGATCGGCGCGGGAAAGCGTCTCGCAGGCGGCTTTCAGCCGGGCCTGCGACGGTTCTGTCACAGGGCCGGACCGGGAAGCTGGCCGACCACGACGGTGCCGACCATGACCTGGTTGTCTTTCAGCGTGAACATCAGGAAGCTGCCATTCGCCGAGGCGGTTTCAAGCGTCGCCACGGTCGCCTGTTCCTGCAGGGTCCAGTTGCCTGTGGCCTTGAGAGCGTCCTTCAGGCCTTCGGGATCGTCGATGCGCACACCGAACGATCCGTTGGCGAGACCGTTTTCGATGGTGATCGTGCCCTTGGCGCCAAATTTGAGGGGGCCCCAGTTGAGCAGCGCCTGCCCGAGTTCCACGCCGCCGCCCATTTCGACGAGCGAGTCATAGAGGCGTTCCGGGTTGCCGCCGCTGCGGACCCAGGCCGGATAGAAATTGTGCACTTCCGCAATCAGGCGACTGTCCTGCAGGTCGGTGCCAAGCCAGGGCGCGGCGACCGGGGAGGCATCAAGCGTCAGCGCCTCCCATTGCAGAGCCACGAGCAGGTCGTCGGCGGCTTCCGGACGCGGGGCGAGATTCAGCGAGAAGCCTTTCGCCGTGTAGATATGGCCGTCGATCAGGGCCGATGCGTCATTGAGTTCGATCGCGGCGCGGTGCACGCCCGCATCGGTCCAGGACAGGCTGCCGGCGGATTTTCGGTCAAGATCGAACGTGTGGCGGATGCCGAGCCGGTCGGTCAGCACGCTGTGGCCGGGCGCGCGGGCGATAATGTGGTGCCAGTTCCATGGCTGCATCACGATTTGGAGGCGTTCGCCCTCCCAGCTGGCCATGTTGGGCGGCTGGTAATGCGGCGCGGTGACGTCGAGCTCGAAGCGGAACGGATAGCCGCCGATCTCGCGCGACTCATATTCGACGACGGCACCAGCGGCGCGCTGCTCGGCGACCCATTTGTCGACGCCCAGACCGATCTCGGCGCGGGCATAGATCCAGTAGGCCGAATAGGCGCCGATCAGGGCGACCAGAAGCAGGAACGGGAAGAACAGCCAGAAGCGGGAGCGCCGGCGCTCGGCCAGCGGCTTTACCAGGCCCGAATCTTTCCAGTAATTGCTCATACTCTGTGCGGTCCCTGTACAGGTTTGGTCCGGCCCTGAACGGCGAGACCCTCCGTGAGAAGGGCATCAACCGCTGTTTCCATCTCGGCTTCAAGGCGTTTCATCATCAATTTGCGGTCTAGGCCCGCCGGAATGGCTGGCAGGATTTCATAGACGATACGGCCCGGACGGCGCAGCGTTCCGTGGGCGGGCCAGCACAGGCCCGCATTGGTCGCGACCGGGACGATGGGCACGTCCAGCGCCTTGTAGAGCGCGACGACGCCGGCGGCATGATATTCGGGCGCATCGCCCGGCGTCTTGCGCGTGCCTTCCGGAAAGATGACGATCTGCCGGCCGATGGCCGCGCGATCCTTTGCCGCCGAGACCATCCGGCGGAGGGTCCTGGTCGTGCCGGCCCGGTCGATCGGGATCATGTCGCTTTTCAGCGCGTACCAGCCGAGGAACGGATACCAGAGCAGCTCGCGCTTCATGACGATGGCAGGATCCGGTGTCACGATGAAGGGCACGAAAATATCGAACATGCACTGGTGCTTGCCGACATAGAGGAAGGGGCCGTCGGGCAGGTGTTCGAGGCCGCGGATTTCGGTCTCCATGCCTGCAATCACCCGCATGCCCCAGCGCAGCGCCCCGGCATAGGTCTTGATTCCCCACATGATGAACCGGCGCGGCAGGACCAGCCCGATCACGAAGACCGAGCCCATCAGGGCCATCGTGCCATAAAGGTAGGCAACAAACAGGAGGGAGCGAAGCTGCATCATGGGCCAGCACGTTTAGCCGCTCAACCGAGGGCCGTCACCCGCCACTTTGCCCATTCTGTCAGTACGCCACGAAACGATTTGGAATCACTCAGTACCGCCGAGGGATCGACCACTGTCCGGACCGGATAGGGCTGGAGCGTGATATCGGGCATGGCACGCTGCAACAGCAGCAGGCTGCGCGGCATATGATAGTCGGATGTGACGATGATCAGGTGCGTATAGCCGCGTTCATAGGCCCAGGCAGCGGTCTCTTCGGCGTTGCCGATCGTGGTTTCGGCGCGGTAGCCGATATCGACGCAGCAGGCATAGGTTTCCGGCGACCCGCCCGCGAGGGTGATCAGGTCATCCATATCCACGTCCGGATTGACGCCGGAAATCAGCAGGCGCTGCCCGCGCCCGGCCGACATGAGCTCGATACCGGCCGCAATACGCCGCCCGGAACCGCCGGTCAGCGCCACGATCGCATCCGCCTGACGCGCCGTTGCCGGGACCGATTCGGATGCGCGCCGCGCAAACATCAGGAAATCGAACGCCACAAAGGCGAGCAGGACGAGCACCATCGCCGGGAAAAAGCCGAAACCGCGACGCGAGAGGGAACGATCCGGCTTCACATCATGCCTTTCAGCGCCCGGATCACCGTCATCCGGGCTGCGAAACGCGCCGCGAAGCCTGCGATCACAGGTGTGACGACAAGGATGACGAGATCAAGGAAGTCGAGGCTGAGTTCAGGCAAGAGGCCGGCGCGGGACCCATGGACCTGTACGGTGAAGATCATCAGCGCAGACGCACCGAGCGCCATGAGGGCGCCAACCGCACCGGCCCGCAGGCCGAGAACCCAGAAACGCCGCTCGAACAGGCCGGCAATGAACCGGTCCCGTGCCCCGGCAAGGTGGAGGACGTCAACAATGTCGCGCCGCGCCAGAAGCGCCGCATGGGTGGCAAAAGCGATCACCGCGACAGCCGTCGATGCCAGCAGGGCCACCGCAATCAGCGCCGTCAGGCGCGCCACCCCGAGGACACGGCGCACATCGCCGGCCCAGTCAGCATGTTCGTCCACGGCGCTGGCAATTCCGGCCTCCGCAAGATTGCGGGCAATTGTCGGCCCCATGTCGGGCACGGCCGGGTCGGCCTCGACCGCGACCAGCTGTGGCAATGGCAGGCTTTCCGGCAGGCCACGGCTGCCGAAGTTCGGTTCGAGCAGGGCATCGATTTCGTCCTTGGACAAGACACGGGCCGTGCGGACGCCTTGTGTTTGCTCGATGATCTTGCGCGCCTCATCGGCGCCACGCCGGTCGACATCCGGCAGGCTGACCGTCAGTTCACCCTGCACTTCGGCTGTCCAGCTCTTGGCGGCGCCATAGGTCGACTTCGCCGACAGCGCAGCGAGTGCGGCCAGGAAGCAGAGCGCGCCGACGACGAAGAACAGGGCCGCTTCGCGCACATCCTCGACCGGAAGAAGGGGTGTTTCCTTGGCCATCCTAACCCTCCAGACCCGGATCAGTGCGCCGCCGCGCCGCTTCGCCGCCAAATTCGACATCCTGTACCAGCAGCCGGTTGCTGAGCCGGTAAACCGGCGCTTCGACCTGTCGGACAAGGCCAAGATCGTGCGTGGCGATGATCACGGTCGTTCCGCGCCGCTTGTTGAGTTCGAGGAAGAGGCGCATCAGCCGCGTGCCCATTTCCGGATCGACGTTGCCGGTTGGCTCGTCCGCAATGAGAATGTCAGGCTGCGTCACGACGGCGCGGGCGATGGCGACGCGTTGCTGCTCACCGCCGGAAAGCGTCGGCGGCTTGGCATGAAGGCGCTGGCCGAGGCCAACCCAGGTGAGCAATTCCTCGACATCGGCGCGGTAGTCGGACTCGCGGCGGCCCAGCACCCGCAGCGGCAGCGCCACATTCTCGTAGGCCGACAGGTGTTCGAGCAGGCGAAATTCCTGAAACACGACGCCGACGCGGCGGCGCAGGGACGATAGCTGGTCACGCGTCAGATTGCTGGTGGAGCGGCCGAAAAGGCTGACTTCGCCCCGGCTTGGCTTCAGCGCCAGGTAGAGGAGTTTCAGCAGACTTGTCTTGCCAGCGCCGGACGCACCCGTCAGGAAGCTGAACGAGCCGGGTTTCAGGACAAGATCAATATCGCTAAGTATGTCCTCTGAGGTATCATAGCGGAGCGATACCGAATCGAGGCGAACGGCGACGTCGTCAAAGAGGTCGTGTCGTGGATAGGTCATGGGCTCCTGCCTGGCAGCTCAGGCTATTGATTTAATGGGGCGAATTGCGGGAAAGACCAAGTCATGATCCTCACCTGTCCCTCATGTGAGACCCAGTATTTCGCCGATGACTCAACAATCGGTGAAAGCGGGCGAACTGTGAAGTGCGCAACCTGCGGACATAGCTGGTTCGTGCGGCCCGAAGGCGTCGCCGGACATGAGCACGCCGCGGCACCTGCAGCCCATGAAATCTACCGCGAGCGCGTGCGCGAACAGCGCCGCCGCAAGAGCCGGTTTGCCGCGCTGGTCTCGTGGATCGTGACCGCAGCGGTCTTCTTCACGCTGGGCCTCGCCGCGATCATCTTCCGCAATGATGTTGTGAAATTCTGGCCGGAATCGGCCACGGCCTACAAACGGGCCGGTTTTTCCGTCAACCGGTTCGGCCTTGAGTTCGAGAATATCGAGCGCAGCCGTACCTTCAATGACACGATCCCCGTCGTTACCGTGTCGGGCAAGGCCGTGAACGTCGCCCGCAGCACCGTCGAGACGCCCGCCGTGCGCGTCAGCCTGATGGACGAGCGCGGCCAGCAGGTCGCCCAGAAATTCGGCACCATCACGCCCGGCGAACTCGACGCTGGCGACACCGGGACGTTCAGGATCGTGCTCGAGCAGGCACCGATGGAGAGTTTCGAGATCGAACTGTCCTTTGTCGACCGCGACGATGTTCCGCCAGAGCCGCAACCCGAAACCGAGACTGTAACCGACGAGCCGGCGCCGGACACGGCCGATTCCGAGACTGAAAGCCCGATTGAATGACAGACATGCCGAAGATCGAAGTCCTCGTCACCGAGGACGAGCTGATGGCACGCATCGACGAACTGGCCGACGCACTTGCGCCGCGCCTGCCGGGCGACTGGACGGCGGTGTCGATCCTGATCGGCGCGACACCATTCACCTCCGACCTGATGAAGGCGTTGGCCCGGCGCGGCGTGCACCCGATCCTTGATGTGATCTGGCTGGAAAGCTACCGCGATGCACGCGAGAGTTCCGGCCGCGTCGTTGTGCGGGCCGATCTTGGCCGGTCAGTCGAGGGACGCGGCGTCCTATTGCTGGACGATGTCTACGATACCGGACGAACACTTGCCTTCGCCAAGACCCACCTGTTGTCCAAGGGCGCACGCGAAGTGGTCACCTGCGCGCTGACGCAGAAGCCCTGGGCACCCCGAGGCAAAGACGGCGTCGATTTCTGCGCCTTCGATTCCCCGGGCCGCTACCTTGTCGGCTATGGCATGGACGATGCGGGCAAGTATCGCGGCCTGCCCTATATCGGCGCGCTGGACTAGGTCAGCGCGAACCAGACACAGGCACCTGCGGTGACCAGCTTCACAATCAGCGTGACCAATGTGCCGACCATCCGGCCGAAACTGGAACCGGACGTGCCGCCAAGACCGATTGCATGAAGGATGCGGGCGACGAAGAAGCTGCCGCCAAGCGCGTGGATCAGCACAACCGGCGCTGCCAGAGCCGCAAGCCCCGCAATGCCGATCAGGACAATCGGAACATCCTCAACGGCATTTCCCTGAACCCGGATCGCGCGTTGCATGGCCTCGTTGGCGCCATCGCCAAACATGACTTTTTCCTTCGCGCGCACGCGACCGACGTTCATCTTCAACGTCAGCATCAGGAAGCCGAACAGGCCGAAATATAGTGTCGCAGCAGCAAATGCTGACATGGATAGTCCTCCCAGTTTTGAAGAGACTTATCGTAGTTCAGCCAATCTGCACGGGTTTTCTACCAGGCACCGATATTCTCGGCGCTGGCCCACGGTTCCCTGGGGGACTTGCGCTCACCCTTTTGCAAAAGCTCGACCGAAATGCCGTCCGGTGACCGAACAAAGGCCATGTGGCCGTCGCGGGGCGGGCGGTTGATCGTCACGCCTTGCGCGGCAAGGCGCTCTACCGCCGCATAGATATCGTCGACCATATAGGCGAGATGACCGAAATTACGTCCGCCATCATAGTCTTCCGGATCCCAGTTATGCGTCAGCTCGACCATCGGGATATTCAGCTGGGTCGGATTGGCGTTCTCCGGAACGCCGCCGAGGCGCTTCACGTCTGCAGGAGACGCCAGGAAGACCAGCGTGAACCGGCCCTTTTCATTGTCTACACGCCGGACCTGCTCCAGCCCGAGCCCGTCGCAATAGAATTTCAGCGCCGCGTCGATATCGGCGACACGCACCATTGTGTGAAGGTATTCGATGCTCATGAGAGGCCTCCATTGAGGTCGCGCACGACCTGTTTCAGGTTGGGCGGCATCAGGGCGTAATACCGCCGCATCGCCACGGCGAGCAGCAGGATCATGAAGCCCATGATTGCCAGAAAGACGGAAAACGTGTGGATCATGGTGCCTGTGTCAAACACGGGCGATGACCCGGAGGCGCGCCAGAGCGCCAGCCAGACCATGTTGAAGGCGGCAACAAATGGCGCAACCAGGATCGAAACGATCGTGGCGCAGGCGAAGAAATATGTCGCAGCCCGCGGACCTTCGCTGCGCAAATAGAGATCGGTGAATTCGGCCTCGCTCACATCAGCGGGAATTTCACCCGTTGCCTTGCGTGCAGCGAGCACTTCAGGGGCAAAGTCGCGCGTCGTCTTCCATCGCCATGCGAGGTGTGCGCCCCAGGCGAGAAGGGCCACAAAGAGCAGGATCATCGGCAACATGGAAAAACGGGCAGGTCCGGATTTGCGGCGAGGTGCCGTCTGCCCAGTTTGCCGGTTCAGGCGGCATGGGCGCGTTCATAGGTCAGCATGGCACGCTTTCGCGCCACACCCCAATGATAGTTATGGAGCCGGCCGTCCGCCGCAAGGGCCCTGTGGCAGGGAATGAACCAGCTGATCGGGTTCGCCCCGACCGCCGCACCGACCGCGCGGGCCGCTTTGGGATGGCCGGACACGGTCGCCAATTGGCCATAGGTCTGCGTTGTGCCCGCCGGAATCTCGAGCAAGGCGCGCCAGACCTGCCGCCGGAACGGGGTACCATAGAGCGCCACGGGCATCGGTTCACCCGACTCGAAGACGCGACGGGCAAAGCGGACCGCTTCCGCATCGTCGCGCCGGATATCGGCACCGGGATAGCGCGCGGCAAGATCGGCAAAGGCCTGTGCTTCACCGACGCCCTGATGTTCAAACCCTGTGCGTTGCGGCGCGCCTTCGTCGATAAACCCAAGCGCCACAAGCCCGCGCGGTCCGATCAGCCATGCACCCAGCCCGAATGGGGTCGGCGCCTTGCCGAGGATCAATCCGGCCCCTGCCCCGCCCGTTTTAGCTTCGCCGGGGGTGAGGCCTTCATGGGCGATGAACAGGTCATGCAGGCGGCCCGGGCCGGACAGGCCGGTCTCGAGCGCAGCATCGAGCACGCTCGCGCCGTCGCGCAACAGGTCGCCAGCGGCGCCATGCGCCAGCGCGGCCTGGAATTGTTTCGGGCTGACGCCAGCCCAGCGCGTGAATTCGCGCTGGAAATGGCTGGGCGAGAGGTTCATCGCTGCCGCCACGCTGGCGAGATCCGGCCAGTCGCGCCAGGTGTCGCCGAGATGATCAAGGGCGCGGGCCATGCGGTCATAGGCCAGGGCGCGTTCGTCGAGGGGGGCAAGTGTCAGTGTCATGAGAGGCAGTTTGCCTGCTGGGGCAAACCCGTTCCACCCGTTTCTTGCGGCCAGCGCAGCTGAACAGATCTTTTAGTTGCAAGGCCTGTGCAGGCTGGCGTCTGGCGCTACAAGAGGTCCGGACAAGTTTGAAAAAAGGGAGACACGAATGACTCAGGGATTTTCCACGCGCGCCATCCACGCAGGCAGCGCCCCGGATCCGGTAACCGGGTCGCGCGCCCAGCCGATCCACCAGACAACCAGTTTCGTGTTCCGCGACGCCGAGCATGCGGCCAACCTTTTCGCGCTAAAGGAATTCGGCAACATCTATACGCGCCTCGGCAACCCGACCACCGGCGCGCTGGAGGCCCGTATCGCCGATCTTGAAGGCGGCACGATGGGCGTTGCCACAGCGTCCGGTCACGCGGCGCAATTGCTGGCCTTCCACGTCCTGATGGAGCCCGGCGCGAATATCGTTGCCGCGCGCCAGCTTTACGGCGGCTCGATCAACCAGTTGTCCCACGCGTTCAAGAAGTTCGGCTGGGAGGTCAAATTTGTCGATATTGACGATGTGGCGGGCTTTGAAGCGGCCGTCGATGACAAGACCCGCGTGATCTTCACCGAGAGCCTCGCCAATCCGGGCGGCCTTGTCACGGACATGGACGCGATTGGGAAGATCGCCAGCAAGCATGGCATTCCCTTCATGGTCGACAATACAATGGCGTCGCCCTACCTCTGCCGGCCGCTGGAACATGGCGCGAATATCATCGTCGAGAGCCTGACCAAGTTCATCGGCGGCCACGGCAATTCGATTGGCGGCATGATCATAGACGGCGGCAATTTCGACTGGCTGGCCCACAAGGCCAAGTTCCCGACCATGGCCAGCCCGCAATCCTACTACAATGACATGGTGTTCGGCGAAGCCTTCGCCGCGCTGCCGCTCGGCCCGGATGGGTCGAACGTGAACATCGCCTTCGCCATCGCCGCGCGGGCTTTCTCGCTGCGTGACCTCGGCGCGGCGATCTCGCCCATGAACGCGTTCCTGATCATGACGGGGTGCGAAACCCTGCCGCTGCGCATGGAGCGCCACTGCGCCAATGCCCTGAAGGTCGCGAAGCACCTGAGCGCACACAAAAAGGTCAGCTGGGTCCGCTATGCAGGGCTTGAAGGCGATGCGCATTTCGACCGGGCGAAAAAATACCTGCCCAAGGGGGCAGGCGCCGTGTTCACGTTTGGCCTGAAGGGCGGACATGAGGCGGGGGTCAAGCTGGTTGAGGGGGTGAAACTGTTCAGCCACCTGGCCAATATCGGCGACACGCGCTCGCTGATCATCCACCCGGCCTCGACCACGCACAGCCAGTTGACGGACGCGCAGAAAACCGCTGCCGGAGCCGCGCCCGACACGGTACGCCTGTCGGTCGGAATCGAGGATGCTGCCGACATCATTGCTGATCTCGACCAGGCGCTGGCCGCGCTCTGATCGCCTGAAAATTCCCTTCCCTGTTTGCCGGAACGCCTGCAAAGTAGTCGTTTGGCCAACAGGGGAGGGCCCACACCCATGGCAGACGCCCGCAGCATAATCCTGCACGAATATCCGACGTCTCCGTTCGCAGAGAAGGTGCGCCTGGCGCTCAAGCTGAAGAACCTCGCCTATTCGCGCGTGGAAATTCCGGTGATCATGCCCCGGCCCGACCTGATGCCGATGACGGGCGGCTATCGCCGCACGCCGGTGATGCAGATCGGCGCGGACATCTATTGCGACACGGCGATCATCCTGCGTGAGCTGGAATCCCGGTTCCCGAATCCGTCATTGCGCCCGCCCGGCCATGAGGGCCTCGCCCAGATGGTCGCCGGTTGGACCGATGCGCGCTGGTTCCAGTCGTCGGTCGCTGTCATCTTCGGCGAACGCGCCGACAGCGTACCCGAGGATTTCAAGAAGGACCGCGAGGCCCTCTCGGGCCGGCCCTTCGACACCGAAGCCATGAAAAAAGTAGCGCCGATGATGCGCGACCAGTGGCGCGCCCGGCTGATGCTGCTGGAAGAGCGGCTACAGGCCGGCAAGGGCGCTGGCGCCGGGATCTACCTGATTGGTGCGAAACCGGGCTTCGTTGACGTCCATGCCTACATGAATGTCTGGTTCGTGATGAACACGGTGCCGGACTTTGCCAATGCGTGCCTCGAGTCCGCACCATTGACGCGCGCCTGGTATGACCGGCTGACAGAGACCGAAGGCCAGGCGCCCGAAACCATTACGTCGGCCGAAGCGCTGGCGATCGGGAAAACGGCCGCGCCGCGCCTCGTGGCGGCAACGACGCTCAATGAACCGCAGGGATTCTCCCCCGGTGACGATGTGACGGTTGCGCCGGATGATTATGGCCAGGTCTGGGTCGAGGGCGAACTCGTGCACGCCGATGCGCAACGCCTGATCCTGCAGCGCACATCGCCGGAGGCGGAAACAATCCATGTCCACTTCCCGCGCGCCGGATTCCTCGTGCGCCGGGCCTGACAAGACTTGCGCATGCGCCTCCCGGATATAGGCTGGCCGAAAACCAGTCGTGGGAGGACGGAAGAAAATGAAGCGTTTGATGATTGCGGGCCTGTTTGTGCTGGGCGCATGCCAGTCGACACAGGCCGAAGAACTGGCAGCCGACGGCGCGGCGAGCGAGAGCTGGTACCCGTCGAAATACGGCGCCGATGACCGGCTGGGCGCGCTCAACAATCTGAGCGCAGAAAAGACCGCAGCGGCGGCGAAACTGGTCACGACCGGCAAGACCTATGCGCTCGGCATGGTGACGGGCCGCGATACACCCGCCTATGGCCCGCGCGAATATGACGTAACGGTGCTGCAGCTGTCGGACGGGTCCGGCACGCCGCTCGGCGAGAACATGGCGACCGGCAATGACGATATTGTCGATGTCTGGGTGGGCATTGGCAGCCAGATCGACGGGCTGGGCCATATGGGCATCAACCACGAATATTATAATGGCGTCCCCGTGGCCGACTTTGTCACAACATCCGGCTTGACCCAGTTCGGCACCCACCTCCTGCCGCCGATTGCGACACGCGGCGTGCTGCTCGACATGACCAAGGCGTTTGGCGATCCGGTCGCGCCGGGAACGGCGTTCAACACCGACGAGATCGAGGCAGCGGCGAAACGTGCCGGCGTATCCATAGAGGCCGGTGACGTCGTGCTCTTCTACACCGGCACGATGAAATCACAGGCCGGGTCTTCCGAACTCAGCCCCGCCGAACCGGGTATTGGCGTGGACGGCATCCAATACCTCGCAGACCTTGGCGTTGTCGCCATCGGATCGGACACCTGGGCGGTTGAAGTCATCCCGTTCGAGAACGAGGCGCGCCCGTTTGACGGGCACCTGACAATGCTGGCCAAGAACGGCGTCTACATCTTGGAAAACATGGTGACGGACGAACTCGCCGCCGATGGCGTGACGGAGTTCTTCTTCACGCTGGGCGCGCCCCGCCTTGAAGGCACGGTGCAGGCCATCATCAATCCGGTGGGCATTCGTTAGGCTCTCTACCCGCATTCCACCCAACGAAAAACGCCGCCCTCTTTCGGGGGCGGCGTTTGTTTGTAGGCTGGAAGTCGTGAGTGACTAGAACTTCACGCTGGCCTTGCCGTACACGAAGCGGCCGGAGCTGCCGTACGGGATGTAGCCGGAGAATGGCGTGTTGCCAGTGCCGTTCTGAGTGATCGGCGCTGGATCGCCATACTCGTCGAACACGTTGTCCGCACCAATCGACAGGGTAATGCGCTCGTTCCAGGTGTAACGGCCCTCGATATCGAGGAGCGTGTTTGGATCGATCGTGTAGTCATTGGCAGGGTTCGAGCTTGGCACGAGCACTTCACCGTAGCGGATGGCACGAAGGGTTGCGCCGAAGGGACCACGTTCCCAGCCGAGCGAGGCCGTGAACTTGTCTTTCGGCGTACCTTCTTCAAATGTCAGCACATTGACGCGGTCAAACAGGACCGGGTTCGACGGCAGGGCCGTCAGCTGAGGAATGGCCGGCACTGCGGTCACATCCGTCTTGTTGAAGTTGGCACCGAAGGTCGCATCAAACTTGCCCATGTCCGTTTCCGGGAAGGCATAGTTTGCCACGATGTCGACACCTGTCGTTTCGGTATCCACACCGTTGAGGAAGAAGCGACCACCGCCCGAACCCAGGAAGCCCTGGCCTTCAAGGTAGTCACGCACGTCCTGCGATGTCAGGTTTTCCGAAAGCACGATCCGGTCGTTCACATCGATGCGATAGGCGTCGACCGTGACATTGAGCGGACCATTCCTGAAGACAGCACCGATCGAGTAGTTGACCGAATTCTCGGCATCAAGCTCCTTGGCACCCAGGGCGATAGCCGCCGGGTCTGTGACCGGGAACGTGGTGATGTCGAACGGCACACCGTTGATGAAGTTCGTCGACGTGGTCGCATAGTATTGCTGCTGCAGGGACGGCGCACGGAAGCCGTTCTGGAGCGAGCCGCGCAGGGCGAAATTGTCGTTGAAGTCATAACGGGCGGCCAGCTTGCCTGTGACCGTTTCGCCGAAATCCGAATAGGATTCGACACGCACAGCACCCGACACGAGCAGCGCATCGGTGACATTGGCTTCGAGGTCGAGATACGCACCAACTGCGCTACGGTCCTCGTCAACTTCGTTGGCCGGACGGAAACCCGGGAAGACCTGCGCACCCGAAGATGTCGGGCTGCCGTTCAGGAGAACGCCGCCATTACGGTAGCTGTCCGGCTCGCCGGCATTGATCTCGTACATTTCCTGACGGGCTTCGAGGCCCCAGGCGACGTTGAGATCGGAGGCAAGACCGTCAACCGCAAAGCCTTTGACGGCCGAAAGGTTGGCAACGACCTGGCTGTACTTGAAGCCACCGGCATCGAACGATGTCTTGGAGGCCGGGCCGATCGAACGGTTAAGCGTGTTCTCGATGGTGAACTGCATTTCGTTCGAACCGTAGACAACGGACGCATCCATGTCCCATCCGCCCATATCGAACCGGGCGCCGCCTGCCAGCGATGCATCAGTTGTCTCAGGCGAGATCAGCGGCAGGAAGCCGTTCGGGTAGATTTCGACGACGTTCCGGGCATCCAGGGCGCGGCGGTAGAAGCCGGCCGATGTCGTGTCGCGATCCTGATAGCTGGCCCAGCCATACAGCTCGACGCCATTTTCAAGATTGTAGCCTGCATTACCGAACAGCGTGATCTGTTCGAGTTCAGGCTCGCCAGTCCATGCGTTGTAGCGGTTGATCACTGCCTCGCGTGGATCGGCGCCGCCGCCCACAAGATCAGGATAGTTCGAACGCACATCAAAGCCGGAACGTTCCGAATGTTGCTGGTCCTTGTACTCTGCCGACACGGTCAGGTGACCGTCCTGTCCAAGCTGGAAGCCTTTCCAGCCCGCAACGGTGACGACGTGTCCGTCAGACCGTTCGCGGGAAATTTCGCCGCTGGCCGGGACAGTCACACCGGCAGGTGGCGTGCCAACGGGCACCGTGTATTCCGTTTCGCGCCAGCCATAGCTGACTTCTGCTGCGCCACCCTCGGAGGCTTCGCGCAGGTTGACGTTGATGACGCCGGCGATGGCATCCGAGCCATACTGGGCCGATGCACCATCACGCAGGACTTCGATGCCAGAGACGGCGAAGGTGGGGATCGTGTTCAGGTCGACGGCCGATGTGCCACGACCGATTGATCCGTTCACGTTGACGAGCGATGCCATGTGGCGGCGCTTGCCGTTGACGAGAACCAGTGTCTGGTCAGGGCCAAGACCGCGCAGCGAGGCGGGGCGGACCGAGTCCGTGCCGTCATTGAGGGCCGGGCGCGGGAAGTTGAATGATGGGAGCTGGACCGACAGGGCCTGGTTCAGTTCGCCGATGCCGATCTTCTCGAGCGTGGCCGAAGAAACGACGTCAACGGCAACAGCCGTATCGAGAGCCGACCGGTTGGCAACGCGCGTACCAAGAGTAACGACGGTCTCGAGCGTACGGTCAGTTTCGGGGGCGGCCTCTTCCTGGGCGAAGGCAGGCGTGGTGATGGATGCGATGGCCACAGCAGCTGTGGCGGCTCGCAGGACAGTTTTGAACTGCACGGTGAGTATCCTCCTTTGGATGACGATGGGCGCCCGACGCTGGGTGTCCAACTTTGAATGACCTCCTTTGGCCATTCAAAATCAAAACAAAGAGTGGACACTGGTGGAAAAATCACAAGTGGGTGACACTTTTTGTCCCGCTCATGTGATAATTATGACACTGCAGTACAGGTAATGCGAAAGGCCACATCATGAATAGACGACTTTGCCTCATCACGGGCGCATCAGCCGGCATCGGCGCGGAGTTCGCCCGTCAGTATGCGGCGCTTGGCTGGGACCTTGCGCTGACCGCGCGCCGCCTCGACCGACTGGAGGCGCTGGCCGCCGAGCTTGAGGCCGCGCATGGCATAAAGGTCATTCCGATCGTCCAGGATCTTGCCCGCGCCAATTCTGTCGACAAGATCCTTGCCGCGCTTGCCGACCAGGACCGACATGTCGATACCCTCGTGAACAATGCCGGGTACGGGCTGCCGGGAACGTTCTTCAATACCGACTGGAAAGAGCAGGCCGCCTTCATCCGTGTCCTCTATTCCGCTCCGATAGAACTCGCGCACAAGGTGCTGCCGGGCATGGCAGAGCGGCGCTATGGCCGCATCATCAATGTCGCCTCCCTCGCAGGCTATGCTGCAGGCAGCGCGGGCCACACGCTCTATGCCAGCGTCAAGGCCGGGCTGATCAAGTTTTCCGAAAGCCTGAATGCCGAATGCGCCGCCACTGGCCAGCCCGACATTCACTGCACCGCGCTGTGCCCCGGCTTCACCTGGAGCGAGTTCCACGACGTCAACGGCACGCGCGACGACACCGACAAGATGCCGAAATGGATGTGGATGCAGGCCGCGCCTGTCGTGAAGGCAGGCATTGATGCAGTCAACAAGGGCCAGCCGGTCGTGGTCCCCGGCGCCGTCAACAAGACGCTGGCCTCCCTGACCCGCATCCTCCCCGAGCCCCTCGGCCGCGCCATGGTCCGCGCCCAGTCACGGCGCTACCGCCGGATGGACGCCTGACGCCGCCTGCGTTGTTGCACCGCACAATCTTTCCATGACTCTTCGGGCCTGCGCACTATACTAAGGAAAACGACCAGAGATCGTGGAGGATATTATGGACGGCACTGCAGGCGAAACACTCGAGACATCCCCGGTCCTGACAGGGCTTGTCGCAACCATGGCCGACGCCGTTTCGGCGCTGGAAACCTATGTTGCGGCCGCCAATAGCGGCGCCGGTGCCAGGCTGAAGACCGCAGAAGGGCGCCCCGACCGCAAGGCGCTGGAACGCGAACAGCATATGGCGCACGGCCTGTCCTGGATCGCGACCTATCTCGAAGCCCTGCGCCAGACAGCCGAATGGGCCGCCCGTCTCGAAGCGGACGGCAAGTTTGGCGAAATCGAAGCGCTTCTCTCCCAGATCCTGTTCAGCGAATATTTTGCGCAACTCGTCGGCGGCGTGCCGATGAACCAGGGCGAGACGATCCGTCCGCACGAACTCGGCCTGCTGGCCGAGGTCGATGCGCTTTTTGCCCATCCTGCGGTCAATCGCCTGATCACCGAGGGCAAGACAACCGCCTCGATGGCGGCGGCCGCCCGCCTGTTGCCTGACGCGCTGTCGCGCAACACGGTGGAAGAGACCGGCCTCGACGAGACCATGAGCATGGTGCGCGAACAGTTCGCGAAATTCTCCAGCGACAAGATCAAGCCGCACGCCCATGGCTGGCACATGCGCAACGATTACATCCCGATGGATGTCGTCAGCGAGATGGCGGAGCTCGGCGTGTTCGGCCTGACCATTCCGGAAGAATTCGGCGGCTTCGGCATGGGCAAGATCGCCATGTGCGTCGTCTCCGAAGAATTGTCGCGCGGCTATATCGGCACCGGCTCGCTGGGCACGCGCAGCGAGATCGCAGCCGAACTGATCCTGATCGGCGGCACCGACGACCAGAAGCAGACATGGCTTCCGAAGATTGCCAGCGGCGAAATCCTGCCGACCGCCGTGTTCACCGAACCGAATACCGGGTCCGACCTCGGCAGTCTGCGCACCCGCGCGGTGAAAACCGAAGACGGCAGCGAATATGCCATCACCGGCAACAAGACCTGGATCACCCACCCGGTTCGCGCCGACGTGATGACCGTTCTCGCGCGCACCGATCCGGCCACGAACAATTTCTCCGGCCTGTCCATGTTCCTGGCCGAGAAGCCGCGCGGCGACGATTCCAACCCCTTCCCGGCTGACGGCATGACCGGCGGCGAGATCGAAGTCA
>NZ_JBBKXE010000067.1:0-36058 GCF_037969335.1 Hyphomonas sp. | reverse complement strand
CCAGAAGAGGACTCGAACCTCCACTCCCTTGCGAGAACTACGACCTGAACGTAGCGCGTCTACCAATTCCGCCATCTGGGCACGGGGTAGGAAGGCGGTCAGATACGTCGTGATACGCCGGGCGTCAACGGGGAATGCAGCGGTGCGAGCCGTGTTGCATCAGAAAATCGGCATCTGCCGTGCCGGCGGGCCCGCTGGACGGCGATCCGGCCTTCGATTTCGCTGAAATCCGCTTGCCGGCTCAGGACTGGACGACGAAGAGGCCGGCGATGATCAGGCAGGCGCCGATGGCGTATTTCACGGTCAGCGGCTCTTTCAGGAAAAAGGCGGCCATCAGCGGCACCAGCACGAAAGTGAGGGCCATGAAGGAATAGGCCATCGAGAGCGGCACCATTTTCAGGACATA
Source organism: Hyphomonas sp. (assembly GCF_037969335.1). Taxonomy (GTDB): domain Bacteria; phylum Pseudomonadota; class Alphaproteobacteria; order Caulobacterales; family Hyphomonadaceae; genus Hyphomonas. The sequence goes on along the minus strand of NZ_JBBKXE010000067.1, from coordinate 35,652 downwards.
GACCCAGGCGAGCGTGGCAATGCCATAGAGGGCGACCGCGACGAGGAAGACCGGGCTGAAGAGGATCGAGTAGAAGGGCGCGTCGGGCTTGTCGGCGAGCTGGATGCCGGTCTGCTTGAAGAGGACCTGCCCGAACGCGATGGTCATCGGTGTCAGCACGAGCAGGCCGTAGACCGGCAGCGTGAGGGCTTTCATCGCGCTCATTGGCCGTCGGCGGTCCGCTGGGCCGGCGAGCCGGAGGCTGGCAGGTCCTGCCGACGATCGACAAGCGGCGTTATGCCGGAACGGTAATGCTCTCCCCGCGATGGCGCGATCGAGAGGTAATGGATGCGCTTCTGTTCAGCGCGCCCACGGGCGACCGAGTCGAGGACGACGCCGGCAATGAAGGTCATCATCGCGCCGAGCAGGAGCGTCATGGCCAGCATCCAGGTCGGGATGCGGTCAACCAGTCCGGTGGCGAGGTAGTCGCGGATCACCGGCGCCATCAGGAAGACAGATGCGGCCAGGAGGAAGGTGGCGACATAGGCGAAGAACAGGAAGGGGCGCGTCTCCTTCATCAGCATGCCCATCATGCGCAGGATGCGGAAGCCGTCGCGGAAGGTCGAGAGCTTGCTTTCGGAGCCATCCATGCGGCGGCCATAGCTGAACTCGACTTCAGATACCGGCAGGCGCAGCATCGAAGCGTGCACGGACATTTCGGTTTCGATCTCGAAGCCGGGGGACGAGGCCGGGAAGCTCTTGGCGAAACGCCGCGTGAAGGCGCGATAGCCGGAGAAGATGTCGGTGAACTCGTTGCCGAAGAGGGCCTTGTACACCGTATTGAACAGGCGGTTGCCAAACGCATGTCCGTGGCGGCCGGCGTCCTGGTGCACATTGCGGCGGGTGCCGACGACCATGTCGGCCCGGTCATCGAGAAGGGTCTGGATCATTTTCGGTGCGGCGGTCGGGTCATAGGTGCCGTCGCCATCGGCCATGAGATAGATGTCGGCATCGATGTCGGCGAACATCTGGCGCACGACATTGCCCTTGCCCTGGCGGCGCGACGGCACGACCGTGGCGCCCGCGAAAAGTGCCTGCTGGGATGTGTCGTCGCTGGAATTATTGTCATAGACAAAGATGCGGGCGCCCGGGAGCGCCTTGCGAAAGCCGAGCACAACGGCGGCAATCGACTTGCCTTCATTGTAGCAAGGCAGGAGAATTGCGATATTCAGGTCGCTGAAAGATATGTCGGTCACGCGTCCACCCATTGCCTCAATTTAGGCATTTCTACACGGGCGAAGGTTAAGGTCGCCTTTCAGGCACACGACGGGGCAGGGGACGCAAGATGGACAGACCAGCCAGAACCGGAATGGCAGACTTGGCGATTGTGCTGGGTTTCGGCCTGCTGATGGTGGCGTCCCTTCTCGTGGTGAGCGCCGTGTCGGGACTGTTTGCCGCTTCCAGCATGGACGCCGACAGTGCGATGCGGCTGGTCGAGATACAGGATTATCTCGCCGGCCAGAACTGGTTCGATGTCAGCCAGGCGCGGCTCGGCCCCGATGGCGGAACGGCGATGCACTGGTCGCGGCTGGTGGACCTGCCGGTTCTGGCGATCACGTCGCTGCTGGATGTTTTCCTGCCATCGGACGCGGCCCTGCATTGGGCGACCGTTGTCTGGCCGCCGATCAGCGTGTTGCTTCTGGTCTGGGCGCTTGTCAGCGGTGCGCGTTTCCTTGGCGGGCGCGAGACACTTGTCTTTACCTGCATCATCGCCGCGACCATCCTGTTCCGGCACCAGAACTTCCTGAGCGGCAGTATTGACCATCATAACCTGCAACTGGGCTTCCTGGCCCTGTCACTGGCCTTTTCGATCGACCCGCAACGTCGGCCGACAAGCCTTGCCGTCGCGGGGGCAGCGCTGGCCTCCTCGGTTGCCATTGGCGCGGAAGTGTATCCGTTCGTGGCGGTGATCTGTGCGTTCCATGCGCTGGACTGGGCCCTGGCCGGACGTGCCGCGCAGCGCGGCGCAGTGGCGTTCGGCGTGAGCCTCGCCGCCATGACCGCCGTGTTCTTTGCTGCCTCGGTCGCTCCGGCAAACTATGGCGCGGTCTATTGCGACGCGCTGTCGCTCGTCACCGTGAGCGCGGCCCTGCTGGGCGGCGTGGGCCTGGCGCTGGCGGCGGTGAGCCTGTCCGGCAGGTCGCTCCCATGGCGCCTGACGGGGCTGGGCATGATCGGGCTTGGCTGCGGACTGCTCCTGGCATTGCAGGCGCCGCAATGCCTTGCGAACCCGCTCGATGGGCTGCCGTCGATCGTGCGCACGCTCTGGCTGGAGAAGGTCGATGAGGCGCGGCCGCTATTTGCGGCGCGGCCGAGCGCCTGGCAGGAAATCCCTTTCATGATCGGGATTTCCCTGGTTGCGGCCACCGTCTCGCTGTTCCAGATCGAGCTGGGAATCAACCGGCGCGCCCACGTCCTGTTCCTGCTCCTGCTGGTGCTGGATATCGTGCTGACATTGCAGCAGGTGAGGTTCTATTCTTTCGGGCACATTTTCGCGATCCTGCCGCTTGGGGCCTGGGTGGCGGGCCTGTTTACCGGCAGGCCGGACGGCGGCGAGCGGGGTGTGGGATATTTGCTGGCACTGGCCGTATCGGTGCCGCTGGTCTGGGGCGCGCCGGGCCTGTTCCTCAAATCGGCATCGGGCAGCAGTCCGGCCGTTGCGGATGTCGCGTGCGCCAGCCCGGACATGTTGTCGGTGCTTAACGCGCAACCCGAGGGACTGGTCCTTGCCGTAGCGGACGCGGCGCCGGATATCCTGCGATATACGGGCCAGCGGGCGCTTCATGGCCATTATCATCGCAATGCCGCCGGGATCGAAATGGCCCTTCGCATATTCATCTCGCCGCCGGACGAGGCGGCCGCGCTGATGCGGGCCGATGGCGTGGCCTATGTGCTCGCGTGTCCGTCGCAAGGTGAATTCCAGATGCTGGCTAAGGCGCACCCGGACGGCCTGGCGGCGCGGCTCGTGGCGGGCGATGCGTTGGATTTCCTGACGCCCGTGGCAGGCAAGGCGGGCGGCGAGATGCTTTATGTCGTGACGCGCTGAGGCGCGTAATCAGCCGCCGAGCACATAATCCGCTTCGGCCACGTAGCGGCTCGGGCCATCGCCCATATGACTGGAATAGAGGTGGAAACTGTTCACCCAGAAGGCATCGCTGCAATAGGCGTGGCGCGGCTCGGCCCAGGCTGTCACCTCTTCCGGCGTGGTGCCGTGCAGGTAGGCGAGCGTGACATGCGGTGTGAAATTGCGGCGGTCTGCCGGCAGGCCGAGGCGCCGGGCGGCGCGTTCGCATTGGCCGGCTAGCGCGCGAAGCTCATCTGTCTCGCGCACCCGTGCCCAAACCGCGCTCGGCTCACGCCGGCCGAACCAGCCGACCCCCTCGAGCCGGATCTCGAGTTCGGGCGCGCGGATCTCTCCGAGCAAGTCGTCAAGGTCGCGCGCTTGCGAATGACCCAGGTCACCGAAGAAGCGGAGCGTGATGTGGAAATTGCGTTCCGGGCGCCAGCTGGCGCCCGCAAGGCCCGTCTGAAGGGCCTTCAGGCCGGGCGCGATATCCGGGTCGACAGGAAGGGCGGCAAACAAGCGGTACATGCGGCCAATCTGAAGCAGGATTGCGCGCAAAAGAAAACCCGGTCCCACCTGACCGGGTTCCCGTTTAGCCGTTCGCGGCGCGTGGTTCAGCTGGCGAGATCGCCGAGTTTGCCGAAATGTTCAGCCAGCAAATAGTAGAACGTCACGCGTGACTTGGTGCCGCCCTCTGGTTGCAACTTGTCGCAGACGGCCTTGATCGCTGCATCGAGATCGTTCTTGTTTTGGGCGAGTCCGAGCTTGCCCCGGCACCAGCGCTCACGCACCCGGTCGAGCTCCCCTGAATCTGAGCAAGCAACCATGGAACTGTCCCGGTTACGTAGCGCAATGCCAAGGTGGCCCACGATTTTCTCTGCTGCGGCCTGATTGTAGCCATTTGCATACTTCTTGATGTTTTCGGCGTAAGCCGATGCGTCTGCCATTGTATATCCCCTTAGTTTGCCCGGTGCCCCAACCGTTGGAACTACACCAGATTGGGGAAATTACCCCTTGGTTAATATGAGTCAATGCAAAACGCGAAAGTCCATTCTCTTGGATTCGGACCATAATGGATATTGTTCACTTGATTTATGTAGTAATATTGAAGCAAAGGACCAGTATAGTTTCTCTATGCTGCAACTATGTTGGGCCTGATGAGCCGTATTCGTGCAAGCGGCGCTGCAGTGGCGATGATCCCGTCAAGGCCACACGCCCGGTTGTCCTTGCAGATGACGTCGAGTTTCACCATATTCCCCACTAGACGCACGTGTTTACGTGTGGATCAAAACAGAAGGGTATTAAACCTATGAACGAATTCAATCGGGCCTATACGCCAAAAACCGGCGCCGACTCGATGGACACGTCGGTCAATGAAGGGCTTCGGGCCTTCATGCTCGGCGTTTACAACAAGATGGCGCTCGGACTGCTGCTGACGGCAGGTCTCGCCTACGCCTTCGGGGCCATGGTGCCAGAAGACGTGACGCTGACCTTGCTGACCGGACCGATCGGCATGGTCATCATGTTCGCGCCGCTAGCCATCCTGCTGCTGTCCGGCTTCGTGATGAAGAACCCGTCGCCCCTGGCGGCAAACCTCGTCTACTGGTCGGTCGTCTCACTGATCGGTATCGGCATGGGCGCCATCGTCTATGTCTATGCGCGCCAGCCTGACGGCATGATGATGGTCTCGAAGGCGTTCCTGACGACGGCGATCTCCTTTGGCGGCCTGTCGCTCTACGGCTATACGACCAAACGCGACCTGTCGGGCTTCGGCACGTTCCTGATCATGGGCGTGATCGGCATCATCGTCGCGTCGCTGTTGAACATGTTCATCTTCAAATCGAGCATGATGCACATGGTCATCTCGGTTGTCGGCCTGTTGATTTTTGCCGGCCTGACCGCGTTCGATACGCAACGCCTGAAGAACATGTATTTCCAGCTCGTCGGCGATTCACGGGCAATGGCTGTGGCCACCACCTATGGCGCGCTGAGCCTCTACCTGGATTTCGTGAACATGTTCCAGTTCATGCTGGCAATCATGTCGGGCAATCGCAACTAGGCTGCGCCCCGACAAGTCAAAAGCAAAAAAGCCCCGCCCTCACCGGCGGGGCTTTCCTTTTTGGCGCATTGCGAAATGCCGGCGGCTCGGCTAACCCTCGGGACCAGACATATCCCCAACGCTTTCAGGAGTTTTTGACCCATGGCCCGCAAGAAAATCGCGCTTATCGGATCCGGCATGATCGGCGGCACGCTCGCCCATATCGCAGCCCGCGAGGAGCTTGGTGATGTCATCCTGTTCGACATTTTCGAAGGCCTGCCGCAGGGCAAGGCGCTGGACATTGCCGAGTCGACCCCTGTGTTCAACGGGTCCGTCAGCCTGAAGGGCGCGAATGATTACGCTGACATTGCTGGCGCCGATGTCTGCATCGTGACCGCAGGCTTCCCGCGCAAGCCGGGCATGAGCCGCGATGATCTCGTGTCCAAGAACCTCGGTGTGATGAAATCGGTCGGTGAAGGCATCAAGGCGAACTGCCCGAACGCGTTCGTGATCTGTATCACCAACCCGCTCGATGCGATGGTCTGGGCGCTGCAGCAATTTTCCGGCCTGCCCACCAATATGGTCGTCGGCATGGCGGGCGTGCTGGACAGCTCGCGCTTCGCCTTTTTCCTGTCGGAAGCCACCGGCGTGTCGGTCGCCGACATTCACGCATGGACGCTGGCCGGGCATGGCGACAGCATGGTGCCTATGGTGCGCCACTCGACTGTTGGCGGCCTGCCTTTGCCGCAGCTGGTCAAGCAGGGTTGGCTCACGCAAGAGAAACTGGACGCAATCGTTGACCGCACCCGCAAGGGCGGCGGCGAGATCGTGGCCCTGTTGAAGACTGGCTCGGCGTTCTACGCCCCTGCCGAATCGGCCATCGCGATGGCGAAGTCCTATCTCAACGACCAGAAGCGCGTCCTGCCGGCGGCCAGCTGGTGCGACGGCGAATATGGCGTGAACGGCATGTATGTCGGCGTGCCGACCCTGATCGGCGCCGGTGGCACCGAGAAAGTTGTCGAGTTCGATTTCACTGATGCAGAACAGGCCATGTTCACCGCATCGGTCGCTGAAGTGCAGAAACTGATCGACGATTGCAAAGGGCTGGAGCCCTCGCTCGCCTAGGAGCCATTAATGGCCATTGGGCCAACGATTGAAACAGACCGCCTGATCCTCCGCCCGCCACGGGCGGAGGATTTTGACTCATGGGTCGCGTTTCACGCCGACGCGGATGTGATGACGCATCTGGGCGGCGTGCAGGGGCCGGAGCTGACTTGGCGGTCGATATGCACAATGACCGGGGCCTGGACGATCCGGGGTTTCTCGATGTTCTCGGTGATCGAGAAGGCAAGCGGCAACTGGGTCGGGCGCCTCGGGCCATGGCAGCCTGCGGGTTGGCCGGGCACCGAAGTCGGCTGGGGGCTTGCCCGGAGCGCCTGGGGCAAGGGCTATGCGACCGAAGGGGCCTCCGCGGCGATTGACTATGCCGTGGACATCCTCGGCTGGGGCGAGGTGATCCACACGATCGATCCGGCAAATACGGGGTCGATCAAAGTGGCCGAGCGGCTCGGCAGCCGGGTGCTGCGTCAGGCCAAGGCGCCACCGCCCTACGAGGGCACGCAGTGGGATGTCTACGGCCAGAGCGCCGATGACTGGCGGTCACGTCGGATCAAAGACGCGTGAGGCAGGCCTGATGCGGCTCGCCGGGCAGGTGATTTGCGGTTAGCCTGCCACGCAAATGTTCAAGGAGACCGCCCGTGTTACGCACCCTTTCCCTCGCTTCCGTGATTGCCCTCTTGCCTGCCGCTGCAGGCGCGCAGGAAACGACGGACACCGAACTGCACACAAAATCCGTTGAAGCGGAGAAGGCTGTTGCGGCCTTGGCAGAGACGCCAGCCATCGGGCTCGCTGACGGCGTTCAGGCGCCAGCGGTTGCGCTGGTCGATACGCGCGGCGTGCCGCAAACGTTCGAAACGCTCGCGGGCGCCAAGGGCACGGTCGTTGCCTTCGTGCGCTCGGCCGACTGGTGCCCCTTCTGCAAGAAGCAGCTGATCGACCTCGAAGCAGCCGCAGCGCCATTGGCTGCGGCAGGCTGGACGCTGGTGGCCGTGTCCTACGATCCAGTCGAAACGCTGGCCGGCTACAAGGCGGACAAGAGCCTGTCATATGAGCTCCTGTCAGATGAAGGTTCGGTCGCGATCAAGGCGTTCAACCTGCTCAACACGGATATGAAACCCGGCTCGCGCTATGACGGCATTCCGCATCCGGCCATCGTGTTCGTCGGTGCCGAAGGCAGCATCAAGCGGACACTGCGCGAGGATGGCTACAAGACCCGTCCGGCGGTCGATCTCGTGATCGAGACGGCTGAGGGTTTGTAGGTTTTCATGGCCGCCACCCTTTCATGGGGCGGCGGGGTGGCTTAGCGTACCGGCATCAGACAGCCGGAGATAAAGCCATGTTGAGATCCCTGACCCCGTTCGCGCTTGCAGCCATCGTCGCTGCAATGCCAGCCACTGCCGACCAGGCCGAAATCCTGGATCCGGCCATCAGGGCGCAGGCCGTGGCATTGATGGAATCGGGGCTGCAGGACGATGTCGGACTTGAATTCACCGAAAGCCTGACGACCGAGATCGGCCCGCGACTGGCCGGCTCCGACGCGGAATGGCGTGCCCGGCAATGGGCCATGATCAAGCTGAAGGACCTGAACTTCCAGCAGGCCTATATCGAAGATTTCAACATTCCCTTTTGGCAGCGGGTGACCGAGACAGCATCGGTGGTGGGGCCGAACCCGCAGGCACTCGTCGTGACTGCACTGGGCGGATCGCAGGCAACACCGAAAGGCGGGCTGGAAGCCGAAATTGTCCGGTTCACGAGCCTTGCCGACCTGCAGGCCGCGCCAATGGACTCGCTGGCGGGCAAGATTGCCTTCATTGACGAGCGCATGGTGCGTAGCCAGGACGGGTCCGGCTATGGGGCGGCCGTGGCGAAGCGCGGGGGATGCGCGGACGCTGCAGCAGCCATCGGTGCCGTCGCCTGCCTCATTCGTTCGGTTGGTACGGATGATCATCGCATGCCGCACACGGGTGGCATGAAACGAGACGGCGCCTCGGGCGCGCTGCCAGCGGCTGCCCTGTCGCCACCGGACGCCGACCAGCTGGCGCGCCTGCTGGAACGCGGGCCGGTGACGGTGAACCTGGATATCCAGGTGAAAACGTCGACCTCGGCAGCCTCGGGCAATGTCATTGCAGAAGTGGAGGGCAACAGCCGCAAGGACGAGATCGTGCTGATCGGCTGTCATCTCGACAGCTGGGACCTCGGCACAGGCGCGATCGATGACGCGGCCGGGTGCGGGATTGTTGTCGCTGCGGCGAACCTGATCCAGCAATTGCCGCTAAAGCCCAAGCGGACGATCCGGGTTGTGCTGTACGGTTCGGAAGAAGTCGGCCTGTTCGGGGGTCGCGCCTATGCCACGGCCCATGGAGACGAACTGGACAAGCATGTGCTGGCCGCTGAAAGCGACTTTGGAGCCGGGCGTATCTGGCGTCTGGAAAGTGGCGTCGGCGAAGGCGCGCTGGACTATGTCGCTGCGATGCAAAGCGTTGTCGCGCCGCTTGGCATTATTCCGGCCGACAACAATTCGAGGGGCGGTCCGGATATCATGGTTCTGAGTGCGTCAGGCGTGCCGGTTCTGGCTCCCGGACAGGACGGGACAGACTATTTCGACCTGCATCACACGCCGGACGACACGTTCGACAAGATTGATCCGGCAGCCTTCCGGCAGAACGTCGCGGCCTATGCGGCGCTGACATATATGGCGGCGCAGACGGATTGGGATTTCCGCAAGGCAGCGGCGCCAGAGAGCGAAGACCAGTAGGGATGACGGACCGGCGGGGGCGGATCGCCGCCAGCCTGGATTCAGTCCACGAGGCCCTTCGCATGGCGCGGCGGGAAATGTCGGGTGTGGACGAGGATACGGCGCGGTGGCGCTGGGTGTCGGTGGGGCTGGTGATCGCGCTCCAGGGCGCCCTTGTTACTGCGCTGAGCGGATACGAGACGGCGGCGGACGCGGATGTGGTCGACCCAACCCATCCGGAACGGTATGCGCCGGTCACGCTGCTGCTGCGGCGGGCTCGGTCGACGGACTATCTCAATGCGCCGGAACGCGTCGAAATGACCGGCTCGACCCTGCACCAGGTCGAACGCCTGATCGCCTACCGCAATGCCGTCGTGCACGGGCTGGGCGCAGGTGACGCCGAGGGTGTGGCGAAGGGGTGCCGGAAGGTGCTGGGCATTGTGCGCCACCTGGTCTTGTCGCATCCCGCGTTTGACGCTTCGCCGCATCACCTTGTTTGTACCCTGATCTCCGATGAGATTGCCGGTATCGACCGCCTGCTCGTGGACAGGTGTTAATATCCGGGTCATGCGGGCATGGCATGAATGCCGGTCATGCGACCTCTCCTGCGCCCGCTTCTTTTGTCATGTGCTGCCTTCGCGCTGATCGCGGCGGCACCGAGCACGTTCACGCGCGAAGAACTCGAGGCGCTGGAAGCCGAGCGCCAGGCCGCCGTGACCCGGATGGAGGCATTGCAGGCCGCCGGTGAGGAGACCGAAACGGACCTTCGCCAGATCGACAGCAAGCTGATTTCTGCCGCGATGGAATCGCGCCGCCGGGAAGAACAGGCTGCCGCATCCGAAAAGGCGTTGATCGATCTCGGCACGCGCCGCGCGGTCGCGCAGGAAAGCCTGCTTGTGGATCGCCAGGCGCTGGAAGACCTGCTGGCGGCACTTGCGGCCTCGAACCGCCGCAAGCCGCCGGCGCTGATCGTTTCGCCCGGCAAGGCGAACACAGCCGTGCGCCGGGCGATCCTGATGAGCCAGACGACACCGCGACTGGCGGCGCGCGCAGACGAGCTGTCAGGCGAGATCGACGAACTCAACCTGCTCGAGCGCCAGATACGGGGCGAACGCGCGCAGCTCGAGGCGGCCGAAGCCACGCTGGCACTGAAGCGGGTTGAGATCGAGCGGCTTGCAGCGGCCAAGCGCGGCAGTTTCGAGGATATTGCCGGGGACATCGATGTATTGCGCGCGCGGGCCGATACGCTGGGCCGCGAGGCGAAAACACTGCGCGACCTGCTGGCGGCACTCGAGTCGGATGCGCCGACAGCGCCCGGGATGAAGCCCACCCTGCGGCCGAAGCTGGCCTCGGCCTCCACATCGTCCTCGCGGACAAAACCACCTGCTTCGACTGTGCGCCGCACGCCGGTCTCTCGCCCGCTCGGCAAGGCCGCTCTGGGCGGATTGGTGCAGCCGACGGCCGGCAATGTCGTGTATGGTTTTGGTGACAAGATGCCGACGGGCGGCAAGACGGAATGGATCACGTTTTCAACCCGGCAGGCTGCCCAAGTGGTGGCGCCGATCGACGGTACTGTCGAGTATGCGCGACCATTTCGCAGCTATGGATCAATGTTAATTTTGCGCACAAGCGACGGATACCATGTTATTCTTACCGGCATGAGCCGGATCTATGTCACCGAAGGCCAGACAGTGTCGGCGAAAGAGCCAGTTGGGCGCATGCCGGACCGTTCAGACCCGCCTCCGCAGCTCAATATGGAATTAAGGCTTGGCGACAAGGTGATGAATCCGGCACAGTGGTTGCCGAGTGGCAAATAGAGGTCACGAATGACGGAGGATTGGAATATGCGTTCACTGCTGACAGGTGCCGCACTCGGAATTGTGCTGGGTGGCGCAGCGGTCGGGTTTTCCGCCTTGGCGTGGCCCCAGGAAAAGCCTGCCGATCCGCGCATGGTGACATACCAGCAGCTGGAGCTGTTCGCCGAAATCCTCGCACGTGCCCGTCAGGACTATGTGGTCGAAGTTGACGAGAGCGCCGCAATGGAAGCGGCCATCAATGGCATGCTGACCTCGCTGGACCCGCATTCGGGCTATCTGAACCCCGACGATTTCCGCTCGATGCAGGTGCAGACCTCGGGCGAATATGGCGGTCTTGGCATTGAAGTGACGATGGAAGACGGTTTCGTCAAAGTCATCTCGCCGATGGACAATACGCCAGCCAGCCGCGCAGGCATCCAGAGCGGTGACCTGATCACCGCGATCAATGGCAAGCCGATCATCGGCCAGACCCTGAACGACGCCGTCAAGGAGATGCGCGGCGACAAGGGCACGGACATCCTGATCACCATCCTGCGCGTCGGCGAAGATCCGTTCGACGTGACGCTGACACGCGAAGTGATCGAACAGAAGTCGGTCACCTGGAAGATGCAGAAGAACGATGTCGGCTATCTGCGGATATCCAGCTTCAACGAACGCACGACCCTGCTGCTCGAAGAGGGGATTGAAGGTATTTCCAAGGCGACCGGCGGTCGTCCGAAAGGCCTGATTGTCGACCTGCGCAACAATGGCGGCGGATTGCTGGATCAGGCCGTGTCAGTGTCCGACATGTTCCTGTCGGGCGGTGAAGTCGTCTCGACGCAAGGTCGTCGGGAATCTGATATCGAACGCTACAACGCCCGCACGGGTGAAGTCTTCAAGGGCGTGCCAATCGTCGTCCTGATCAATGGCGGGTCTGCGTCTGCATCGGAAATTGTTGCCGGCGCCCTGAAGGACCGGGGCCGCGCAACGATCATAGGCACCACCAGCTTCGGCAAGGGGTCGGTCCAGACCGTCATTCCGCTTGGCGCGGATCGCGGTGCCATTCGCCTGACGACAGCGCGCTATTACACGCCGTCCGGCCGCTCGATCCAGGCGCTGGGTATCGATCCGGATATCGAGATCGCCCAGGCGCGCCTGACCGAGGAAGAGCTGGCCAAGATCAAGCGCTGGTCGGAAGCTGACCTGCCGCATGCCCTGGCCAATGAAGACGGTGAGAAACGCCACGAAATGACGATGCCCGACGAGCAGCCGCCTGAAGACTACAAGGGCGAGGACTTCCAACTGGAACGAGCTGTTCAGATGTTGAACGAAGGCACTGTCACTGCCAGTGCATTTCGCCGCGCAGGTTAAGGTCTGTTTGCAACCTGTTAACCAGATTGCCGCATTCTAGGTTGTTCAGGATTCCACTTGTTGATCACATGAGGTCGCCGCATGCCGTACCGGAGAGACGTTGAACCGTCTCCCCTTCGCACCGGAATTGTCCACGCAGGCCTGAGCCTGCTGGTGTTTGGCGGTGTGGCGGGAGCTCTCGGCGTCGGTATCCAGTTTTCTGGTGACCCGTCCGCAGCTGGCCCGCGCCAGCAGCTTGCCTTGTTCGAAACAGTTGACGACGCCAAGCCCGAGCTCAAGTCTCGGCTGAAGACGGATGCGTCGGATACGGTCATGGCCGCCACCCTGGACGATGATGGCTATGCCGAGGTCGACAGCGGCGATGAGCCGAGCCTCGGGGTCGATTATGCCGACGGGTCAGAAGCGACCGGAACCGGTGGCCCTTCGGATGATCCGGTTGCCGACGCCGCCAATGTGGGCGTGCGCATCAATGGCAAGCTCGTGAAGCCGGGCGAATCCTATGGCGAAGTCACGGCGATCGTTTCGCTTGGCTCAGTGCCGATCTCCGGCATGTCGGAAACCATCAATGGCGTGCGCCTGCCGCGCATCGCTGTGGACGGCCGGGCCCCTGCAGAAGCCTATGCGCGTCCGTTCGCGAATCCGGGCCAGCAGCCGGTCGTGGCGCTTGTGGTCGGCGGCCTCGGCATCAATGCCACGCACACGAAATCAGCGATTGAGGAATTGCCGCCTGAGGTGACACTGTCCTTCGCACCGGACGCCCAGCGCCTGCAATACTGGATCGATCGCGCCCGCGCGTCGGGCCATGAAGTGCTGATCGAGCTGCCGATGGAAAATTACGACTATGGTCGCATGAAGATGCACCCGCAGACCCTGTTGGCCGGACGGCGCGCTGACGTGAATGTGTCGCGCCTCAATACATTGCTCGGACGGGCATCAGGCTATTTCGGCGTGATCAATTACCAGGGCGCGAAATTCTCGGGCGATGCGGATGCCGTGCGTCCCGTGCTTGAAGCCTTGAGCAAGCGTGGCGTTGCGCTGGTCGAGGATGGCAGCCTCGAGGACGCAAGTTTCGACGCGGTGGCTGATGAAACGCGCGTACGGTATGTCAAGGCATCCTCTCCCATCGATACCAAGCTGACAGCGGACGATATCAATTTGGAACTGCTCGAGCTGGAAACGCTCGCCAAGGAAAAAGGCGCTGCCATGGGCGCGGGCTATGCCTTCCCGATCACCATCGAGATGGCGAAGATCTGGACCAGCGAACTCGACCAGAAGGGTATCCTGTTGGCACCCGTGTCGGCCCTTGTGGGCACGACGCCGGCAGAATTGGTCGACGGAGACCGAGTCCGCACTGGCAGCATTGCACCGGCTCCTGTAAAACCTGCCGGGTGAAAGCCTCAATTATAGACCCTGAACGGTACCGGCCGAATGTCGGGCTCGCCCTCTTTTCGAAGGCCGGCCATGTTTTCATCGGGCGCAGGATCAATGGTCGCGGTGCCTTCCAGTGGCAGATGCCGCAGGGCGGCGTCGACAAGGGCGAGTCTGCGCGCGAGGGCGCCCTTCGCGAGCTGGAAGAGGAAATCGGGGTTCCCGAGAAACTCGTCGATGTGCTCGAGGAGACCGATGACTGGCTGTATTATGATTTCCCGCCCGACCTGAAGAAGCGTTTGCCGGGCCCCTATATCGGGCAGCGCCAGAAATGGTTTGCGTTCCGCTTCAAGGGGTCTGACAGCGATGTGCGGCTCGACCGGCACACACCTGAATTCGATGCCTGGCGCTGGGCGCCGCTCGAGGAGACCCCCGGACTGGTTGTGCCGTTCAAGCGGCTCGTCTATTCCGAGGTGGCCGAGCGGTTCCAGCGCTGGACCGAACCTGTGCAGGGTGGCAAGACCGCGCAGGGCTGAGGGAGAGCTGTATGGCCAAGACGCTATTGATGATTCACGGAATCGGGTGCGGCGGCGACGCCTGGGACCGGATGCGACCCGGATTTGAAGCGGCTGGCTGGGCCTGCGTCGGGCCAACCCTGTTTCCCGACCAGCGGACCCTCGACAATCCACCAGCGACGCTCTCCAACCTTGGCTTTGATGACTATGTCGCCGCGATGGCGGAAGCGGCTCGCAAGATTGCGAATGATACCGGCGCCAAGCCTGCTGTGATCGGGCATTCGATGGGCGGGCTGATTGCGCAATGCCTGGCGGAGCGAGGCCTGGTCTCACAGGCCGTGTTCCTGACGCCGGCCCAGCCGATAGACTGTTCTGAAGTCAGCCTTTCGGTCGCCTATACGTTCCTGAACATCCTCCTGACGCGCGACCGCAAGCGCGCCTACAAGGTCTGGCGGTCGGGTTTCCGGTTCGGTGTCCTGAATCGCGTTCCGAGGCGGCGGCATGACGATATCTATGCGCGGGCCCGGTTTGATTCCGGCAAGGTGTATGGCGACCTGACCGACGGTATCGAGGTCGATGAAGGCCTCGTCACTGTTCCGACCCTGACGATCGCTGCGTCGCATGATCGCGCCACACTGGCGCGCGCCGTGCGCAAGGTGGGCGAGAAATATGCGCGCGCGCCGGTGCCGGGGGACTTTTTCGAATATCCCGACAATGCGCACTGGATCCTGGACGAGCCGGGGACGGACTCCGTGGTGGCCGATATTGTGGAATGGCTCGACCAACCGTTTGGAGACCATGCGTGATCGAGGAAGAAGCCCACGGGGTTCATGACTATGTGGCCGACCCGAGAAACGCCGAGGTGCTGATCTCGGTGAATGGCGAGATGAAACATCGCGACGAAGCGGTCGTGTCCGTCTTCGACAGCGGCTACATCCTTGGTGACGGCGTCTGGGAAGGTATGCGCGTTTCGAATGGCGGGGTCGCTTTCCTGCCGGAACATCTCAAACGACTCTATGCCGGCGCGAAGACGATCGACATGGATATCGGCCTGACCAAGGACGAGCTGACCGCGCGCCTGATGGACTGCCTGAAGGCCAATGGCATGACGGATGGCGTGCACATCCGGCTGATGGTGACGCGCGGCATCAAGAAGACGCCATACCAGGGGCCGCGCTTTACGATCGGCAAGCCGACCATCGTGATCATCCCGGAATACAAGACGCCAGTGCCTGACATCGTCGCCAAGGGCGTGACCCTGTTTACCGTGCACCAGCGCCGGACGGGTCCGGCCGAGCAGGACCAGAAACTGAATTCGCATTCGAAGCTCAACTGTATCCTCGCCTGTATCCAGGCCGACAAGGCGGGGGCCGACGAAGCGCTGATGCTTGATGCCGCCGGCTTCGTCGCCACCTGCAACTCGACCCATTTCTTCATCGTGCGGGACGGCGAAGTCTGGACCAGCCCGCCGGATTACTGCCTTGGCGGCATCACGCGCGGGAATATTATCCGGGTCTGCCGCGAGGCGGGGATTCCGGTGTTCGAGAAGCGCTTCTCCCTGTTCGATGTTTACTCGGCGGACGAAGCTTTCATCACGGGCACGTTTGCCGGGCTGACGCCGGTGCGGGAATTGGACGGGCGGACGATCGAACATGTCGGCGGGCCGGTGAGCCAGCGTGTCAGCGGGCTTTACAAGCAACTGGCCGCCAAGAGCCTGACGCCGATTTCATGAGTGCGGTCCGGCGTATCGCCATGTGGTCTGGCCCGCGCAACATGTCGACGACGATGATGCGGTGCTTTGGTGCGCGGGCCGATTGTACGGCGCTGGACGAGCCATTCTATGCGGCGTGGCTGGTTGCAGCCGGCGAGACACATCCGATGCAGGCCGAGATCCTGGCGAGCCAGTCCGATGATCCGCGTCGTGTATCGGAGCGGCTGTTGGCGCCGCTGCCGGATGGCAAGACGGTGCAATACCAGAAGCAGATGACGCATCACATGATGCCGGACTTTCCGCTCGAATGGGCGACGCAATGTGACCATGCCTTCCTGATACGGCACCCGGCCCGCGTGATCGCGTCCTACAGAAAGAAGATGGACGATATGAGCCTGGAAGCGATCGGGTTTCCGCAACAGGCGCGCCTGTTCGATGAGATGCGGGCACGGACGGGGAAGATGCCGCCTGTGGTCGATTCAGATCGCATCCTTGCCGATCCTCGCGCTGTCCTGATGCGGCTCTGCGCGGCGCTGGATCTTCCCTGGGATGAGGGCATGCTGGACTGGACGCCGGGTCCGAAACCTGAAGACGGCGCGTGGGCGCCGCATTGGTATGATGCGGTCTGGACATCCACGCGCTTTGGCGCGGCCCCCGGACCTTTGCCGGAATTGAGCGGCGCGGCCGCGGATATCGAAAAAGAGGCGCTCGCGATTTACGAACGCCTGCTTCAGTTTCACGTCTGAGCCTGCGCAGGCGGCGCCTGTGAGGGCGCTTGGGGGGTGGGGTGAGGGTGTCCTGTGGGTGAGGTGCGGGTCAGGTGTCGGGGATCACTCCCAAGTCCCGCTCTTCCCGGCGAAAGCCGGGACTCAGTGCCTCAAGTCCGGCCTGTGTGGCTCTGGGCCCCGGCCTTCGCCGGGGTGAGCGGACGAGAGGGGAAAGCGGGTCTTCACCTGAGAGGGCCCGACCCAGCCGGTGAGATACAGGTGCACGGAAACAGCCCGGATGATGCCCGGACAGGTCATCCGAGAGCTGGATGATTACGACGCGGCCATTCCAAGCGACACCCCAGAGCATTTGCGAGCCGGGGCCGCCGACTTCGCGGAACCATGCTTTCAGGCGCTGGATGCGCCAGAAGACCAGCGGCCAGATCGGCAACAGGTACCAGGGCAGGCCGGGCAGGGGCGTGAGGAGGGAATACATCGCGGCGCATTCTACGCCCCGTATGGCAGGGGGTGGACACGTTATCCCTCACCTCCCGTCGCGCGGCGAAAGGAGGTGAGGAGAATGTTGGAGAGAGGCGAGGCCTCCCGCGCTGTCGCCCAGCCTATTGGTTGGCGACCCGCAGGAAGCGGTTGCGCAGGTCGGCGTCAGATTTGAACACGCCGGTAAACTGGGTCGTGATCGTGGTGACGTCCTTGTGGTGGACGCCCCGGGTCGACATGCACTCGTGCACGGCTTCGATCAGGACGGCGGTGCCCATTGGCGCGAGGCTGTCAGTGATCGCATCGCAGATCTGTGCGGTCATCGTTTCCTGTGTCTGGAGGCGCTTGGCAAAGATTTCGACCACGCGGGCCAGCTTGGAAATGCCAACCACGGCCGCCGATGGCTTGTAAGCGACATAGGCCTTGCCGATGAAGGGTGCCATGTGGTGCTCACAATGGCTCTCGACGTCGATATTGCGCAGGATGACGATGTCGTCATAGCCCTGAACGTCTTCGAACGTCCGTGACAGGTATTTCACGGGATCTTCGTCATAGCCCGCAAACCACTCCTTGTAGGCATTGACGACACGCTTGGGCGTGTCGAGCAGGCCTTCGCGGCGTGGATCGTCACCTGCCCATGCAATGAGCGTGCGCACGGCTTCTTCTGCCTCTTGCACAGTGGGGCGAACCAAGGGTTCTCCGCGAGACGTTTCGTTCTTGGGAGTGATGGCATCCATGGCCATGGTTAAGTGTCCTTCGACTGAGGGACGGAGGTCGAGCCGAGGCTTGGTCTGGGAAACCGGATGGCCCCCTGCCCGGACTTAACGCCCGCCCGAGTTGATACCCTCAGGGCGATAGTTGGGAAGATAGGCGCGGGGCTGCGCCGTTTCCAGAGAATTCTACGGTGACGCCGAGTAAATGGACGTCGTAAATTTTATTGCCCGGCACCGGGCCGGGTGATATTGCGCCCTCATGGATATGAACCGGCGCGCCTGCAGATTGCCAAAAGGCTGTTGTTGTTAAGACAACTAGCGCCCATTAGGGCATCTCGCCCTCTCAATAGGGCAAATTCATTTCCTTTTTCCTCGTTCGAGCCCGAAATTCCATGACTCTTCGTATCCATGACACCGCAAAACGCGCGAAACGCGTGTTTGAACCGCAAGATCCTGCCCGCATCACGCTCTATGTCTGCGGCCCGACCGTGTATAATTATGCCCATATCGGCAATGCGCGCCCACCGATCGTGTTCGATGTGCTGCGACGGGTCCTGGCCAGCAAGTATGGCGCAAACGCCATCGTCTATGCCCGCAACATCACCGATATCGAGGACAAGATCATCGCGGCGGCCCTGGAGACGGGTGAGCCGATTGAAACGATCACCCACAAGTTTGCGGCCATCTACAACGAGGACATGGCCGCGCTGAACGTCGCGCCGCCGACGATAGAGCCCTGGGCGACGGCGCATGTGCCTGAAATGATCGAGATGATCGAGAAGCTGGTGCGCACGAAATACGCCTATGTCGGCGCGCAGGGCGTCTGGTTCTCGGTCAGCGCGATGCCGGACTATGGCAAGCTGTCAGGCCGCAAGCCGGAGGACAATGAAGCCGGAGCGCGGGTTGAAGTCGACACCGACAAGCGCGATCCGGCTGATTTTGCGCTGTGGAAATTCGCCAAGCCCGGTGAACCGGAAGATGCGATCTGGGACAGCCCGTGGGGCCGCGGCCGGCCTGGCTGGCATATCGAATGCTCGGCCATGGCCGCCAAGCATCTTGGCAAGACTATCGACATTCATGGCGGCGGCATCGACCTGCAGTTCCCGCACCACGAAAACGAGATCGCGCAATCGGAATGTGCGCATGGCGAAGTGATGGCGAATTACTGGATGCACAATGGCTTCCTCGACATGGGCGGGGAGAAGATGTCGAAATCGCTCGGCAATGTCGTGCTGATCCATGACCTGCTGGAAACCTGGCCGGGCGAGGTGCTGCGCTTTGCGATGCTGAGCGGGCATTACCGCGCGCCGCTCGACTGGAACGAGGACCTGTTGAAGCAGGCCAAGACCACGCTTGACCGGGTGTACGGCGCGTTGCGGCGTGTGTGGGATGAAGAGGGGGGCCATGGGGGTGACAAGGGCGTGCTGAGGGCGTTGTCCGATGATCTCAATACGCCCGAGGCGCTGGCCGAACTGTCCCGCATTGCCGGTGAGGCCAATATGGCGGCTGACCACAAGGACCCTGACGCGATGGCGAATGCCCGGACGAACCTGCTGGCAGCGGGTGAGCTTCTGGGCCTGCTGACCCATACGCCGAAAGAATGGGAGCAGGGCGTCGATGCGAGCGGAAATGCCCGGATCGATGCGCTGGTGCAGGGGCGGATCGATGCGCGCGCGGCGCGCGACTGGGCCGAAGCGGACCGGATCCGGGACGAACTGGCCGCTGAAGGGATCGAGATCATGGACGGGCCATCCGGTTCGACCTGGCGCCGGGTCTAGGCAAGCGTCAAATTTGCTCGAAATTCGCATGGCGGTGCGAACGTGATCTTTCGGTCTGTCGCCTATGCAGGCTTTCCCACCTCCCGTCGGGGTCCGGTTGTCATCAACCACGGGCCGCGCGGAAATCATATAACCTCAGTCCCCCGATTCGTCGGGGGACTTTTTTTTGCCGGTGTTTCCTGTCTGATCGTTAAATTGACCCTGCCGGGCGGCGCATGAGACGCATTGGGCCTCGGGACTTAGAACCCCCGTTTCAATGCACCCAATCTCCTTCAGGGCCATCCTCTTCCCAGCGGTTGAGGATGGCTCCTTTTTGCCCGCACCTGACGCAGCAGCTTGCGATCATGGCGGGCCGGGTCCATCTTTGCGGGTGATGAGCGACCTGTATCACAACCGTATCCTCGAACTGGCGGCGAACATTCCGCATCTCGGCACCCTTGAGGGCGCCGAAGCCTCGGTGCTGAAAGTGTCCCGCGTCTGCGGATCGACGGTCAATGTCGAGATCATCCTTGATGAAAGCGGCGACCATATCGCGGCCATTGCGGTGGATCCGAAGGCCTGCGCGCTGGGACAGGCCGCCACGGCGATCCTGTCGGAGTATGCTGTGGGCGCATCCGTGGGCGAGGTGATTGCCGCGCGCGACGCGATGAAGACGATGCTCAAGGAAAATGGCCCGCCGCCGGAAGGCCGGTTCTGGGAATTGCGCCACCTCCAGGCGGTTGCCGACTATCCTCCGCGCCATACATCGACGCTGCTGGCCTTTGAGGCCGCTGTGGCGGCGATTGAGCAGGCACGTGTGGCCCGAGGTCTTGCGCCCGCGACTGTGAGCTGACGATGGCCGGGATACGCCGAAAAGCCGCCTATGGGCTGCTCCGTGTCTACAAGGCCAGTTTTTCCCTGATCTTCTATGCGGCGGGTGCGCGCTGCCAGCACAAGCCGAGCTGCAGCGAATATGGCGCGGAATGCGTGGCGCGCCACGGCTGGTGGGCGGGGGGCTGGATGGCCTTTGCCCGGTTCATACGGTGCCGGCCCGGCGGCAGTTTCGGCCATGACCCTGCACCGGCGCAAAAACCCGACGTGCCGGCCTGGCAGCCCTGGCGCTATGGCGACTGGAAATCCGGCGGCAGGCCGAGCCCGACATCGCCGGTGGTTGAAAATCCCCCGGAGGGATGAGATATAGGTGCCATGACATGTTCGTACCGTATCCAGCCCATCAGCGGCCTGACCACGCGAACCCGCCCGGGTGCATGACACCCCGCAGGGCGCCGTGGCGCACCTGAGACTCATGTACCCCGCAAACTCCCTTCGACCCGGCCGCCCGGCCTGATGAGATCGCCCCCGTAATTGGGGTGGGATTTTCGGTGAACTCGCGTTAAGCAGACCGCCGCAGGCAGGCCTTTCCGGACAAGACTTGCCGCGCCTCGTGCGCCAGACCGCTGAAGAAGACTGAAACATGATCAACGTATCCCTGCCCGATGGATCGGTGCGCGAATTTGAAGAGGGCGCGAGCCCGTTCGATGTCGCCAGTTCGATCTCGAACTCCCTTGCCAAGAAGGCAATTGCCGCCCGTGTGGACGGCGAATTGCGCGACCTGAAACGCCCGCTGGACGGCGATGCCCGCGTCGAAATCGTGACGCCGAACGACCCCGAAGGACTCGAGCTGATCCGGCATGATGCCGCGCACGTGCTGGCGCAGGCCGTGCAGGCGCTCTACCCGGACACGCAGGTGACAATCGGCCCGGTGATCGATGACGGGTTCTATTACGACTTTGCCCGCGAGGCGCCGTTCTCGACCGAGGATTTCGACAAGATCGAAGCGAAGATGCGCGAGATTGTCGATGCCGATTATCCGATCGTCCGCGAAGTCTGGGAGAAGGACGCTGCCATCGCCGAGTTCAAGCGGATTGGCGAGGACTACAAGGCCCGGATCATCGACGACATCATCCCGCCGGGTGAGGCGATCACGCTGTACCGTCAGGGCGACTGGTTCGACCTGTGCCGCGGGCCGCACCTGCCATCGACGGGCAAGCTGCCGAAAGCGTTCAAGCTGATGAAGCTGGCCGGGGCCTATTGGCGCGGCGATTCCAAGAACGAGATGCTGCAACGCATGTACGGCACGGCCTGGGCGAATGAGAAGGACCTCAAGGCCCATCTTGTGCGGCTTGAAGAGGCCGAGAAGCGCGACCACCGCAAGGTCGGTGCGGCGCTGGACCTGTTCCACTTCCAGCCGGAAGCGCAGGGGTCTGTCTTCTGGCATCCGAAAGGCTTCATGATCTGGCGCCAGCTGGAGGCCTATATCCGCCGCCAGCAGGACGCGGACGGCTATGTCGAAGTGAAGACGCCGCAATTGCTCAACTCGGTGTTCTGGGAACAATCCGGCCACTGGTCGAAATTCCGCGAGAACATGTTTGTCGTGCCGGACGAGATTCCGTCCATCGAGGACGAGGGGCCGATCCTGACGGGCGACAGCGACCTGATGGCGCTGAAGCCGATGAACTGCCCGGCCCACGTCCAGATCTTCAAGAACGGGCAGCGTTCTTATCGTGACCTGCCGATCCGCATGGCCGAATTCGGCTGCTGCCATCGCAACGAGGCCCATGGCGCACTGCACGGCCTGATGCGCGTGCGCCAGATGACGCAGGACGATGCGCACATCTTCTGCCGCGAGGACCAGATTGCCGACGAGACGCTGCGCTTCCTGAAACTCTTCGAGCGCGTGTACGGCGATTTTGGCCTGTCGGAGATTTCCTACAAGCTGGCGACGCGGCCCGAGATGCGGGCGGGTTCCGACGAGACTTGGGACCGGGCCGAGAAAGCCCTGTCGGATGCGCTGACGGCGGCCGGCATGACATTCGAAATCGCCGAGGGCGAAGGCGCCTTCTATGGTCCGAAACTCGAATTCCACCTGACGGATGCGATTGGCCGGACATGGCAGTGCGGCACGTTCCAGCTCGACTATGTGCTGCCGGAACGTCTCGATGCCGAGTATACGGGGTCTGACGGCGCCAAGCACCGGCCGGTCATGCTGCACCGGGCCGTGTTCGGCACGTTCGAGCGCTTCATGGGCATCCTGATCGAGCAATATGCCGGGGCGTTCCCGCTCTGGCTGTCGCCTGTGCATGTCGTCGTGGCGGCGATTACGGATGCGGCCAATGATTATGCCCACGAGGCGGCGGCTGCCCTGCGCAAGGCGGGGCTGCGGGTCGAGGTCGACACGCGCAACGAGAAGATCAATTACAAGGTGCGCGAGCATTCGGTGCAGAAAGTACCGATCATTGCGGTTGTCGGTGGCCGTGAGGCGGAGGAGCGCACGCTGGCGCTGCGCCGACTGGGCAGCCAGGGACAGCAGATGATCAGCCTGGACGAGGCCTGTGTGAGCCTCGCCGAGGAAGCGCTGGCGCCTGATCTCAAGCGGGCCGAGTGAGCGACGCACCGTGACAAGCCGGGGACTTGGCGACAGAGTGAAACCCATGTCCTACGCGCCCATCCTTGCAGCTGCGTTCGTGCTCTGGCCGGTGATGGGGCTGCTCGGCGCGCAAGGGTATGGCCCGTTGCTGGCCCTTGCCGCGCTGCCGGCACTGGCTTTGGCGCGGCCGAAAATGCCGCCGGCAAGCTATGCCCTGATGGCGCTGGCCTTCGTCGGATGGGCTGCAATCAGCGAGAACTGGTCGCCGGCGTCACGCGGCCTGATTTCGGGCAACCTGCTGGAAGGCAATTTCGCGATCCGCGCGTCGAGCGTGCGGATTGTCCTGACGGCGCTGTTCGGTTCGCTGGCCGTGGCCGGGGCGCTGCGCATTGCGACCGGCACGGCCCAGATATCGACGCGGGTGATGCTGGGGGCGTTCGCGGTGCAGGGCCTGCTGGTGGCCGCGAGCGCGGTCTTCGGCGGTGCGGTCGTCGCGATGATTTACGGGCCGGACCCGATGGAGCAGGCCAAGGGTGTCCAGAATATCGGTCGCAATGCCAATGCCTTCATGCTGGTCTTGCCGATCCTGGCCGCCTATCTCGCCGCGCGTCCCGGATGGCGCTGGAAAGCGGTGGCGGGCGGCATCATCCTGGCAAGCGTCGTGGTCGTCGTGCGGGCTGATTCGCAATCGGCGCTGGTCGGCGTGGTGTTCATGCTGATGGCCTGGGCGCTTGTCTGGCTGGTACCGCGCACGGGCTATCGCTGGCTGATCTGCCTGATGGCGGGATATGTCGCCTCGGCGCCTGTGCTTATCGGTTTTGCCATCAACCTGATGCGCCAGATGGGGATCAGCCTGCCGGGATCGTTCCAGTCGCGGGCCTGGTCGTGGGAAGTGGTCATCGGCAAGGCCGTCGAGAAGCCCTTCTTCGGGCACGGGATTGCCGCTTCGAAGACCTGGCGTGAGACCTATGCCGACCATCCGGCCTGGCTGGCGCAATTGCCGGACTTCTGGGCAGCCTATCCGGTCGTACCGGGGCATCCGCATAATATGGCCCTGCAGATCTGGGCCGAAACGGGTGTCGTGGGGGCGGTGTTGGCGGGACTGACACTGGTCATCATTGCGTTCCGTTTGCCGACGCCACAATCCCTGCGGCCGGACGTGCGCTATGCGATTGCCGGTCTTGTCGGCGTGGTCGCCAGCCTGTTCAGCTTTTCCTACAACGTCTGGAACGATTCCTTCTGGGCCAGCGTGATCCTGGCCGCCTGCGCGATCATCCTCCTGTCGCGGCGCAACCGGTCGTCGATATGAGCGGATTGGCGACGGTCACTGCAATTGTCGTGTCCTACCGGACGGGCCCGCGCCTGCACGAATGCCTGTACGCTCTGAAATCGGATCCGGACATTTCCGAGATCATCCTGGTCGATAATGGCAATCCGCCGGACGCCGAAGCCTGGATTGATGGCTTCATGGCCCGAACCGACAAGGCGCGCCTGATCCGGTCCGGGGACAATCCGGGATTTGGAACGGCCGTAAACCAGGGCGCTGCGAGCGCGCTGGGCGAGGTCCTGCTGGTGATCAATCCGGACGCCGTGATCCGTCGCGGTTCGGTCGGGCCACTGCTTGCGGCGCAGCAGGGGCAGCCGGAACCGGTGCTGGTCGGTGGCAAGATATTCGATACGGGCGGCCATGAGGAACGCGGGTGCCGGCGTAACACGCTGACGCTGTGGCGCGCTCTTGGTCTTGGCAAATGGACGCTGGAAGACCAGCCGGCGCCGACCGGACCGATCCCGGTGGGCGCTGTGTCGGGTGCGTTTTTCCTGATGGGGCGAAAGGCATTCCGCAAGCTGGGTGGTTTCGACGAGAATTACTTCCTGCATGTCGAAGATGTCGATCTTTGCCGCCGCGTGGTCGAAGCAGGCGGCAGTGTTATCTACCAGCCGCTCGCCGGCGCATTGCACTACGGGTCAACGTCCAGAGTGCCTTCGGGCGTGGTGCAAGGCCACAAGGCAGAGAGTCTCGCGCGCTATTTCCGCACGTTTGCGAAGGGCCCGTTCGAGCGGGCGCTGGTGGCGCTCATGACGCCGCTGATCGGCCTTGTGCTCAAGCTGCGCGGCTAGAGAATCGCCGGGATGACGCGGTCTGGCGGGCGGTGGCCGTCGGCGAATGTCTTGATATTGATGATGACCTTCTCGCCCATTTCGGTACGGCCCTCGATCGTGGCCGAGCCCATGTGCGGCAGCAGGAGGACATTCGGCAGGCCGAGCAATTCCTCGTTCACGGCAGGCTCGCGCTCGAACACGTCGAGTCCGGCGCCGGCGATCTTGCCCGCCTTCAGGGCGCGGGCGAGGGCAGCCTCGTCGATGACTTCACCGCGGGCTGTGTTGATGAGGTAGGATTCCGGTTTCATCAGTTCGATACGGCGCGCGTTCATCAGGTGGAACGTGGCGGGTGTGTGCGGGCAGTTGATCGAAACGATGTCCATGCGCGCGAGCATCTGGTCGAGACTGTCCCAATAGGTGGCTTCGAGCAATTCCTCGGTGCGCGGGCTGACGGGCTTGCGGTTATGATAGTGAATCTGCAGGCCGAAGGCCTTGGCGCGGCGGGCGACAGCCTGGCCAATCCGGCCCATGCCGATGATGCCGAGCCGCTTGCCGGCGAGGCGGCGACCCATCATCCAGGTCGGGGTCCAGCCATCGAAGCGGCCCTGATCCATGACCAGCGCACCTTCGTGCAGGCGGCGCGGCACGGCGAGGATCAAAGCCATCGCGACGTCGGCAGTGTCATCCGTCAGGACGCCGGGCGTATTGGTGACGGTGATGCCGCGCTGAACAGCGCTCTGGACGTCGATATTGTCGACGCCAGCCCCGAACTGGGCGATCAGGCGCAGCTGGTCTCCGGCGCGTGCCAGGACGCGACTGTCAATCCGGTCGGTTACGGTCGGAACGAGCACGTCGGCCGTCTGGACGGCGGCGACGAGTTCTTCATGGGTAAAGGCATGATCGTCCTGATTGAGGCTTGTATCGAACAATTCCTTCATGCGCAGCTCGACAGCGGCTGGCAGCTTCCGGGTCACGACGATCTTCAGTTTCTTGGTAGGCATGTGGCCCCTCTGCATGTCTCCCATCGGGCTTAGCAGAGCGATGCGCGAACGCCAACGCCTGTTGTTTTACAGACGATTCATCTGCGTGTGAGAAGGTGGTTCCCTTAACGTAACGTCAGGCCATCTGAACATGAAATGGGCACTTTCTGTCATTTCGGGAACTTTCCTGCTGTGCGCCTCTGCCGCGGCCGAGGGGCTGCAGGTGACGCGCATCAGCCAGTTTTCCGGCAAGGCCGTACCGCGCTTCGAGACATTGAAATATGCGGCCGTGAATGGCCGTTCGGGCCCCAGCCGTGAGCAGTCGGTGGTCTGGCGCTATGAACGCAAGGGCCTGCCCCTGCTGATCATAAAGGAAACCCGCGACTGGCGGCGGGTGCGTGATCCGTCGGGCGACGAGGTCTGGGTCCATGCGCGCATGCTGGAGCCCGGCGCAGCGGCGATGGTGCAGTCGGCGACCACGATCCATGAATCGCCGAATCCGACGAGCGCTGAAGTGGCGTCACTGGAGACGGGCGTGCTGGTGGAACTCGGCGAGTGCCGCGTCGATTGGTGTGCCGTCAAAGTCCAGGGTTTCAATGGCTGGGTGCGCCGCGCGGCGCTGTGGGGCGCCGATACCGGCGAGACAGGTCTGTGAATCCGGATGGGTCAGGCGGTTGACAAGCCGCGCCCGTCACTGTGGTTAGGCGCTTACGTCCAATCTCAGGAGAGTTCGCCAATGTCCGGACCGCATGATTTTCACACCCCGAAATCCAGCTATTCCAAAGCTGACCTGCTGGAATCCGGCAAAGGCGGCTATTTCGGCCCCGGGAATGCGCAACTGCCCATCCCGCCCATGCTTATGATGGACCGGATCACCGAGATCACCATGGATGGCGGCGCGTATGGCAAGGGCAGCGTGATTGGCGAACTCGATATCACGCCGGACCTCTGGTTCTTCGCGTGCCACTTCCCGGGCGACCCGGTGATGCCCGGCTGCCTCGGCCTCGATGCGATGTGGCAGGCCGTTGGCTACTGGCTCGGCTGGTCTGGCAGCCCCGGCAAGGGCCGCGCGCTGGGCGTTGGCGAAGTGAAGTTCACCGGAGAGATCACGCCCGACAAGAAGCTGGTGCGGTATGTCATCGACATCCGGCGCGTGCGCCGCGGCAAACTGAATCTCGGCATCGCTGATGGCCGCGTCTATGTCGACGACGAGCATGTCTATACGGCGCTCGACATGAAGGTTGGCCTGAAGAACGTCGCCACCTGAGGCTGACGGTGCTTGACGTTTGGCGAGGTGCTGCCTAGCCCGTTGAGCAGAAAAACGCATAATAGGAGGAGGCCCGCATGGCCGAAGACTGGAACCTGCCCGCTGGTGACCTGATGAAGGGCAAGCGCGGCATTGTGATGGGTGTTGCCAACCAGAACTCGATTGCCTGGGGCATCTCCAAGCAGCTCGCCGCGCAGGGCGCCGAGATCGCGTTCACCTATCAGGGTGAAAGCCTTGAGCGCCGCGTGCGCCCGCTGGTCGAGAGCATCGGCATGGATACGATGATCCCGGCGGACGTGACCGACGATGCCAGCATGGATGCGGCCTTCGAGCAGGTTAAAGATAAATGGGGCAAGATCGACTTCCTCGTTCATTCCATCGCCTTTGCCGGCAAGGACGAGCTGCAGGGCTCGATGGTCGAGAACACGACGCGCGAGGGCTTCCGCCGCGCCATGGATATTTCCGTGTTCAGCTTCATCGATTCCTCGCGCCGGGCGGCCGCGCTGATGCCGGATGGCGGATCGATCATGTGCATGACCTATCTCGGCGCCGAGCGCACCGTGCCGTCATATAACGTGATGGGCGTGGCCAAGGCGGCGCTGGAAGCGGCGACCCGCTATGCGGCACGCGATCTCGGGCCGCAGGGAATCCGCGTCAACGCGATCTCGGCGGGCGCGATGCGCACCCTGTCGCTGGCAGGCATTCGCGGCGGCAAGAGCCTGATGGGCACCGGGCGCGACTGGTCGCTGCTGAAGGAAGACACGAGCATGGAAGGCGTTGCCGGTTGCGCGCTGTACCTGCTCTCGCCGCTCGGCCGGTCGATCGCTGGCGAAGTGATCCATGTCGATGCCGGCTATCACGCTGTCGGCGTGCCGGACATGTCGGAGGACTAGGGGCGGAGGCAAGCATGAAGACGCGTGACGAGACGCACGTTCCGCTGCCGGATTTTCCGACCTATCCGATGGCGGAGATGCAGGCGCGGGCGGCCGCGTTTCATACTGCCATGCTGTCGCGCCGGTCCGTGCGTGCGTTTTCAGACAGGCCGGTGGCGCGTGAGGTTATTGAGCATTGCGTGCTGACGGCTGGCTCTGCGCCGTCCGGCGCCAATCACCAGCCCTGGTATTTCGCCTGCGTCGGCTCGCCGGAGAAGAAACGCGAGATACGTGAGGCCGCCGAGGCCGAGGAGCGCGAATTCTATTCCGGCAAGGCGAGCGCTGAATGGCTGGAGGCGCTGGCGCCGATCGGCACCGATGCGGACAAGCCGTACATGGAGATCGCGCCCTGGCTGATCTGCATCTTTGCGCAGCGACGCGGCGGTGTCCGGACAAGCGAGGATCGCAAGAATTACTATATTCATGAGAGCGTCGGCATCGCGACCGGGATGCTGATCTCGGCCTGCCACATGGCGGGCCTTGCAACGCTGGTGCATACGCCCAACCCGATGACATTCCTGAATGGCCTGTGCGGACGCCCGGCAACGGAAAAGCCCTTCCTGATCCTGGTGGCGGGCCATCCAGCCGACGATGCAATGGTGCCCCGGCATGCCCTGATCAAGAAACCGCTGGACGAGATTGCCGGGTTTTTCTGACCGCGCCTATTGGATCGTGATGGCCGGGCCGACGAGGCGGATCGAATAGATCATGTCCTTGCGCTCGCCCATCTGGATGCTGAAGGCGGCAAGGTCCACATCGCCTGACAGGCCCTCCGGAACGACGGCGCCCCGCGCCGTGTGGCGGAAGGGGGCGAACTGGTCCTTGCCAATCTCGGCCTCGAAATGACGAAAGGTCCAGTCGCGGATGCGCGGGCGCGCCCTGAGCGACTGGCCGGCCGTCATGCGCAGCGGCACATCCTCGCTGAGCGTGCCGGACAGGTTGAGGAAAACCTGCGTTGCCCAGACGCCGGTCTTGGTGACCACGACGCCGATGGCGACATGGGTGAGGTCCGGATTGAGGATGTTGGCGCGATGGCCGGGGCTGTTCATCAGGTTTTCGTGCAGTTGGGGCAGGCTTTTGGAGAAATTGTAACGCCCCCGGACGATTTCCAGCATGGCCAGGTTTTCGGCGGAGCGCTGGATCAGGGCGCGCCGGTCAAGCGCCGTGACGCGGTCGGAGGGGGAGCGGCCATCCAGGCTTTGATGATCGAAGAAATGGTTGGCCGCCATGTCGAGGCTCTGGAACCGCGCGGGCGCAAGGAGTTCGCGGCGCAAGGCCAGTGGCTGCAGGCCGCGCGTGGTGCGCTCGACATTGATGCGGTCGAGGAAGGCCGCTTCCATCTTCGTGTCGAACTTGTAGCCGGCGGGCAGCTGGCGGAGGCAAGGGCGTACTGTCTCGACATAGTCGGCGGTTGTGTCGCCGCGCGCCGACAGGCGCAGGTCGCAGGCAAGGGCTGCGCTGCTTGCAAGGGCGCCAATGCTCAGGAGCACCAGCCATTTTGACAGGTTTCGCCTCATGGGAGAAAGCCTAGCGAGCCAGCGCGGATGCGCCCAGCCTTTTTGTGCAGCGCTGGCTGAGGCTCAGCCCCGGGGCCGGTCGTCGAGCACACCGACCGAGCGCAGGCGTTCCAGCACCGGCGCGACCATGCGTTCGATGGCTTCGTCGTTCGGGCGGACATTGCCATAGGCCGGCAGGCCTTCGTCGGCGATCACCAGCTTGGCTTCGAATTTGGCGGGGTGGGTCCAGCGGTAATGGGCCGCACGCACGGTGGACAAGTATTGCTGCAATACGCTGTCGACGCTGCGGCCACGATCGATCACGTCACGCCGGATACGGCGCGCGAGGCGCAGGTCGTCGGGCGTGTCGACATAGACCGAGAGGTCGATCAGCGACTTGATCTTCGGCATGGACAGCGCGTGGATGCCTTCTAGCAGGAGGATCGGGGCCGGTTCGATGCGGCGTGTCTTGTCGCTGCGATCATGGCGATCATAGTCATAGATCGGCTGGTCGACGCCCTGACCGGCTTTCAGTGCCTTCAGGTCGCGCACCAGATGGTCGACTTCCTTGGAGATGGGATCGTCATAGTTGACGCCGGCGATGATGGCCTGGCGCTCTGCCTCGGTTGTGTAGTCGCCATAATGGCTCATCGGATGGTAATAGGCGTCCTCGCCGAACATCACCGCGCGGCCGGGGCCAAGATGTGCGAGCAGCGCTTCGGCGAGCGTCGACTTGCCGGAGCCGGAGCCGCCGGACATGGCAATCAGGAAAGCAGATTTTCGTTTCGTCATGCGGGTGGGTTTAACGGCAAACCTGCCCTGTCACCAATAGTAATTGTCCATCGGGCTGCTTCCTTTGCAGGAGGGTGCGCACGCGTTTCGGGTGGCACGGGCGCGGCCCATGGCCTATCCTTTTGTCAGGAGGATATTGTGATGACCGACCCGCTTGATCGCGCCATGCACCACGCCCGCACGTGGCTGGACGGCCTGGACACGGCTCCGGTGGGCGGGCGCGCCACCGCAGATGCCCTCAGGGACGCGCTGGGCGGCCCCTTGCCCGAAACAGGCTCAGACGCGGGCGACATCATCGACGCCCTTGCGGCCGGCGCAGGACCCGGCCTGCACGCCAATGCCGGCGGCCGGTTCTTTGCCTGGGTGATGGCGGGTTCGCTGCCGTCGGCGGTGGCCGCCGACTGGCTGGTATCTGCGTGGGACCAGAATTCCGGCATGTTTACCGTGGCGCCGTCGACGACGATCATCGAGGAAATCACCGGCGAGTGGCTGAAGGACCTGTTCGGCCTGCCGCCGGAATGTTCGTTCGCGTTTACGACAGGCTGCCAGCTCGCGCATGTCACGGCGCTGGCCGTGGCCCGGCATGCCGTACTGGAGCAGGCGGGCTGGGATGTTGGACGTGACGGACTTTACGGCGCGCCACCCATCCGCATCCTGACGAGTGCCAACCGTCACAACACGGTGGACGCTGCCGTGCGCTATCTCGGCATGGGCGAGGCGCACATGGAAAGCGTCGCCACGGGTGAATTCGGCAACATGCTGGCCGAGGATCTTGCCGACAAACTGTCGGGTCCGGCGCGCCCGACCATACTCTGCCTCAATGCTGCGGACCTCAATGTCGGGACGTTCGACGATTTTGCGACGTTGATCCCGATTGCGAAGGCGGCGGGCGCCTGGGTGCATGTCGATGGCGCCTTCGGGCTGTTCGCGCGAACGTCGCCCGCCTATCGCGCACTGACGGATGGGATCGACCTGGCCGACAGCTGGGCGACGGACGGACACAAATGGCTGAACGTGCCGTATGATTGCGGCATGGCCTTTGTGCGCGATGCGAGCGCGCACCGTGCGGCGATTGCCAAGGGGGCGGCCTATCTGTCGCCCAGCCCGGATGTGCGGGATCCGTCAGACTGGAATTTTGAATTGTCGCGCCGGGCGCGCGCGGTTCCGGTCTATGCGGCGCTGCGGGAACTTGGCCGCGCCGGTGTGGCGGACCTGGTGGAGCGCTGCTGCCGATATTGTGCGGAACTCGTGAGCGGCCTCGGTGCCTTGCCGGGTGCCCGCGCCCTGAATGTGCCGGTGCTGAACCAGGGGCTTGTCCGGTTTGAGCGCGCCGGTGCGACCGACGCGGAGAATGATGCCTTCACGGACGAGATCATTCGCCGGACCAATGCTGGCGGAGAGGCGTTTTTCTCGGGAACGACATGGAACGGTGTTCGGGCGATGCGTGTCAGTGTGGTGAGCTGGCGGACAGATGAGGACGACGTGTCCCGGTCCATTACTGCGGTTGCGCGTGTCCTGTCAGAGGCTGCAACGTAAAAGCCCGGCCCCCGCGAAGGGACCGGGCCGTGACTGTGTCGTGCGGCGCTGCCGCTATTGGCCGGTGACAATCGGACCGCGTATCGCGAATTCGGTATTGTTGCGGGCAATGTCCAGCGTGAGGTAGGCCTGTTGGCCGGGCTGCAGCGAACCGGTCATTGTCGAGCCGTAGCCGCGTGCGATCGTGTCACCCTCAGGTGAAGTCAGGCGCCAGGCCACGGGTTGGAGGCGCTTGTCCTCGAAGGTCGCGCGGATGTTCTCGTTTCCGGAAATGTGCACGGGCAGGGGCGCCTGGAGCTGGCCGTCGACGCGCGCGAAGAGCTGGACAATATAGGTCCGGCCATTGCCCGTCGCGACACCGATACCTGTGTGCGTGAAGGCGCTGCGGGTCATGTTGTCTGCGTTGACGGGATCGTGGCGGAGAGCGCCAAACAGGGCGTCGGCGTCATGCTCGCCTTCGACGATGGCAATGTTGGCACCCGCAGCGCCGATCAGCACGGTGCGGTCAATCATGCGAACGCGTTCGAGATGACTGCGGCCTTCGGGATCGGCATGTCCGGCATAATTGCGGGCCGCCATGTCCATGGCGTGGATGCGGGCGGCCTGTTCGAGCGACGCCAGCGGCACGAGCGCGGCTTTGTTCTCGTCGGCGCGGACGCGGTCGGTGGCGTCAATCAGCTGGTGCTCAAGCCGGGCGTCCTGTTGCGAATCGCCCTGGCCGCCATAGCAGGCGCTGACTTCCTGATTGAAGACAGATGGATCCAGCGAAAGTCCATCCGCGAGATCGCATGTGGAGACTGCCGCGGCTGGCAATGTAAGCGCCGCAATGGCCAGCGCCGACAATGACATAAATCTGTAACGTGTCTGTAACATAAATGTCACAATACTTTTGCGACACTTCCATGTCAATGAAATTTAGTCCGGATACAGAATTGTGTATCTTTCTTCGCTTTTGGTTCCGGGCCTTTTCGCAAAGAAAAAGGGCCGCCCCGAAGGACGGCCCTGATCGGTCACTTACAGGAAACTGTAAGTCTATTCTTCGCCAGCTGCGCCTTCGAGCTGCTTGCCGGTTGCCTGGTCCACGACTTTCATCGACAGGCGGACCTTGCCACGGTCATCGAAGCCCATGAGCTTGACCCAGACCTTGTCGCCTTCCTTGACGAGTTCCTTCGGGTGACCGATGCGCTCGTTCGCCATTTGCGACACGTGCACCAGGCCATCCTTGGGACCGAAGAAGTTCACGAAGATGCCGAAGTCTTTCAGGCCAACAACCGTGCCCTGATAGATTTCGCCGATCTCGGCTTCAGCGGTGATCTCCTTGATCATCTTCATGGCTTTCTCGATGGCCGGGCGGTCGAGGGCAGAAATCTGCACCGTGCCGTCGTCATCGATGTTCACCTTGGCACCGGATTCTTCAACGATGCCGCGGATGACCTTGCCGCCGGAACCGATGACGTCACGGATCTTGTCGGTTGGCACTTTCATGATTTCCATCTGAGGTGCGTTTTCCGACAGGGCATCGCGGGACGTGTCGAGGGCTTTCGCCATTTCGGCGAGAATGTGCATGCGCCCACCCTTGGCCTGCTCGAGCGCCGTCTTCATGATGTCCTTGGTGATACCAGCGATCTTGATGTCCATCTGCAGCGAGGTCAGGCCCTTTTCGGTACCTGCGACCTTGAAGTCCATGTCGCCGAGGTGGTCTTCGTCGCCGAGGATGTCGGAAAGGACGGCAATGCCGTCGGCTTCCTTGATCAGGCCCATGGCGATGCCCGACACGGGACGGGTGATCGGCACGCCGGCATCCATCATCGCGAGCGAACAGCCACAAACGGTTGCCATCGAGGACGAGCCGTTGGACTCGGTAATCTCGGAGACGAGGCGGATCGTGTACGGGAACTCGGCATGGTCAGGCAGGACAGCCTGGAGCGCACGCCAGGCAAGCTTGCCGTGTCCGGTTTCGCGACGGTTGGTGCCGCCCATGCGGCCTGTTTCGCCGACCGAATAGGGCGGGAAGTTGTAGTGCAGCATGAATTTCGACTTCGACGTGCCACCGAGACCGTCGATGAACTGTTCGTCATCGCTGGTGCCGAGGGTTGTCACGCAGATCGCCTGCGTCTCACCACGTGTGAACAGCGACGAGCCGTGCGTACGTGGCAGGAAGCCGGCGAGGGCTTCGATCGGACGGACCTGATCGAGCGAACGTCCGTCGATACGCTTGCCGGTTTTCAGGATGTCACCGCGAACCACACTGGCTTCGGCTTCCTTGAAAGCGGCTTTGAACGTGTCGGCGGTCATTTCGCCCGGTGCGTCTTCGGAACCGACGAGGGCCGCTTTGGCGGTGTCGCGGGCAGCGCCCACGGCCGACTGGCGTTCCAGCTTTTCGGTCAATGAATAGGCCTTGGACAGGTCCTTGCCGACGAGCTTCTGGATCGCCGAGAGTTCCTTGGAATGGTCTTCCGCTTCGAACTCGAATGGCTCCTTGGCGGCTTTTTCGGCCAGATCGATGATTGCATCGATGATGGGCTGAATGGCTTCATGGCCAGCCATGACAGCGCCGAGCATGACGTCTTCCGACAATTCATAGGCTTCCGATTCCACCATCATCACGGCATCGGCTGTGCCGGCCATGACGAGGTCGAGTTCGGATTCTTCGAGCTCATCGATGGTTGGGTTGATGATGTACTCACCATCCTTGTAACCAACGCGTGCAGCGCCGATGGGGCCCATGAACGGGGCGCCGGACAGGACGAGCGCGGCGGACGCGCCGATCATACCGAGGATATCCGGATCATTCTCGAGATCGTAGGACATGCAGGTCAGCACGACCTGGACTTCGTTCTTGAAGCCCTTGACGAAGAGCGGGCGGATCGGACGGTCGATCAGGCGCGAGGTCAGCGTCTCTTTTTCGGTCGGGCGACCTTCACGCTTGAAGAAGCCGCCTGGGATGCGGCCTGCAGCGTAATATTTTTCCATATAGTTGACGGTCAGGGGGAAGAAGTCCTGGCCGGGCTTTGCCGACTTGGCGAAGCAGGCGGTCGCGAGGACCGAGGTGTCCCCATAAGTGACCATAACGGCGCCGTCAGCCTGACGTGCCACATGGCCCGTCTCAATTGTCAGCGTGCGTCCCGCCCATTCCAGCGACACGGAGTGTTTGTTGAACATTTCGGTTTCTTTCTTTTCACATACGAAAAGCCCGCCGCGGCCCTATTGCCCGGCAGGCTTGTTTTGTCGGACCTAGCGGCGGATGCCGAGTTCCGTGATGAGCGTCTGGTAACGCGCGTCATCTTTGCCTTTGACATAGTCAAGGAGCTTCCGGCGCGTGGCGACCATGGTCAGCAAGCCGCGGCGGGAGTGGTTGTCTTTTTTGTTGGTCTTGAAGTGGTCGGTCAGGTTGTTGATGCGTTCCGTCAGGATCGCTACCTGGACTTCCGGGGAGCCTGTATCACCTGCCTTGATGGCAAATTTCTTGATCAGTTCCTGTTTCTTTTCAGCCGTAATCGACATCGGGTCTCTTTCGATAATATCGCCAAAAGGCGAAGGGTTTCAACGTATTGCGGCCTCATGGACGCGGGGGTTCGGGGAGAGATCGGGACCTGGTGTCCGGTGCCGGGATGTCGTCCAGCAGGGGATTCAGGACGATATTCGCCTCAAGGGGCGGCTTATGGCGGATTTAGGCCCGTTTGGGAAGGGGG
>NZ_JBBKXE010000066.1:0-3668 GCF_037969335.1 Hyphomonas sp. | reverse complement strand
TTCGACACCCCTTCACAAACACTGTTTCGCCGCCGATTTTGGCGGCGAACGCTTTTTCAGGGAGGCTGAACGGCCGATGGCGAATGCTGCAGAACAAATGGCTCGCAACGTCAATTTTGCGAGCTTCGGGAAAGCCAAGGACCTCCAGAGCCGGATCCTGTTCACGCTGGCGATTCTCGTCCTGTACCGGCTAGGCACGTTCATCCCGATTCCCGGCCTCGACCCATCGCAATACGCGAGCCTGTTCGCCAGCCAGTCCAGCGGCATTCTCGGATCGATGAACCTGTTTGCCGGCGGCGCCGTCGAGCGGATGGGCGTCTTCGCCCTGAACGTGATGCCTTACATCACCGCGTCGATCATCATCCAGATGATGACGTCTGCGTCGCCTACGCTTGAAAAACTCAAGAAAGAGGGCGAATCGGGCCGTAAGCAGATCAACCAGTACACCCGCTACCTGACGCTCGCGTTCGCGCTGGTTCAGTCCTTCGCCATTGCAGGCGGCCTGTCGGCCGTCCGCATCGAGGGCATCGCGCCCTGGTTCTTCATCCTGACCGGCGTCGTGACGCTGACCGGCGGCACCATGCTGCTGATGTGGATGGGTGAGCAGATCACCGCACGTGGCATCGGCAACGGCATCTCGCTGATCATCTTCGCGGGCATCGTGGCCGAGCTGCCGCGCGCGATCTTCAACCTGATCACGCAAGCGCGTACTACATCGGTGAACATCGTCTTCGTGATTGCCATCGCAGCCATGGTCATCGCCCTGGTCATGTTCATCGTGTTCATGGAGCGCTCGCAGCGGCGATTGCTGATCCAGTATCCCAAGCGCCAGCAGTCGCAAGGCTTCGCGCAAGGCCAGCGCAGCTTCCTGCCGCTCAAGATCAACACGTCGGGCGTTATTCCACCGATCTTCGCTTCGGCCCTGCTGATGCTGCCGATGACGGCGATCGGTTTCCTCGGTGGCAACGCGGTGGACGGCGGCGGCAGCGGTATTCTGGGCGTTCTGGCGACTCACTTCTCGCCGGGCTCGTGGACCTACATCATCACGCAGGCCGTCCTGATTGCCTTCTTCTGCTTCTTCTACACGTCGATCATGTTCAATCCGGAAGAGACGGCAGACAATTTGCGCAAGTATGGCGGGTTCATTCCCGGCATCCGTCCGGGGTCCAACACAGCGGCCTATATAGACTATGTCCTAACGCGCCTGACCACGATCGGTGCCCTCTACCTGGTCTTCGTCTGTATCCTTCCCGAGCTCCTGCGCCGCTATTTCCCCGAGATCCCGTTTTATATAGGTGGGACATCTCTACTCATTGTGGTTTCTGTAACAATGGATACGGTCACGCAGATTCAGTCGCATTTGATCGCGCACCAGTATGAAGGCATGATCAAGAAGTCGAAGCTCGGGGGCCGTAAGAAATGAATTTGATACTATTCGGGCCGCCCGCGGCCGGAAAGGGTACACAAGCCAAACGTCTCGTGGAGGAGCGCGGATTCGTCCAGCTTTCCACCGGCGACATGTTGCGCGCTGCGCGCGCCTCAGGCTCTGAGCTCGGCGAGCGCGTTGCCCAGATCATGGACGAGGGCGGCCTCGTGTCGGATGAGATCGTGATTGCCCTGATCGACGAGCAGCTGGAAGTGCAGGCCGGTGCGCCGGGCTTCATCTTCGATGGTTTTCCACGCACGGTCGGCCAGGCCGAGGCACTGGATGCTTTGCTGGAATCGCGCGGCAGTGCCGTGGATCTCGTGATCCGCATGCTGGTCGACGATGACAAGCTGCTGAGCCGTGTGACCAAGCGGTTCGAGGAGCAGGGCCGGAAGGACGACAATCCGGAAACCTTCTCGCGCCGGCTCGAAAAATACTATGAAGATACAGCGCCCTTGCTGCCGATCTATGCCGAACGCGGCGTACTGGTCGAAATCGACGGAATGGGTGAAATCGACACGGTCGCGTCCGAAATTGACACGGCCCTGAAACAGACCGCCTAAAGCTGGGATTCCGCTGTTGACGCGGAAAATTGCAGGGGTATAAGCCTCTTCTCTTAGCTTAAGGCTTAATCGCCAGTGCGCGACGGGGCGGGATCCGCCCCCTTGCGCTCTTTATGTTTGAAACAGTCGCTTCAGGAGTAACGGCTTTGGCCCGTATTGCAGGCGTTAACATCCCGACCAATAAGCGCGTAGAAATCGCGCTGCGTTATATTCACGGTATTGGTCCGGCGATGGCACGCGAAATTATTGAAAAAGTGGGCATTGATCCTACTCGCCGCGTCGCTGAACTGTCGGACGCTGAAGTCATTGGCATTCGTGAAGCGATTGATGGCGGCTACATGGTCGAAGGCGACCTTCGCCGCGACACGTCGATGAACATCAAGCGCCTTATGGACCTGGGTTGCTATCGCGGCCTGCGCCATCGTCGCAAGCTGCCTGTCCGCGGCCAGCGCACCCACACCAATGCCCGTACCCGCAAGGGCCCGGCCAAGCCGATCGCCGGCAAGAAGAAATAGGATCAGACCGACATGGCCCGCGATACAACCACACGAGTCCGCCGCAGAGAGCGCAAGAACATTACCACTGGTATCGTTCATGTGAACTCGAGCTTCAACAACACGATGGTCACGATCACCGACGCACAGGGAAACGCGATTTCCTGGTCGTCTTCGGGTGTCGTGGGCTTCAAAGGGTCGCGCAAGTCGACGCCTTATGCTGCGCAGATGGCTGCTGAAGACGCTGCGAAGAAAGCCCAGGAGCACGGCCTCCAGACGGTTGAAGTGAATGTGCGTGGACCGGGTTCAGGTCGTGAGAGCGCGCTGCGTGCGCTTCAGGCTGTTGGTCTGACGGTGACGTCGATCAATGACACGACGCCGATCCCACACAATGGATGCCGCCCGCCGAAACGCCGCCGCGTCTAATTAAACCATTTCCTGCGGCGCACTTTGCGCCGCTTGCCGCTTTCAAGGAAAGTCGCCCATGGCTGACAAAGAACTTATCTCCGTCAACGACCGCAACTGGAAAGAGCTGATCCGCCCGAACCGTCCTGTGGTTCAGGCTGGATATGACACCAAGCGGAAAGCAAAGCTGGTCATCGAGCCGCTTGAGCGCGGCTACGGCACGACGCTCGGCAACGCGCTGCGCCGCGTGCTCCTGTCGTCGCTTCAGGGCGCCGCCATCATTGGCGTGCAGATCGACGGCGTTGTTCACGAGTTCTCTGCGATCCCGGGTGTCCGCGAAGACGTTACCACGATCGTGCTGAACCTGAAGCAGGTCGCCATCTTCATGGAATCCGATACGCCCAAGCGCATGGTGCTGAAGGCGAAAGGTCCGGGCGAAGTCAAAGCCGGCCAGATCGAAACGCCAGCTGACAGCAAGGTGCTGAACCCTGACCTCGTCATCTGTACGCTCGACGAGGGCGCGGAAGTCCGCATGGAATTCACTGTCGCCACCGGCAAGGGCTATGTGCCTGCCGATGCGCACCGTCCCGAAGATGCCCCGATCGGCTACATTCCGATTGACGCGATCTACAGCCCTGTCCGCCGCGTTGCGTACCTGGTCGAAGACACGCGCGAAGGCACCGTGCTGGACTATGACAAGCTGACGCTCGACATCGACACAGATGGTTCTGTCACGCCGGAAGATGCTGTCGCCTATGCGGCCCGCATACTTCAGGACCA
>NZ_JBBKXE010000065.1:0-6381 GCF_037969335.1 Hyphomonas sp. | reverse complement strand
ATCCGGTTTCGGAGCTAATGCCTTCGTTCCATCGTGGGGCCAGGGACGAAGGAAGTCGGCATCGATACCGCTTTGAGCAACGTCTTCGCCGTCAGCCGTAAGATCTATCAAAAGGCGAGGTTCTGGCATCTTGTCATATCCATACGTATGGGTGATCCGGAGTTCCTTGTTGCGAGTGAACTCGACGACGAACTCCTTTGCATCAAAGCCGCGCTCACGTTCTTTCTCACACTTCGCGCCACCTATGGCTGCACCTACGCCACCAGTCTCGGGAGCATCGATATCTGACAGTCGAAAGCGTTCTCCGTTGATGCGGCCGCTATCAGCGTCAGACCAATAGATTTCAGTGATCTGCCAGGACGTTGGGTCGTTCGCTGCCGCGCTTGTCTCACCAACCGGTTCGATTGAAGAGATTGGATCTGCGCATCCAGACAGGAAAGCCAGCAGCATTGCTGCGCCAACGTAGTTCCAGCTAAAGACTTTCATTCAAATTCCTCACCATCAGTGGACCGCTCGACGCACTCCGTCAGCTTGAATGAAGATAACAGAATTCGTCGCTGCCGCCATACGGACGAAGTCTTAGGATTAAACCTGATACCTGACCCCGTAGCCTCGATATTTTCCGGCGTTCCAAACCCAGTTGTACCCGTACTTGGACGGCAACCCGTCGGTGACCTGCGAACTACAGTCTGGATATCGTGTGAGACGGAAATGCTCGCTCTCCCCGACAACGGGTGCACGCCGTTCTTTATTAGGTTGCAGGACTCTCATTTCACCGTACGGTTAAATAGGTCGCGAAGGAGCAGAGGTGCCACACGTTTTCATTAGCTATGCGCACGAGGACAAATCCCGTCTGAAGCGTGTCGTTCGCGTCTTGGAAGATGCCGGGATGGAGACATGGTATGACGAGGAAATTCGTGTGGGCGAGCGGCTGACCGAGGCGATTTTCCCGCAGCTACGTAGTAGTCGATGCGCTGTCTTTATCCTCACGAAATATTCTGTGAAGTCGGACTGGGTACGAACGGAGATCCAATATGCTTTCGATCATGCAACGCCAATTGTTCTGATCTCTTTTGGCAACGTGAGTGTACCTGACGATTTTCCAGGCGACGTCGACGACACTTTAAGAATTGCGATTAATCGCAATCTTTCCGGACGCAAGAAGATCGAATTCTTGGAAGCCACAAGGCGCCTATACGATCACAGGAAAGCGCCGGTCATAACGATGCTAAATCTGAAGGGCGGTGTCGGAAAAACAGTTCTCACGGCAAACCTATTCGGCTGTATTCACGAAACTGAGCGCAAATCGGTCCTTTTGATAGACCTCGATCCGCAACATAATCTCACGCAGCTACTTCTATCCGAAAATGATATGATGAAGGCGTTCGGTGCCAGCAAGAATATCATGTCAATCTTCAGAGGGTTTGGAGATCTGTCCGAGTACCCCAGCGATAGCCAACTGAAGAGAATGTTAGAGAAGTGTATCGTTCCACTAAAATCTGTGAAGCCGCTTGAACCAAGAATTGACCTCATTCCGGGCACGTTTGAGGTGATAACTTATTTCTTAGGGGAGCAGCATCAGCGGTTCGAACGAAACTCGGAACGTTGGGTCCGCTTTCGTCAGTTTGTTGCCTATTGCGAACGCCAGTACGATTATGTGGCTATTGACGTAAACCCTGGTGCAACACTGATGACGGAGCTCGCTCTCAGCGTATCGAGCCATGTTCTGTCTCCGGTCAGGCCGGACCGTTTCGCGACGTACGGCCTTTCTTTGTTGGATTTGCTTCTTTCTAAGGTTTCGGAAGACGCGAGCAAAATAAGGAGGTTGGCGATCATGAACGGCGTCCAAGGAAATGAAAGATCGGATATCGAAGTTGAGCTTCGGTCGAGCGCCTCAAATGGCGGTGCGGTAGAAGTTTTGGACGCAACGATCCCGTTTTCGAAGCTCATGATCGCGGGTCCAGCTAAACCCAACGCAAGTGGTGACATGACATTCGATCTAGCATATCGGAAGTCGAGAGGAAGCGGACCGATACAAAAGCGTTTGAGAGCTGCCGCACTAGAGCTGTCTGAGAAAGTTGGCGTATGACCGAGATCGAATTGGCAGATGTACTGCGACGACTCACGCGCGGAAAATACAAGTTGAATGAACCTGAAATGCGTGCGTTTCTTGAACGCCTGAAGAGTACGACAACGGATGAATTGTTGCAGGCCACATTTCCGGCGAAACCTGCTCGCAAACCAACCGCGAAAAAGCCAAATCCTCAGTGGATTCAGGACATGGAAACGGCTCGAAAGTCTCTCTCATGGCGTGTGGCCGATGCCATAGCTCGTCTCTATCTCCTGGCAGAAGAAAGAAGTGTTGAGATCAAGGGAGCTAAGAAGAAGTCATTCGTAGCCGCTAGTCGGCATGTCGCAGAAGCTTATGGCGAAGAGAGTACCCGCGATCTCTTCTTGCAATGGGTTGGCGAGTTTGCGGATGCGAACCGAAAACTTTAGCCAAACATTCTCAATGGACTTGCCGCCGAAACAGAGCGTGATGGGTCCTTATCAGCTGCGCGTGGGAGGGCGTCACATTTGCGGATGACCGCAATTGGCGCTGAAGTTCTCAGGCTCACGTTCAATGAGAACGACGTCGTACTGCTCAAGCGCTTTCACGATGCGATCAACAAGCTGGTTCGTTGCCTCGTCACCCTCAGTTGGGTTCTTGCTCGCTAACGCCACACGCAGCCGGCGAGGCGAAGTTCGTATCGCGACATAGATAGCTGTTTGAACATCGTCCATTCATCATTCAAATCACGAGCACGAAACGGGAACAATGGGAATCGGATAACTATCCACCGGAAATTATTTGTCGAATCCGAAAGTGACGAAACGGGAGGCGCTAGTCCAACAGAAGTGACATCGTGCCAGCTGTCCTACAATTTCTGCGGCTGGTGTCCTACATTCGAAAACGACGCCGGACTATTGCATTGTTTTTATTGCTTAAAACTGTTGCAAACAGTTGCTGGCGGAGAGGAAGGGATGGGATGCCAGATTGGAACATGTCAAAATACCATTGAAGTTATTGTTTATTCTAGGGTTTTTGCCTCCTCGCGCAAGTGTTATTGGAACATCTAACGGGAACGAGAAAACACACGTCCGTTTAGACAGCTCGTCATCACAAGGGCCTCGGCCGTCCCCAGAAAATTGCAATTGATTGCAATCGATTTTCCAAAATATTAGAGGCTTGATCTATGCGCGATCCACGTCAAGCCGGATGTGCTCAAGCCTATGACAGGTCGGACAGAGCAAGGCGAAGTCGGCAGTAGTGGTTAGCCTCACGCCTTCGGCGAGTGGGTCTTTGTGATGAACGTCAAAGCAGGACCGCACCCGGTTTGCAGGGATGCTCGGCAGCAAAGACGGATCAAAGCTGCAATCGTCACAGCGCATCTGGCTCAGTCGTCTGCGCTCAAGAATAAACCTGTTCGCTATCCATGAGGCGCGTTTACGAGCCTGGCCCCTGCGTTCTTCCGTCTCTCCCTCAAGCGCGATGAGCAGGTCATCTGCTATCATCCTATCGATGCCTGGGTCCGAGTCTGAAAGCTCAGCCATAGCTGCCTCGTCTTCAAGTAGAACCCAAAGGTTTGGAGCTGGCCGCGATACTATTTCCAACTCTGCGAGTTGATCTCTCGCTGCATCGTCCAATGAACGCAGAGTAGCTGTTGAACGTGCGAAGTGGCGTGCAAACACATCTTTCGAAAACACGTCGCGCGCTTTGGGTGCACCAACGATCTCAAATGTTTCGACAATAGGGAAAGCGACTGACCAACGATTGCGGTCACCATTCGCAGACCAGACATTCTGAAGTGCATCAAACTCCTCAGGCCCGATAATCTCGACTAGGGGTCGTGAGGAGTGGCGTAATCGATGAATGGAGACCAATGAGTCGGCAAACTTCGCGTGCTCATCTCGCTCTCGTTTAACGCGCTCGGAATCAACGAAATCTGGATTTGGGTCACCAAACTTATCGGTAATTCTCTCGATAACGTATCCGCCATCGACTTGTCGGTTGATCGTTGTCTGGCACTTTTCTCGAGCATCAGGCCCAGTTCCAGTAGGCGTAAATCCGACCCAAGTTGTTCCCGGCAGCCAATCAGCTTTCGCAGCGGTAATGGGGGCAGGCAGGTCTTTGATTTTCATGCGAGCGCAAACGTTTGATTATTTGTTGGTGCGGTTGGATGATCTCGGGCGAAGTTTGGAAAGAGTAGGATGGATTTTCTGACATGTGTTAAGGTCAATCGCCAAAACGCGCCGTCTCAAGCCCGGTTCTCCTGACAATGCCCTCTCCGCTGCCGTCCTCTATTTACCCTTCCTTGATTGGCTCACCCAGGTAAGTTCGAATCCAACTTCTAAGGCCTACGACGCGTTGTAAGCGACTGCTTGCGCTTCGAGTTCTTGAGCTTGCACCTTTTCTGAACTCCGAGATGTTTTCATCAACTGCCTCGTCGGCGGCTGCTTTTGCTGTGGCCTTATATTCATTGGCGAAGGCGCTCAGCACTTTTTGCCAAGTGGCGACTTCTCGAGCGGGCTCAACCTCAAAAAGAGAGTGCAGAGTATAAATATTATTCTGACTTTCAAACATTTCGCGGACATTAGTATCGCCGAAAATTTCCGCTATCAGTTTGAGGCTAGCTCGAACATTTTGGATGTCGCTCTTCGCCTTTCGATACTGACCACTGTATTTGTCGTAAAGTTCATTCATGCTCTCTGGCGTATCGCTAGCAATCCCAAGTCGTTCAAAGCCCAACAACTGACTGGCGAATTCGACGTCCAACATTCTGCGAACGTGATTCAGGGAGAAGATTTTCAAAGCCTTCATCTCATCACACTCGGCCACTTTGATTGATGCTTCTAGGAACGCGCCATTAAAAGTAGCATTGCGCATTTCCTGAGGATTTAGTGATCGATCTGTTTCGTTTAACCGAGCAAATATGCGCCTGATTTGTTGTTCAGGTACGTCACTTGGTATGCGTCGTCCATTGATATTGTATTGGTAAATTTGCGTCTTTTGTGCCGCAGAAAGGTCTTTCCAGTAGCGATCAGCAAAGTCAGCACCGCGTCGTTCAGCGTCCAAATAAGACTTCTTCAGAGGCCACTCGTTGTTTAGAAACTGGCGAAGTGTCGAGAGCCTCTGCTGGCCATCAACGATACTAAATTTTTGTTGTCCGGTGTCAGGATCGGGAGCTTTCTCCCAGAGATATATCTCGGGCATCGGGTACTCTATGAGCACGGTCTCAATGAGCCGGACCTTTTGTTTGTCCGTCCACACTAGTCTGCGTTGAAAGGAGCGATCTACATAGAATTCTGACGCT
Organism: Hyphomonas sp.; assembly: GCF_037969335.1. Classification (GTDB taxonomy): domain Bacteria; phylum Pseudomonadota; class Alphaproteobacteria; order Caulobacterales; family Hyphomonadaceae; genus Hyphomonas. The sequence continues at coordinate 1,027 of NZ_JBBKXE010000065.1, read as the reverse complement.
CGAAGCCTTGTAACGAGCTCAGAGATATTTGCTCGATAGGGCTGAATTTCATTGTTGAATCCCATGGGTCTCTCCAAGTTTTTGAGCGCTCCAAAAATGATACGATTTTACATCTGACCAAGATGAGTAGACTCGTATCTTCAATGTTTGAGACAGGCCCAAGTGTGTTGATGCTAGTTTCCGCGTCTTCTCTAATAATGTCATCAAATCCCTAAGATAGATCGTGTCGAAATACTCATTGGTTCCGACCATAATGAACCGTCGGAAGATATCACCCTGGTACATGTTCTTTAGGGAAATTTCACCGCTGAAATACGCTTGGCGTAGGTGCTTCCAAGTCGAGTTGAATAATCCGCGAGAAACAATGACAACATCAATGTCCGACTTCGAATTATCAAACTTTTTGAACTTGTTATCGGGACACATGCTAAAGCCATACTTGGCACTTCCAACAATGGCTACGTCCGAAGGCGCTATTCGAAAGACTTTGCTGATTTCTGCTTTTACGTCTGAATATTCTCGTCCAGTTCGTGTCGGGCAGCACCAAGCGTACCCGTCGAACATATACCTTTCTACGAAAGGCAGCGCGCCTTCGTTTCGCAGAACCTTTAAAAGCTCAGAGCTTTTCACTGTTGGTTCTCTTCTGCAATTGGACCATTGGGTACGTCGTCAGTGTCGTTGTCTGCCAATGCGGGTAGTCCTGCATATTCGGCTGCTGCACGCTCCGAGCTGCCAACAGGTCGATAAGAAATGAATTCGCTTCCATCGCAGAACGGTAGCTGGAACTCATCGATAAGATCATGGTCAAACTGTCCTGATAAAAGCAGTATGCCTACAGAAGCGAGATGATCTCTCGTACCCTTACCATTGTCGGCTCTTAAGCGCCGCATAAAGTCCTTCTGCCTTGCTACTGCTTCAACTACATCTCGAGTTATTGGCACTTTTTGAACTTCGCGAAATAACGTCATGACTCTGCGGTTCCCTGAGGAGCCAGAAAATATTTTATCGACGATTTCAGGTTGTATCG
>NZ_JBBKXE010000064.1:0-5388 GCF_037969335.1 Hyphomonas sp. | reverse complement strand
CACGAAGCGCGAAATGCAGGGGGCTTTGCCGACATGACAGAGCGACTGAAGCAGTTTCTGCGGCCTGCCGCTGTCCTGGTGGGGCTTGCCGCGCTGTTCACCTGGTTTGGTGTGTATGATTTCAACGTGCATCCCGCCTTGCGGTTTGTGATGTGGCTCGTGACGATGAGCGTGGGTGGCGTGTCGGCGATATGGATCATTCCGGCCGTCTTCGAGCGACGGTTCGCGCAGCAGAATCTCGTTGTCCGGGTCGCTCTGTCGGCGGGGCTGATCGCGCTGCCCGTCACTGCTTCGCTGATCGCCTTTTTCCTCCTGCTTGGCGCCCGTGTGTCACCTGGCGCACTGCCCATCCAGTACCTTTATGTCTACGCGGTGTGCGTGGTGATGGTGACGGGTGGCGCTATCCTCGCGCGCGCGCAGGCGGCGACGCCCCTGCTGGAAGCCAATGAAGCCCAGGACGTGATTGCGCAGTTCATGCAGCGGCTTCCGGTCAGGTACCGCACAGCCGACCTGTGGGCCGTGTCATCGGAAGACCACTACCTGCGTGTCCATACGAGCCTGGGCGAAGAATTGATCCTGATGCGCCTGGCCGATGCGATGCGCGATCTCGGCGGGACCGACGGGCTGCAGACGCACCGGTCGTGGTGGGTGGCCAAGGATGGGGTAGCCGATACGCGGCGCGAGGGCGGGAAGCTCTTTCTCGTCCTGAAATCCGGCAAGGCCGCGCCGGTCTCGCGCACCTATGCGTCAGCTGTGAAGCAGGCCGGGCTGGGCTAGGCGCCGAGGCCCGGTGTCGGGCGTGTGTTCATCAGGAGATGCTTGACGAATTCGACATGGTTGCGGAGGCGGTAGAGGTCGTCGGTATAGGACAGCGGCACGTCGAGTTCGCCGATTTCGACCTGCAGGTCTTCCAGCTCGTCGGTGATGACGGCGCGTTCCTCCTTTGTCGGCATGTCCCGACCGCGCGCCTCAAGGTCGCGCAGGTCCTTGTACCAGATGTAGATCTTGCGGCGCACCCGCCAGCGATAGATTGGCGGCGCAACCTTTACCAGCGGGAAGAGTAGCGTCAGGAGCGGGATGGCGAGGATCCATGCCCGGTCGAGGAAGTTGGCCAGGTCGAACGAGAAATACCGACGCAGGAAGGATGGGCCGTTCGCATAATAGCGCTGGACCTGACGGCTGACCGGCAGGTCGGTCGTGTCGGGATCCGGGAACGCACCCGCCCGCGCAAACAGGCTGCCATCCTGGTGAATGGCGGAGGCCGAATCGACCAGCAGCGCCTCGATGGCCGGATGCAGCGACTTCCTGACAACCAGCTGGGCTACAGGCGCAACGAGGGACACGTCATGGGCTGGCAGGTCGGCGCCGATATCGACCACGCCGCGGAGCAGGACAACGGCGGCAAGCGCCGGCTGGCGCCGCGACAGCGCCTCGGCACGCTCAAACGGCAGGAGGGAAATGCCCGGCGCGCGCAAAAGCGTCTGGACATAGGCGGCGTCCGGCGAGGCGGCAAAGGCGGCGGCGTCGAGCTTGCCTTCGATCAGGGTATTAGCGGCCGCAATCCCGGACAGGCTGTTGCGGGATGCAGGCGGCCAGACGCCATCGAATTCAGCCTGCAGGTCCAGACCCAGAAGGCGCGTCCCTGATCCGTCCGGCCCGATGGCCATCCGAAGATCACGCAACTGGCCGAAATCCGTGACGCCCGCCTCATCGCGCACGAATACCCAGAACGGCTCATGGAAGAGGCCACCCAGGGATCGCAGCGTCTCTGCGTCGCCGGGCGTGGCCAGACCGCCCTGCACCAGCGCCACGTCGACACTGCCTTCGTCCAGCAGGCGCAGGTTTTCGACGGAGCCCGCCGTCTGGATCAGGGTGACGTTGACGTCCTGTTCGCCGAGAAGGCGCTGATACCGCTCGGCATAGGTATAATAAGCTCCACCGGGAGGACCCGCCGCAAACCTGATGGTCTTGGGCGGCGCCGGATCCATCAACATGAGCGTCAACACCAGGCCCGCGAATGCCACGAGGACAAGCGGCCAGTAGATTTTCAGGAAATCCTTCGCGGCCGTGACCATGCAGCGCCCCACCTTCTGTCAGTTACGTCCCTGATGACGGTCTAGGCTGACCCGGCGGCCGGATCAATCACATGCCGTCGCATGCCCCGAAAATGTCTCATACGCGCCTCGCATGGAACCTATTCCATTCAGAGAGTGTTCATCACGCACAGGCCGCACCATCTAGGGTGCAGACAGACGGAACAAGAGACCGACATGAGCCATTCAAACGCAATTGCGAAAATAGCATCCGTTACCACGCTGGGCCTGTTTACGGCCGCCCTGCTGCTAATGGCGCTGGCGCCTGCGCCTTCGCTTTTCGCCGGCTGAACCTTTTTTGGGTCCGTTCGGAACCGAACGCGCCCCTGATGCGTATATTGTCTTAGATGGCTGGCAAAGTCCCTCCCGACTGAACCCTCCCAAGCGCTGGCCATCTACGAAGAGGCTTCGAAGCTGCGTCCCCCCATGTTACGCTTCGGAGCCTCTTCACTTTTCTCCTACCAGCTCAAGCATCAAGCCTTGTGATAGGGCATGCCCGCCAGGATCGAGACGGCGCGATAGACCTGTTCGGCCAGCATCGCCCGGACAAGGCGATGCGGCCAGGTCTGCGCGCCAAATGCCATCGTATCGGGCGCCGCGCGCCGGACAGAGTCACCATAGCCTTCCGCACCGCCGATCAGGAACACGAGATCGGGTACGCCCTGGTCGCGCAGGCGCGCGAGCTGGCGGGCAAAATCAGCTGATGGTGTGTTGCGACCGAACTCGTCGAGGCGAATGACATTGGCGCCCGCCGGAATCTTCGCGAGAATCCGCTCGGCTTCCGCGTCGAGGCCGCCACCGCTGGCGACTTCGATCTCCTCGATGCCCCGAAAACCGAGACTGCGCGCAACCGGGAGGGCCCGTTTGACATATTCGTCAAAGAGCTCGCGCTCGGCGCCCGATTTCAGGCGACCGACAGACAGAATTGTCAGCCGCATCGGTGCTTAGTGCTGGATGGCGCGGTGGGCACTCGTATCGGATGCCCAGATCTTTTCGAGATTGTAGAACTCTCGCACTTCCGGACGGAACAGGTGGACAATGACGTCGCCCGTGTCGATGAGAACCCAATCAGCATTCGGCATGCCTTCCACATTGGCCGGACGGCCAGTGAGCTTCTTCACCTGGTGGGAAAGATGGTCTGCAAGCGCTGCGACATGCCGGCCGGAACGGCCTGACGCAATGATCATGAAATCGGCGAGGGAAGATTTTCCGTCCAAGTCAATGAACAGGAGGTCTTCAGCCTTGTCATCCTCAAGCGCCTTGGCAAGAGCCTCGGCGACGATCCGGATGTCTTCAAGTGTGGCACTCTTTGCGGGCAGTGTCCGCGGGGCGCTGGAAGTCAGGGTCTCAATTCCTTCTATTATTAGCTGAAACACGTTATCATGCATGGGGTAGTACAACCAGCCCAAACCCGCATGAGAGCACACGCCGTGACAATTGCAGTCCCGGCAGTGTTTTTATTGCCCCGTGCCAGAATTTCGCCGTAAGTCTGGAACAGTCTGAATTCTACGGATTCCCGGTCCGCCTGCCATTGGAGTGTATATCATGACCCTGCGACTCGCCGCCGCCCTCCTGCTTGCACTGCCGCTCGGAGGCTGCGCCGTCGCCGCTGTCGGCGCGGTTGGTGCCGTGAGCCTGGCCGCCGCTCAGGACAAGACGTTGGGCGAAGCAGTCGATGACACGACAACGTCGGGCGAAATCAAGGCGAAACTGCTGTCTGAAAGCATCAACCGATTTGGCGAAGTGGATGTCGAAGTGAACGGTGGGCTCGTCCTGTTGTCCGGCCGTGTCGACGATCCGAAGGACCGGGTTGAGGCTGAAGGAATCGCCTGGACGTCAACGCGGGCGCATGATGTCGCCAACGAGATCAAGATCCAGCCAGCCGGTGGATTCATTGCGAACGTGTCGGACGAGATTATTTCAGGCCGCGTGCGCACGCGCCTGATCGGCTCAAGCACCGTGAAAAGCCTGAACTACAATATCGAAACCTATGATCGCGTCGTGTACCTGATGGGAACCGCGCGCACTGCTGATGAACTGAAACGGGCCGCACATGAGGCAAGCGTTGTCGGCGGCGTGAAGCAGGTCGTATCCTATGTCCGCATCCGGGAGCCCATCGAACGGCCAGCCGCGCCGACAACACAGGCGGGCCCCTCTTACAATCCCACGCCCAATCCTACATATGGAACCGAGACCGATGCGGAATTGCTCGGTGTGAACTACTGACCGGGTCGGCGCAGCTGTAACTGCCCAGCCCGCATCAAACGGGAGCGGGCGTTTCATGACATTGCGAGTTGGGATCCAGATGGATCCGCTGGAAGACGTCAAGATTGACGGCGATACGACCTTTGCGCTGGCCGAAGTGGCACAGGCGCGCGGTGCCGAGCTGTTCGTCTACGGGCCCGATCACATGTCCTATGAGCAAGGCCGGGTAACGGCCTGGGCCAGACCGGCAAAGGTCCAGCGGGTCAAGGGAACGCCCGGCCTGTTCGGCGAGACGGTGAAACTGGATCTGGCCACGGATCTCGACGTCATCCTGATGCGGCAGGATCCGCCCTTCGACATGAGCTATATTACCGCCTGCCACCTGCTGGAGCTGATTTCCGGCGAGACCCTTGTGGTCAACGATCCGGAAGGTGTCCGCTCCAGCCCGGAAAAGATATTCCCCCTGCTCTATCCCGAGATCATGCCGCCAACGCTTGTATCGCGTGACGTGCGGGACATCCTGGCGTTTCGCGCGACGCACAAGGATATCATCATCAAGCCGCTTTACGGCCATGGCGGCGCCGGCGTGTTCCGGTTGAAGCCCGACGATTCCAATATGGACTCCCTGCTGGAAGTCTTCTTCACCCGGTCGCGCGAACCCGTCATGGTTCAAGGCTTCCTTCCTGCGGTCAGCGAAGGCGACAAGAGAATCATCCTGATCGACGGCGAGCCTGTGGGTGCCATTAATCGCCGCCCGCAAGCGGGACAGGTGCGGTCAAACCTCGTGGTCGGCGGCACGGCGGAAAAGTCGGACCTCAGCGACGCGGACCGCAAAATTTGCGATGTCATCAGCCCGGAACTAAAGCGGCGCGGGCTGGTTCTGACCGGAATCGACGTGATCGGCGGGCGACTGACAGAGGTCAATGTCACATCTCCGACCGGCATACAGGCCATCAAGGCCCTGTCCGGCATTGATAGTGCCGCCATTTTCTGGGACGTTGTGCAACAGAAGCTTGCGGACCGCTGATGGCCGCTGCAAGATCAGGTGCATGAACATGAAATCGATCACTGCTTTCGCCCTCGCCTCCCT
>NZ_JBBKXE010000063.1:0-27462 GCF_037969335.1 Hyphomonas sp. | reverse complement strand
TATATCTATCCGCCCAAGCCCAGCATGCGGATCATTTCGGACATCTTCGCCTACACGTCGCAGAACATGCCGAAATACAATTCCATCTCCATCTCCGGCTACCACATGCAGGAAGCCGGCGCGACGGCAGACCTTGAGCTCGCCTACACGCTGGCCGACGGTATCGAATATATCCGCGCGGGCGTTGCTGCCGGGCTGGATGTCGACAAGTTTGCCCCGCGCCTCTCCTTTTTCTGGGCCATTGGCATGAACACGTTCATGGAAGTCGCCAAGATGCGCGCCGCCCGCCTGATCTGGGCGAAACTGGTCGAGAAGGAATTCAAGCCGAAGAACGTCAAATCCCTCAGCCTGCGGACGCACAGCCAAACCTCTGGCTGGAGCCTCACGGCGCAAGACGTCTACAATAACGTCATCCGCACCTGCCTTGAGGCCATCGCGGCCACAGGCGGCCAGACGCAGAGCCTGCACACCAACAGCTTCGACGAAGCCCTCGCTTTGCCGACCGACTTCTCAGCCCGGATCAGCCGCAACACACAGCTCTTCCTGCAACAGGAAGCCGGCGCCTGCCAGACGATCGACATGTGGGGCGGCTCTTACTACGTCGAGCGCCTGACGCACGACCTTGCCGCCAAGGCCCTCGCCCATATCGAGGAAGTCGAGAAAATGGGCGGCATGCGAAAGGCCATTGAGCAAGGCCTGCCCAAGCTGCGCATCGAGGAAGCCGCCGCCAATACGCAGGCCCGCATCGACAGCGGCACGCAGACCGTGGTCGGCGTCAACAAGTTCCATCTCGATGAAGACGAGGATGTGCCGGTCCTCAAGGTCGACAATGCTGCCGTGCGCCGCATGCAGCTCGACAAGCTGGCCCGCCTGAAAGCCGACCGCAATGAAGCCGAAGTCACCGCCAAGCTCGACGCGATCGCCGAGGCCGCTGCCGGCACAGAGGGCAACCTGCTCGCCCTCGCCGTCGATGCCGCCCGTGCCAAGGCAACGGTCGGCGAGATTTCCGAAGCGGTCGAACGCAGCCAGGGCCGCCACAGCGCCATCATCCGCTCGATCAAGGGCGTCTATGGCGGCGGCGTCAAAGGCAATGCGCGGGCTGAGGACGCCAAGTCCCTCGCCGCCGTTTTCGAAAAGAAACACGGTCGCCGCCCCAAGATCTACATCGCCAAGATGGGACAGGACGGTCATGACCGGGGCCAGAAGGTCGTCGCGTCAGCCCTGATGGACCTTGGCTGGGACGTGGAGATCGGTCCGCTCTTCCAGACGCCGGAAGAAGCCGCCGCCGATGCGCGCAAGGCCGGGGTCGACATCGTTGCCGCCTCGTCGCTCGCCGCCGGCCACCTATCGCTGGTGCCGGAACTGAAACGCGCCCTTGGCAATGAAGGTGCGGCGAACGCCCGTATCATCGTTGGCGGCGTGATCCCGCAACAGGATTTCGACGCGCTATATGCTGCTGGCGCCACCGCCATCTTCCCGCCGGGCACCGTCATCGCCGACAGCGCCATCAAGATGCTGGAAGTTCTGGAAGATGACGGGGCGAAGACAGCCGCCGAATAGATTCAGCCCACAGGCCCTACTTGAACAACTTCGCGTCGAGGCTCCACGCGTCGTCTGCACGGAACGCCATCAGCGCCAGCGTGGCGCCGAAAACCGTCAGTGACGGGAAGAAGAGCGGATTATTGTTACCCTCTGTCAGAAGGTAGAGGCCCATCGGGTCCACGATATACTTCCATATCGCCACCAGGCCGACACCAATCACGACCGCAACCGCCGGATAGGTCACTTTGCGCCATAGGCCGAGAATGACCGCGACGCCGAGCGCCACCTGCAATGCGCCAAGCGGCATCTGGATCATCTCGGCGTTCAGGGCCCCGCCATAGTATTTTTGTGACACGCCGATGGAGCTTGCAGGCGCGGCAACCTTCATCATGCCCCACAGGACCATCAATCCACCCGTGCCCAGGCGAAGGATAAGAAGGGAAAGCGGCTTCAACATGATGATAACTCCTGAATGTCTGACCCGCCCGTCTAGGTCTGCACACCGCCGTCAGCAAATCACGGCCGCTGACAAATCATCACGTCATGGTGCTTTCCAGTTGGGATTCGTATAGATATGGCCAGACCCGCTTTGCCGTCTAACCGGAGGTTCCTTTGATCATCACAACCACACACACCATCCAGAACCGTGACATCACCGCCTACAAGGGCATCGTGTGCGGCGAGGTCATCATTGGCGCGCATCTCGGCAAGGATATTCTCGCCAGCTTCACCAATATTGTCGGTGGCCGGTCTGACGCCTACGAAAAGACGATCCGCGAAACGCGCGACGGTGCCATCGACGAGATGATCCGCAATGCCGAACGGCTCGGCGCCAACGCCGTCGTGGGTGTGAAATTCGACTACCAGGTCATCGGCCAGTCCGGCTCGATGATGATGGTCGCCGTCTCCGGCACGGCTGTCGTCCTCGCGTAAGCCCTTCCCATTCGCGGCGACAGGTTCCAAACTGCGCGAAAGCGGAGGGAATGATCTGATGGACGAAGAATTCAAGGACTATGACGCGCTGGGCCTCGCCCATCTGGTCCGCACCAAACAGGTCAAGCCATCTGAGCTGCTGGACCCCGCGCTTGGCCGCGCTGAAGGGGCACAGGAGAAGATCAACTGCTTCTCCGCGCTTTTCCCCGAACTCGCCCATGAACAGCTCGAGCAGCCGCTCGGCGATGGCCCCTTTGCCGGTGTGCCCTTCGCCACCAAGGATCTCGCCGTCGACATCAAGGGCGCGCCGATCACGCAGGGTTCTGTCGCCTGGAAAGGCCATGTGGCGTCTGAAGACAGCACGCTCGCTGCACGCTATCGCAAGGCGGGGCTTGTCTTCTTCGGCGCCACCACGACGCCGGAATTCGGTCTCACGCTGACAACCGAGTCCACGCTGCACGGCCAGACGCGCAACCCATGGGACACGACCCGCACGTCCGGCGGCTCGTCCGGCGGGGCGGCGGCGGCGGTCGCATCCGGCGTGCTCCCCCTCGCACAGGCCAGCGATGGCGGCGGCTCGATTCGCATCCCAGCCGCCTGCTGCGGCCTGTTCGGCCTCAAGCCCTCACGTGGGCGAATCCCGATGGGCCCCGGGCGGACCGAAGGCTGGAACGGTCTCTCCACCGTCCATGCGGTCAGCCGCAGCGTGCGCGACAGCGCCGCCCTGCTCGACGTGTCTCATGGCCCGGAAGTCGGCAGCCGCTATCATGCGCCGCCGCCATCGCGCCCCTTCCTCACGGAACTCGACCACGACCCGAAACCCTTGAAAATCGCGCTGTGGCGTTCTGCACCGAATGGTACCCAACCGGACGCCGACGCTGAGGCTGGTTTGAAATTCACCGCTGAACTGCTCGAACGCCTCGGTCATACCGTCGTGGAAGCCGGCCCCCGGATGGACGGCGCCGCGCTCGGCAAGGCGGCCCTGTTCACCATCTCCGCCAATATCGCCGCCATGGTCGATGATCGCGCCAAGGCGCTCGGGCGCGACATTCGCGAGGATGAGCTCGAGCCGGTCACGTTCCAGATGGCCAATCTCGGTCGCACTGTTCCGATGGTCGAACTAGCCCATGCCAACAATATTTTCCAGACGGCCGCCATTGCCTATGAGCGCTTCCTCGATGCCGGTGGCTTTGACATGACCCTGTCGCCCACGCTGATGCGCGCGCCGGAAAAACTGGGCGTCATGGCCCTCACCGCGCCCGATACGATGGGCGAAGCCGTGCAGAGCTTCGCGCCGCACTGCGCCGTGTTCAACCAGATGGGCGCGCCAGCCATGTCAGTCCCCCTGCACTGGACCGCCCCCACCCCGACCGCACTCTCAGGTCTCCCGCTCGGCATGATGTTCGGCAGCCGCTACGGAACCGAAAGCCTGCTCTTCGCGCTGGCCGGGCAGTTGGAGCGATCTGCACCCTGGGCCCATCGCAAACCCCCTGTCTGGGTGGCCTGAACCGGGAAGCCTAGTCACGGTCGCGCGGACCACGCGGACCGTCATCATCGTCGCCCGGCCTGTCGCGGCGGCGCCGAGGTTCATCGCCGGGCTCGCGCGACAGCATCTCGGCCAGCGCCCTGCGCTGTTCCACGCTGAGTTCACCCAACCGGTCAACCAGCGACTCGTGAATCGTTGAATGCACGGCCTCATCCGACCGGCGCAGAGCGGCGAAGGCACGCCGCACGGCTTCCGGATCATAGGGGTCAATCTGCAAGGCCTCGCCCAGCGTCGCGCGAGCCGTGCGCCTTTCTGCGACTTCCGTGTCAGCCGACTGGAACGCCTCCATCATGATACGCCGCACCACCTTACGATCCCCATGACTGGCCTCGCCCAATATGGGTGGCCGCTGCGGTGCCATGCCGTCTGGCCCGAGACGATGATGCGGCGAGCGCAGGACCGAGCCGACCACCAGGCCCAGTAGAAGCAGGTTCGCCATGATCGACAGTGTCAGCCAGAACGGAATCCGGCGCTTTGGGGTCGGATCACTCATTGAGCTGTCTCCTGAGAATAGTTGATCACATCAAATCCGAGTGCGGCATAGACGAGCGTGTCGACCGAATCTTCAGTCGTGGCCGTCGTTCCCGACTGCGCTGTTCCCAATCCGATTGCCAGCCCGATAGCGAGCGATGCCAAGGCACCGACCGTCGGCCAGCGCGGAATAGCTGCAAGCCAGCTGCGCCGTTGCGGGCGTGCGTTAGGCGCAGCGTCAATCAGGGCCGCCGTGAGCGCCGCAGACGGCGTTACGTCCGGCATTCCGCCCAGCAACGCGTCGACATCCCGGGCCGCCTGAAGGTCATCTGCAAACCGATCCGGCGCTTCAGCCAGCAGGGCCTTGGCGGCTGCGCGTTCGGTTTCCGGAAAAGCGTTCGCATCCGCGCCCCAGGCTTCGATCAGCGCGATCAGCCGTGCATCGGTCATTGTGTTCGTCATGCCTCGCTCCTTTCCATCAATACCGTACGCAGCGTCCGCCGCGCCCGTGCGAGAAGGCTTTCGAGCGCCTCCACGCTTATCTCCATAATTTCAGCCGCTTCAGCCTGAGAATGATCCTGCAGCGCGCACAAGGTCAACGCAGCGGCCTGACGCTCGGGAAGCGCCGCGATCGCCCCCTCAACGGCCTTGACGCGCTCTGACTGATCCAGTGCATCGTCCGGGCGCAGTGCCATATCGACCTGTTCCGGCAGCTCCGCCATGGTCGATTCCCGGCGCTTGCGCAGCCGGTCATAACAAAGGTTCAGCGCGACGCGGTGCAGCCAGGTCGAGAATTTCGCCCGTGGCTCCCAGTTCGGCAGGGCCTTCCAGGCGCGGATGAAAGTTTCCTGTGTCACATCCTCGGCCTCGGCCCGGTCCGACAGCATGCGGGTTGCAAGTGCCAGCACGCCGGGGCTGTAGCGATTGACCAGCGCCGACACGGCCTGCCGTTCCCCGGCAGCCGCGCGCGTGATCTGATCAAGGTCGGATGAGAATGCCACGTGGCAGTTTCTAGCGCGTGATCGGTCGAAGGGGAAATGTCTTCACCACATGCAGCGGGCAGGAACCGGGTCGCCGGGCAAGCTGAACGCTTTCGAAAGTGCGAAGAGAGGGGACTAATTCGCATATCTTGCATCCAACCTGCCCGGCATTCCGGGTGTCCAGAACTATTCGTCGTCTGGTGTGTCAGGCGCGCCAGGTCCGCGGCGATCACCGCGACGGTCCGACTTGCCGCGATGATCCTTCATCGACGGACGAACAGCGAACTCTGCCGCGCTCACTGTGCCATTGCCGTCTGCATCAAGTTTCGCAAACATGCTGGCCTGACGCTCGGCCTTGCGCTGCGCTTCCATGGTTTCGTGATGCGCGATCATTTCGTCCAGCGTCAGGGCGCCGTCCTGGTTGGCGTCAGCCGCATTGAACATTGTGGCGCGGAAGGCCTGAACTTCTTCTTTTGAGATGTCGCCATCACCGTTGGTATCCATCGCCTTCATATGTTCGCCGTCGGGGCCGCCGCGACGGTCGTGGCCGCGCTCGGCTTGCGCCGCGAAGGGCACCGCAACGACAAGCGCCGTAGCAGCGATCAGAGTAGCAAGAGTGGTACGTTTCATGAGGATATTCTCCGTTATCGTGATTAACCCATCACGCATTCAACGGCGCAGTGCCCTCAATCCGTCGCTGGCAGCTGCAGTTTTTCCGCAGCAATGGCATGCACATTTGCTTTCAGTGCAGCGAGATGGCGCTCCAGCGCATAGAAATCTTCGGCGCCGACAGCGCGGCACAAGCGGTTCTTCAATCCGTCCGGCATGTCGTCTGCGGTGATTTCACTGCCGACCGCCAGACGCTGCACTTGCTGCAGCGCCTGCAGGTAAGTCAGGGCCTCCTGCAGCACGACATAGGGGGCGGCGGGCTGGTCACCACTGGCTGCGATGCCTTCCAGCGAGTCGCTCACGTTCGGCCATATGCAATCCGGCTTGCCCATCAGCAACATGTCCTGCTGCACGATGAACTCGATATCGATCAGCCCGCCCTTTTCGGTTTTCAGGTCCCACAGGCCCTTGCCGGGCTTTTCGCGGTAGAGTCGCTGGCGCATCTCCGAGACATCGCGCGCAATCTGGCCCGCATCCTTGCTCGCACGGGCCGCAATGGCCGCCTTGGCGCTCGAGAGCACTTTGGCGCCGAGACCCGCATCGCCGGAAACAAACCGCAGACGCGTCAGCGCCATGTGCTCCCAGGTCCAGGCTTCGTCATTCTGGTAGCTGTTGAAAGCCGTCAGGCTGACCGCGACCGGTCCACCGCGCCCGGAAGGCCTGAGGCGCATATCGACTTCATACAGCGCGCCTTCAGCCGTGGGTGCCGTCAGGGCCGTAATCAGGCGCTGCGTGACACGTGTGAACCAGGTCTGCGAATCCAGTGACGGCGCCTCATAGACCACGATGATGTCGAGATCGGATCCGGCCGTCAGTTCCGATCCGCCCAGCTTGCCCATCGCGAACACACCCCAAACGCCCGGTGCCTCGCCGTATCGCCGCACCGTCTCAGCCTCTGCGACCGCCGCCATCTGGCGGATCGTATCGTCCGCCAATCGCGACCAGTGCGCCGCCGCATCGGAGGCATTGATCAGGCCGTGCAGCAGGTTGTGCCCGATCAGGAAGCTCTGCTCGCGATGATAGCGCCGCCATTCGTCCAGCGCCGCGTCGAAACTTGTGCTTGCCGTAATCTTCGGTGGTTCGGGCGCCTGCCCGCTGACCAGCGCTTCCAGCAGGTCAGGGCGGCGCGACAGGATTTCAGCGAGCCGCGGCGCCAGTGCCAGTGTCGCCACCAGGTCATCAAGCAGCGCCGGCTTGGCCAGCAACATCGACAATGTTTGCACGCCCGACGACAAGCCACTGAAGAAACGCGAGAACCAGCGGAATGCCTCGTCCGGCTCGCCCGTGGCGCCCATGGCTTCCAGCATCCGTGGCAGGATCGCCGTCAGGAGTTCCCGTCCTCTCACGGTTCGGGTCGCGGGCACGTTCCCCCTGTGCCAGTTTCGTATCGTCGCAATGGCAGCACTCGGGTCACCAAACCCGAGCCCCAACAGGGTGCGGACTGTTTCGGGGTCGTCATCCACGCCCGTGAAGACAAGGTTGCCGATACGGCTTGGTTCGTCCTGCTGCTCGTCCCGTGCGAACAGCGCATCATAGGCCGCCTGCACCAACCGCCGCGTTTCGAGCAGGTCGCGATCGAAGTCCACAAGGGAGGTATACCCGCACAACGCCGCGACACCTTCGCGCTCCGCCGAATCTGCCGGAACCGTATGGCTTTGCTCATCATGGCGCATCTGGATGCGGTGCTCGACATCGCGGAGACTTTTATAGGCTTCCGTCAGGTCCGTTGCCGTCTCGTCCGTGACAATGCCCGCATCGCGCAGGGCCATCATCGCGCCCAGCGTTGTATTGTCCCTCAGTTCCGGGTGGCGACCGCCCATGATCAATTGCTGGGTCTGCACGAAGAACTCGATCTCGCGGATACCGCCCGGGCCGAGCTTGATGTCAGGGGCGGGATTCTCGAATCCGTGCGCGCCGATCTTGGTATTGATCATCCGCTTGATCGCCTGGATGTCGTCAATCGCCCAATAGTCGAGATTGCGGCGCCAGACATAGGCCCCCATCCGGTCGATGAACCGCGCGGCAGCGTCCATGTCGCCAGCCGCCGCCCGCGCCTTGATCCAGACCATCCGCTCCCAGTTCTGGCCGACGCTCTCATAGTACATTTCCGCCATCGTGGTCGAAACGGCGAGCGGCGTCGATGACGGGTCGGGCCTGAGGCGCAGGTCTGTCCGGAACACGTAGCCATCCGCCGTGACTTCATCGAGCAGCCGGACAACGTCTTTCAGCACCCGCTGCGCCGTCTCGCCGGGCGATCGCTCGCCGCCATCGAACCCGTCTGGTTCGTAGAAGGCCACAATGTCGATATCGCTGGAATAATTGAGCTCGAACGCGCCCATCTTGCCAAGCGCAATGATGAACAGCCCCGTGTCCGAAAGACCCCGGTTTGCCAGGGCCACACGCAACGCTGCCTGTACCGACGCCATCGCGAACCCGGTCAGCGCCGTCGTCACCTCCATCACGCTGCGCGTGCCCGACAGGTCATCGGCGGCGAGCGAGAGGTGGACAGCGGCCTTCGCCTTGCGCAGCACGGTCATCGCCTCATCTATCGGCGTCTCACCCGGCAGGTCCGTGACGGACGCAAGCGCCGATTCGAACGGGCGCGCTTCGGTTCGCTCCGACAGGCGCTTCAGGTAGGGCGCGTGTTCGATCGCCACAGCGAGGGCTGCGTCGGGCGTCGAGGCCAGGGGACGTATCTCAAGCATGGTCTGCTAAGCCCGCGGGAGACGCAGGATCGCCTTCAGGCCGGGCTGGCCGGGCGGCCCGCCTGCATCCTGGAGGATCAGTTCGCCGCCATGCATGTCTGCGACCGAGTCGACGAGCGACAGACCAAGGCCCGATCCCGGTTGCGTGCGCGCCGAATCCAGCCGCTGGAAGCGCTGCACGACGGTCTTGCGCGCCTCCTGCGGCACACCGGGCCCGGAGTCGACCACGGTCAGGTCGATCGTCCCGTCGGGTCCGCGCACGGCCGTGAAGGAAATCGCCCCTCCTGCCGGCGTATATTTCACCGCATTATCCAACATGTTCGACAAGGCCTGTCCGATCAGGTCGCGGTCGCCGAGAATCATCAGGTGCCGGGCGATCTGGCTCTTGAATGTCAGCTCCGCCTCTTCGCAGGCCGGATCGAACAGTTCCGCGAGTTCTTCGGCCAGTTCGCTGACATCCATGCGCACCCGCTCGCCCTCGGCACCGGCTTCCAGCCGCGCAAGGCGCAGGATGGCGTTGAAGGTCGCCAGCACGCGGTCCACTTCCTCGACGGTCTCGTTCAGCGTCGCGCTGGCGGCCTCCTGCGACAGGGGCTGGGACAGCGCGATCTCCAACCGGTTGCGCAGGCGCGACAGGGGCGAGCGAAGGTCATGCGCGATGGCGTTGCCCGTATGGCGCGTTGCATCGACCAGCTTCTCGATCTGGTCGAGCATGGCGTTTATGCGCTGGCCCAGCCGGTCGAACTCATCGCCCGATCCGCGCACCGGCACCCGCCGCCCCAGTTCGCCGCCCATCACCGCCTCGGCCGTGCGCGCCAGTTCGTCCGCACGGCTCGCCGCGCCGCGTGAAATCAGCACGCCGCCCAGCAATGACAGGATCAGCCCGATCGGCGCGGCAATGAAGATGGCGCGCTGGATGCGCACCACGATGGCCGTCTGCTGCGCCGTATCGAACGCCACGAGCAGGGCTCCGCCATTGTCGCGCAGGCGCACGAACTTGCCCGCCGCCGAACGTACGATCATCGAACCGTCAGGTTCGGGCTGGTCGAAGTCGAAATAGACCGTCTTGGAATCCACTTCCGGCGGCGCCACCGGCATCCGCTGGAAGTGACCGGCAATTTTCCGGCCCGAGGAATCCTCGAGATAGTAGAAATAGGTCGACCCGGTCCGCGTCATGCGCTCCAGCACCGACTGGCTCAGCCGCTCCATACCGCCCGTATAATAGGCGTTGCCGAGCTGCTCGAACTCGAGGTCGAGCCGCCGGTCGGATTCGTTGCGGATGTAATAGACGGTCGAATAGTAGAGATAGACCAGCAAAGCGGCCGAGAACGCCGCAAACATGGCGCTGTAGAGCAGCGCCAGTTTGAACGTCGTCGTTCTCAGGAAGGTCGGCAGGCCGAGTTTCATGACTCGCCTCGTGCCAGTCCGCACGCGGGCCGTCTAGCCCTGCAGACGATACCCGGCACCGCGCACCGTATGCAGCAAGGGTTCTTCGAACTCCTTGTCGATCTTCGCCCGCAGGCGCGAGATATGCACATCGATGACATTGGTCTGGGGGTCGAAATTATAGTCCCAGACCTTTTCGAGCAGCATCGTGCGGGTCACGACCTGTCCGGCGTGGCGCATGAGGTATTCCAGCAGGCGAAATTCGCGCGGTTGCAGGTCGATTTTCTTGCCGGCCCGCGTCACCTTGCGGGTCAGCAGGTTCATCTCGAGGTCACCCGCCTTGAGCGACGTCACCTGCGGCTCGCCAACCTGACGGCGGCCAAGGGCTTCGACGCGTGCTGCCAACTCCGACGGTGCAAACGGGTTAGACAGGTAGTCTTCTGCCCCGGCCTTCAAGCCCTGGACCCGGTTCTGGACATCGCCCAGCGCCGAGAGGAAGAGGGCTGGCGTCTTGCCGCCCGCTTCCCGGTATTCCTTCAGCAGGGTCAGGCCGTCCTTGGCGGGCAGCATGCGGTCGACCACAAGCGCATCGAAATCAGTCGAGCGGGCCAGTTCCAGTCCGCGTTCGCCGTCAATCGCTTTGTCAACGCTGTGGCCGGCTTCAACGAGAACCTTCTCGATGAAACTCGCCATTTCGGCATCATCTTCGATCACGAGCACGCGCATAGTGTCTCCCACAACTGTATCTTCCACCAAGGTCTCAGGCATCATTCTATCCTATCCTTTTGTCGAGAGGTCGAGGGTTCGGTAATTGGTAATCTGACCGATCCGTACGGCGACGAGCACTTTGCTGCGGCCAGACTTCTTGGCGTCGGCCACTGCTTTCTGGAAAGCGTCAACCGACACGGCCGGCTGGCTATTGGCTTCCAGGATGACCATGCCGGCCTGCAGGCCCGCATCCTCGAACACGCCCTTGCGGGCAACGTCGACAATCATCAGGCCGGGCTCACCACTTTTCAGGCCCAGTTTGGTGCGCGTCTCATCATCCAGCGGTTTGAATGTCACACCAAAGTCTTCGAGGACGGCGCCCTTCTCTTCCACTTTCGGAGTCTTCGCGTCCGGTGACGGACGGAAGCTTGCCGACAGATCGTCAGGACGTTCGCCCACGGTCACGCTGACCGTCTGGCGCTTACCGCCACGCAGCACTTCAAACTTGTTCGATGTGTTCGCAATCAGCTTGCCGACCAGGCGTGTCGTTGTCGTGGCATCAGTCACTTTCTGGCCGTTCACCGACAGGATCACGTCACCGCGCTGCAGGCCGCCTTTTTCCGCCGGGCTGCCATTGGTGACATCGGCGATGATCGAGCCTTCCTCGTCCTTCAGACCCTGGGCCTCGGCCATGTCCGGAGTCAGGTCCTGGATCGCGACGCCCAGCCAACCACGCGACACGCGGCCATCCTTGATCAGCGCCTGCGTCACTTCATTGGCCAGTTCCGCCGGGATCGCAAAACCGATACCGACCGATCCGCCTGTGGGCGAGAAGATCGCTGTATTGACGCCAACCACATTGCCGTTGAGGTCAAAGGTCGGCCCGCCCGAGTTGCCCCGGTTGATCGAGGCGTCGATCTGGAGAAAGTCTGTGTAGGGACCGGCGCCGATGTCGCGACCGTCAGCCGACAGGATACCAGCCGTCGCCGTTCCGCCCAGGCCGAACGGGTTGCCGAGCGCAACCACCCAGTCGCCCTTGCGAAGGTCATGCGAGTTGCCGAAACGGACATAGGGATACGCGCCCTTTTCCTTGATGCGCAGGACAGCGAGGTCGGTCTGCGAGTCGGTGCCCACGAGTTCGGCTTCCAGTTCGCGCCCATCCTTCAAGGTAACCTTGATCTCGGTCGCGTTTTCAACAACGTGATTATTGGTGACGACGTAGCCATCCTTGGAAATCAGGAAGCCCGACCCAAGCGAACGCGCTTCCTGGGTCTCGGGCTCCGGATTGTCTTCTTCCTGCTTCTTGCGATTCTGCAGGAACTCGTCGAATCCGGGCATGCCGCGGAATTGTTCGAAGAATTGTTCCATATCAGCCAGCTTGCCAACTTCGCGCTCGCTGACGACGTTGACACTGACCACGGCCGGCTCAACTCGTTCGATCAGGTCGGCGAAACTGAGCGGTGCACCTCGGGGCGCCTCGACGGCAATGGGCTGCGCGCCCGCCTCCGGGCTGAAGATTTTCGGCGACAGCACCAGCGTGCCCATGGCCGCTGCGCCGAAGACAGCCGCCACGAAGGCTTGTCTCGAAATGCCAAATTTCTTCATTAGTCTCTCCAAGTCACTGAAATTGCGTCGGTTAGCCGATCATAGCCTAGATAAACATGTCACAGGCAATGTGGTCATTAAATGTCAGTTAGGTGGATTTGGTCGGGGATTCCACCGTTCGCACCTGCGCGCCCGCCTCAAGCGTCTGGTGGACCGGGCATTTATCCGCGATTTGCATCAGTCGGGCGCGCTGGTCGCCGTCCAGGTCTCCCTCGATCGTGATCGCGCGGTCGAAGACATCAATCTTCCGCCCTTCCTCGCAATGCTGGCAATCGTCGACATAGTCCTTGCTATGGGTGATCGAGACGGACACCCGCTCCAGCGGCCACCCCTTCCGCTCGGCATACATCCGCAGGGTCATTGATGTACAAGCACCGAGCCCGGCAGAGACATATTCATACGGATCCGGCCCGCGTCCGCCGCCGCCGACATCGATCGGCTCGTCGGCAAGCGCAGAAAAATCACCAATCGCAACGGCATTCTCGTATTTCCCGCGCCCTGTCTCCGTGACGGTGACATCGCGCGTACCGCCGGTTTCCTGCACCGGCATCGCCGCGCCAGCTTGGAAAATATAGGGCTCAGCCCATGCGGCGATCATTTTCCCGGCCCGTTGCGCATCGCCCGGCGATGTCAGCAAATGATCCGCCTTGTCGAGACCGATGAAGGATTTCGGATGGCGCGCAGCCACGAACAGGACAGTCGCATTGTCGATGCCGACCGTCTCGTCCAGCGGCGCGTGCATGACCAGCAGTGGCCGCCTCAGGCTGGCCGCTGCCTCCGTCACCTTTGCGCCGCGCACATCATCCAGGAATTGCCGCTTCAGCACGAAAGGCCGCCCGGCCAGCTGGACCTCCGCCGCTCCTTCGTCTTCGATTTGTTCGACATGCGTACGGATCGCATTGATTACGTGCGCCGCATCCGATGGCGCGCCGATGGTGACGACCGCCTTCACTTGCGGAATTTCATGCGCCGCCACGACGACTGCCGCGCCGCCCAGTGAATGCCCGATCAGCAATTGTGGCCCGCCATGCACTTGCTGCAGCCATGCGGCCGCCGCCGCGAGGTCCTGCACATTGGTCGAGAAATTTGTATTCGAAAAATCACCTTCCGAATTGCCAAGCCCGGTAAAATCGAAGCGCAGCACGCCGATTCCCTGCTTCACAAGCGCCGTCGTGATCTCCCGCGCCGCATAAATATCCTTCGAACAGGAAAAGCAGTGGGCGAACAGGGCCCAGGCGTGCGGCCGGAAGACGGGCGTATCCAGCCGCGCCGCCAGAAGGCCGCCATCATGGCCGGGAAATTCAACGCGGTTCGATTCTGACATGTCAGCTCCCTGAATTTGTCCAGTCACAGAACTGGCGGAGACAGGCCCGGGGTGCAAGGCTGCGTCCATCGCATTCGCGTGACTGAAAAGGTGAACAGGCTTGACTTGCCCGGCCTGCATGACGTTCGTGGCGACCAGACCCAATCGCGCGGAACGGTCCGACACAGCATGAAGTCCACCTACATTGTCCTCGCGATTGCCATTCCGGTCATGATTGCCAGTGCGTGGCTGCTGGCTGCGCCCGGAACGATTCTCCTGTCGCTCAGCCTTGGCGCCCTGCTCATCGCCCTGTCAGCCATCGATATCGCCACCCTGCGCCTGCCCGATGCCTTGACCTTCACTGTCCTTCTGTTCGGGGCGATCATGGTCGCTTTGACACGGCCAGATCTCTGGCTGCATCACCTGCTCGGCGCTGGCATCGGCTATGTCGCGCTGGTCGGTCTGGAACTTGCGTACAAGCGCCTGCGCGGGCGCGACGGGCTCGGCCGGGGCGACGCAAAGCTGCTCGGAGCCATCGGCATGTGGGTCGCCTGGCCAGGCCTCGCCCCCGTCCTGCTCGTCGCGTCTGTGTCGGGTCTCCTCGGCGCCGTCGCCGCCAGCCTGTTTGGCAAGCGCTCCCTGTCGGGCGAAACGCCGATGGCCTTCGGTCCGTGGATCGCGCTGGGCGGATGGGTCGTCTGGCTCGCCGCGCCGCACATGGCTTTGGTCCCGCTGGACTAGATGTCGTCCGGCACAACGGGATCGGCGCCTGCCTTGCGGCGCCGTGCCACACCGAATGCAATCAGCCCGCCAATGACGAGCAGACCGAATGGCGCGCCCCACAGGATGAAGCCTTCCATGCCTGTCCGCTTCGGCCGGAACAGCACGAACTCGCCATACCGGCTCTCGAACCAGTCGCGCACCTCGGCATCGCTGGCGCCTTCACCGACCATCACCCGCACACGCGCGCGCATGTCTTCGGCAATCGCTGCGGAGGATTGCGAGATCGGCTCGTTCTCGCAGGCCACACAGCGCAGCTCCCGCATCAGCGCCTGCGCCCGCGCCTCCTCGGCCGGGTCGTCGAGAACCTGGCCGATTGAGGTCAACGCGAGCCCGAAAGCGACCAGGCTCAGAAACAAGGTCCTGAAGACCATCAGGCAGTCCTCCGACGCGGCACCAGGCTCAAAAAGGCGCCGAACGCTATCAGCATGACACCAAGATAGACGAGATCGATCAAGGGATTGAAATAGACCCGGAACACCCATCGCGTTTCGCCATCCACCTCACGCCGGTCACCCAGCGCAATATAGAGGTCGCCAGCCCCGGTCTTGTGAATCGCGGTTTCGGTAGTCGGCATCCTTGAGGCGGGATAGTAGCGCTTCGTCGGGGCCATCTCGGCCTTTATGCCACCCTTGCGGGCTGTCAGCACCGCCTTGTCGGCGTACCAGTTCGGGCCTTCAATCGCGTGCACGTCCTTGAGCGTGATGTTCCATCCCGCCACAGTGCCCGAACCGCCTGCCGGCAGGGCCAGCGTCGCCTCATAGCGCTGCGTTGTCTCCACCACCGCGCCCATGATGAACACGCCCAGCCCGATATGTGCCAGCGTCATGCCCCACACCCTGAGAGGAAGCCGGAACACCCGGGACAGCGTCACCGCGCGGCGCCGCACTTCCCACAATGCACCAAAAATCAGCCAGAGTGCCAGCGCCAGCCCGAAGGCTGCGCCCAGCGGAATGTCCCACAGGTTGACGCCCAGCAGCAGGAACACGACCACGAGCCCAACCCCACCCGCTGCCCATTTCCACACGTTCGAGAGATCGGCCTTGCCCCAGGTCCAGGCCTGTACCACCGGCAGGACCGCCAGCAGCGCGGCCAGCATCGGCACGAAGGTCAGCCGGAAATAGGGTTCGCCAACCGAGATCGTCCGCCCGGTCGCTTCCGCGATCAGCGGGAACAATGTCCCCAGCAGCACCGTCAGCGCCGCCACCACGAGCACGACATTGTTCGTCGCCAGCGCGCCTTCGCGGCTCAGCATCTGCCACGGCTTGCCGCCGTCGAGCTTGGGCGCCCGAACGGCAAACAGGCCAAGCGCAAGGCTGCCATAGACGACCAGCCCGCCCAGCAGCAGCATCCCGCGCTTCGGGTCGACCGCAAACGCATGCACCGAGGTCAGCACACCGGAGCGCACAAGGAAGGCGCCCATGATCGAGAACAGGAAGGCGAGCACTGCCAGCAATGCGGTCCAGGCGGCAAAGCTGCCACGCTTTTCGGTGACTACCACAGAGTGCAGCAGCGCCGCCCCGATCAGCCAAGGCATCAGCGAGGCATTCTCGACCGGATCCCAGAACCACCAGCCGCCCCAGCCGAGCTCGTAATAGGCCCAGTAAGAGCCAAGCGCGATCCCGATCGTGAGCGGAATGAAGGCCGCCAGCGCCCAGCGCCTCGCCTCCTTCGCCCATACCCTGTCGATGCGCCCGTCCATCAGGCCAGCTGCCGCGAGTGCGAACACGAAGGAAAAGCCGACATAGCCGAGATAAAGCATCGGCGGATGCGAGGCGAGCGCCACGTCCTGCAGGACCGGATTGAGCCCGGCGCCTTGGAGCGGCGCAGGGTCGAGCCGCAAATATGGGGAGGAAGCGAACAGGAGGTAGGACAGCGCCCCCGTGGCGAGCCATCCCTGTACGCCCAACGCTCGCGCCTCGAACACATCACGCCCCGTGCGCATCCACAGCGCCCCCGCCGCACCGAAGCCCAGCGTCACCAGGCACCAGAGCGCCATCGAGCCCTCATGGTTTCCCCAGACCCCGGCCAGCTTGTAGATCATCGGTTTCAGCGTGTGGGAATTGTTGGCCGCCAGGGCCAGCGAGAAGTCGGACTGCGCAAACGCCACCAGCAGTGTCGCAAACGACAGCACCATCACCACGAACGCCACGATCGCCGCACGTCCCGCCAGCGCCCGCGCGCCGGTCAGCCCGAGCACGCCCTGCGTCAGCGAGGCCGCGAGCGCGAGGAATGCCGCAAGGTGGCCAATCTCGATCATGTCAGCTGGCGCTTGCGTCCGGGCCCGTGCCCAGCGGCTTCAGCTCGCGCGGCTGGTAATTCTCGTCATGCTTGGCCAGCAACTGGCGCGCCGTGAACTTGCCATCCGCATCGAACGAACCGATCGCCACGACGCCCTGACCCTCGCGGAACAGGTCCGGCGCGATACCCGTAAAGCTTACGGTGATCGTCGCGGGGCTATTGTCGATGACAGTAAACACCATCTCGCTGCCATCGCCCGGATAGGTGAGCGAACCAGGTTCCACCCAACCGCCGACCTTCACGTCCTTGCCGATCTCCGGAATACCATTTTCCGCAAGAACTTCAGGGGTGTAGAAAAGGTTCGCATTCTGCCGCAGCGCGACGAAAGCGAGCGTCGCAGCGGCCAGCAAAAGGGCGGCGGCAACGGCGAATGTCCACAATCTGCGGGTCCGGGCTCTCATCCCGTCAGTGTATACTGGCAACCGCCAGAATTGACAGTGCGGCAGATGCAGCAGCGCGCTTGGCGCTATTCTTCGGGAAGCGCCTCGCCCTCGCCAATCACGTCCAGCATCGCTCCGAAGCGGTCGCGGCGCGGATCGTCAGGCGGCAATTTGGCGAATACGGCCCGCATCATCTGCGCAGCCTTTTCCTGATCGCCGGCCTGCGCGGCCCCCATGGCCGCCCACATGCCTGCCTGCACCTGCGTGTCGTCCAGTTCGTACGCCCGCGCAAACAGCCGGGCAGCGTCCGGGCCAACCGCGCCGTCGCCCATCTCGACCAGCACCTGTGCCAGTCCGACCAGGGCAGGCACATATGTCGCGTCCCGCCGCAGGGCCGATTGGTAGGCCCGCGCCGCATCTTCCGGGCGATTCTGGGCACGCAGGACTTCACCGATGAAATAATGGGGTTCTGGCGCGTCCGGTTGGTCGACGGCGGTCTGTTCGAGCCGCGCCAGCGTTTCCGCTGCTGTCAGCGTTTCCGGCGCGGTGCGTATCTTTTCCACGATCTCGTGCTGGCGTTCGGCCATTGGCTGGTCGGCCATGCCCGGCCGCCCGATGACAAGATACCCACCCACGCCAAGCGCCAGGCAAACCGCGACGATGAGCATCTGGATACGGGTCATGATTTCGGAAACCTCAGCCGTGCGCGCAGGCCGCCCTGTGCGCTCTGGTCCAGTTCAAGCCGGCCCTTGTGCAGTCCGGCCAGCTCGGTGACGATCGACAGGCCAAGACCCGTGCCGGGTATCGTTTCGTCCAGCCGCACGCCGCGCTTCAGTGCACCTTCGCGCTCCACGGGCGACAGGCCCGGCCCGTCATCCTCGACATCGATCACCAGTTCCTGCGGCGCGTCCGAAATCCGCACCAGCACGTCGGCCTTCGCCCACTTGCAGGCATTGTCCATCAGGTTGCCGATCATTTCCTCGAAATCCTGTTTCTCGCCGCGAAACACGGCGCCCGTATCACCCATGACGCTGACATTGATGCCCTTGGCATCGAAAAGCCGGTTCAGCAACCGGGCAAGCGCCTCGACCACCGGCGTCACATCCGTGCGCGCGCCCAGCGTCTCGGCCCGCGCCGCCATCCGCGCGCGCTTCAAATAGTGCTCGACGTTCGCATGCATGGATTCGGTCTGCCGCCGCACGACATCGTCCAGCTGCGTTTCGCCCTTTGCCTCGTTGCGCAGCACCGCAATCGGGGTTTTCAGCGCATGCGCAAGATTGCCGACATGCGTCCGGGCCCGCTCGACCACATCACGATTGTGGCCGATCAGCTTGTTCAGTTCCTCCGTCAGGGGACGAACTTCGATCGGATAGCCTTCCCGCAAGGTCTGCCGTGTGCCCGCACGGATATCCGCGATGTCGTGCTCGATCCGCTTCAGCGGCTGCAGCGAAAACCGGATGCCGGCCACCATCGCCGCGAACACGCCGCCGAACAGGGCAATCATCGTCCCCAGGAGCATGCTGCGAAAACGAGTGGCGGCTGCATCATTCGGCGTGCGGTCGGCAGCGGCAACCAGCACCAGCGGTGTGTCCCTGTTCTCGAGGATGATCGCCTTGGCTGCGACCCGAACGCGCTGTTCGGCCGGTCCGTCAAAATCCGCAAATTGCGCCATCCCCGGTTCAGCAACCGCCCGGCGGATCTGCTCGGACGTCACCGGCACAGGTTCATCCCACAAGCTTTTGGAACGCAAATCCCCCTGGATGGCGAGGTCCGGCGTCAAGCTGACCACGGCCCAGTACTGTCCCGAATACTGTGTCTGGAACCGGGCGTCATGCGACAGGAATTCGCGTTCGGCGTCAGTCACCTGGCCATCTTCAAGGAAGGCACCTTCCTGGGTCATCTCCCGCGTCAGGGTGACCAATGTCTGTTCGAGATCTTCTTCCAGAAGGGACAGGGTCTGCGCGCGGTACAGCGCCGACAGGGCCAGCGCGCCGCCGATCAGGACCACCAGCCCCCACAGCGCCGCCGCAAGCATCATCCGCCGGGCCAGCGAAACGCCAGGCCAGCGATCTATGAAACGCGTGACGGGGTTGCCCGATCTATCCATTCAGACGGTCTGGCACGCCAGGTGCCTATCCTGCAACGCGCGCCTCGTTCTCGGGAACGATCAGGCGATAGCCAAGACCGCGCTCGGTCTGGATACGCTCAACGCCGATCTTGCGGCGCAGGCGCCCGATGAACACTTCGATCGTGTTCGAGTCGCGATCGAAATCCTGGTCATAGATATGCTCGACCAGTTCCGTGCGCGGCACGACCCGGCCCTGATGGTGCATCAGGTAGGAAAGAACACGATATTCGTGCGCCGTCAGCTTGATCGGCTCGCCATTGACCATCGCCCGCGCAGCGCGCGTGTCGACCATCAGCTTGCCGGCTTCCAGCGTCGCGGCCGAATGCCCGGCGGCCCGGCGCAACAGCGCCCGCAGGCGTGCCAGCAATTCTTCCGTCACGAACGGCTTGGCCAGGTAATCGTCGGCGCCGGCGTCAAAGCCTGCCACCTTCTCGCTCCACTGGTCTCGCGCCGTCAGGATCAGAACGGGGAAAGATTTTCCGTCCGCGCGCCATTTCTTCAGGATGCTCACCCCGTCCATCTTGGGCAGGCCAAGGTCGAGGATCACCGCATCATAGGGTTCGGTATCGCCGAGGAAGTGTCCGTCCTCGCCATCCGCCGCGAGGTCGACGGCATAGCCCGACTGGGACAGCACATCGGCCAACTGGCGGCGCAGGTCGGCGTCGTCTTCAACTACTAGGATACGCATGGAAATTACCTTCCGTACAACGGGTTAACTCGGATCACGCGCCGCGCCGATCCGTGATCGATCCGGACTGGGCGTCGACGACAAAGCGCATCTTGCGCCCGTCACCTGTCATCCAGTCTATGTGATATTCTGCTCCGCCGCCTTGTTTTGAAACAAGGTCTGCGCCCAGCTGGTAACCGCCATATTCGCGTTTCAGCATCTGGAAAATCTTGCTTAACGGCACGGTCTTGCCATCGCGCACAGCGTCGCGTGCCTGGCCCGGCGAAAAGGAATCGCCCCAGCCCTGCGCAATCGCAGGTCCGGCAGACAACAGCGCCATGGCTGCAAGGGAGGCAAAAAACCGCTTCATGGGCCCAGCGTATAGGGCCAAAGCCCTGAATGTGAAGTGAACATCTGATACAGAAGTGTTCACGCTACCGGGCCGCAACCTCTGAATGCAGCGAGATTTTGATTTTGGTAACCACTAAAATGGTTTTGTCTACGGTCACAAGCCGAAGACTCGTTCAAAATGTATTATGTTTTCAATTGCATCGCGAATGAACACGATTTCATCCACGTGTTGATGTCGACGCTCGTTCTCGGCTTCAGCAGCGCGTGCGCACAGGTCGTCTTTGTTCGCAGCCTGGTCGCCCAGTCACGACGCGGACAGTTCATCTGGATGATCGCATCCGGCACAGTCATGGGTATCGGCGCCTGGGCGACACATTTCATTGCCCTTCTGGGATATCGCCCGGGTTTCGCCGTCGAGTTTGACGGCTGGATCACGATCCTGTCGCCCCTCATCACGATTGCAGGCTTCATTGCGACGGCGGTCCTGCTGACGCCCGGAAAGACCGCATTGACGCCGGGAATGACTGTGGCGCGCCGGTTCGGATGCGCCGTTTTCGCGACAGCTTCGGTTGCCGCGATGCACTTCTTTGGCATGAGCGCCCTGAAGGCTTCGGCCATTATTGAATACGATCCTGTGTTCAATCTTGTGGCATTCGGTTTCGGCTTTATCAGCTTCTCGGGCACCTATTTTGCCGGATTGCTCAAGTCACCGCGACTTGGCAGTGGCGTCGCCTGGCTAACCAGCCTCTTCGCCGTCGCGTCGATCCACTTCATCGGCGCAGCGGGCACCACGCTCATTCCCATCAAAGGGCTAGCGACCCCCGTCTGGGTGCTAAGCACCGGCCATGTCGGATTCGTGATTGCTTTGGCCGTAGGGCTCATTCTCATTGTGGCCGCGCTGGCTGTCGGCCTCGACCGCCTGATTCAGTCCATGCGAAGCCAGGAAAAACGCAAACTGTCCTTGCTCGCGGACTCGGCCCTGGAAGGCCTGTTCGTCGTCTCCAGCAACGGCAAGGTGGTCGAGGCGAACCTGACGGCCCAGACCATGCTCGATACACCGCGCGACGCGCTCTGCGGTCGCCAGATAACCGACTTGCTGCAGATGGATGACCTCACGGACCTGTCCCTGCTCACGGACCAGAATCTACCTGAACGATCACTCACGTTCGCCAATGGCAGCCGGATGATTGTCGATATCAAGAGCCGCGCGATCTCCGACAATGCTGGCTCCTTCATCGTGTTTGCCGTGCACGATCAGACCGAGCGCATCCGAAACGAAGCCAAGGTGCGCGCCCTGGCCTATCGCGACGCGCTGACCGGCCTGGCCAATCGCGTCACCTTCAACATGGCGCTCTCATCCGCCATCAAGAATAATCCAGCCACCGTTTACGGTCTTGCCGTGATGATCATCGATATTGATGATTTCAAGGAAGTGAATGACCAGTTCGGGCACCAGGCCGGTGACCTGCTGTTGAAAACGATGGCGCGTCGCATGGCCCATAGCCTCCGCAAGGGTGACCTCGTCGCACGCCTCAGCGGAGACGAATTTGCTGTTATCGTGCGCGGTCGCACAGACAAGGCGCAGGTCGAAGCGACCGCCGCCTCGCTTCTCGCCGCCATTTCCAAGCCGATCAATCTTGGCCAGCGCGTACTTTCGGTCGGCGCCAGCATCGGCATCTCCGTGGGCGTGCCGCAATCAGGCGGCCTGACAAGAGTGCTCACGTCCGCCGACCGGGCACTCTATTCCGCCAAGAAATCAGGGCGCGGATGTTACCGCTTCTATGATCGCCGTCTGCACCGCGAACACGAAGACCGCCGCGCGCTGGAAACGGCCCTCCACAAGGCGATCATGCTGGAACAGTTCGAGCTCCACTATCAACCCAAGGTCTGCAGTCGCACACGCGCGATCCTCGGTCAGGAGGCATTGATCCGGTGGCACCGACCCGACCATGGACTTGTGTATCCTGACCAGTTCATTCCCATCGCAGAACAGAGCCTGCTGATCAACCAGATCGGAAAATGGACCCTGCGCGCCGCCTGCGAAGCGGCTGCCACATGGGACGAGAACATAACCGTCGCCGTCAATCTGTCGGCAAGGCAATTTCTCGATCCCGATCTCGTTGAGAACGTCCGACTGGCCCTTGAAGGCAGCGGCATCACGCCACGTCGTCTCGAACTCGAAATCACTGAGTCCGCGTTGATCCAGAACACGTTGCTGGCCGTCGCCGTCCTGAACGACCTCAAGGCGATCGGCGTCCAGATCGCACTGGACGATTTTGGTACCGGCTTTTCATCAATGAGCCATGTCCAGATATTCCCGTTTGATCGGATCAAGATCGATCGGTCCTTCGTGGCGGCAATGAATGCCGACCGCAAATCACGGGCCATCGTGGAATCGATCATCCATCTGGCGCATGCGCTGAAAATACCGGTCGTGGCCGAAGGGGTCGAAACCGAGGACCAGGCGGCGGCGCTCGCGCGGCTCGCCTGTGAAGAATTGCAGGGCTATCTTATCGCCCGGCCCCAGCCCCTGAACATCGAACAAAACTGGTCCGGTCGACCGATTGGCATTGAGTCCTCGGATGCAGCCTGACGCTGGTATCCGGCATTACTTGCCTTCGGCCCACTTCTTCAGGCCGGGATCGTTCGGATCGTCTAGCATGATCTTCAGCCGCGCATACAGGTTTCCCGGCGTACTTGTCTGTATGCCTTTGCCGCGCAGGCGAAGCTGAGCATCCGAGTTCGAACCGGCCGGGACCTTCAGCGTCACAGGGCCTGAGGGCGTCCTGACCTCGACACTGCCCCCCATCACCGCCGTCTTCAGGCTGATGGGCACCGTCATGCGCAAGTCCTTGCCGTCGCGCTCCCAGATCGTGCTGGGGCGCACTTCCACTTCCAGCAGTGCATCGCCCGGGGCGCCACCATTGGGCGAGGGCTGGCCCTGGCTCTTGAGGCGCAGCGTCTGTCCGGTATCGATACCTGCCGGGATATTGACGTCCAGCGCGGTGCCGTCTGCCATGGTCATGCGGCGACGCGCGCCCGTGACGGAATCCTCGAACGAGATTTCCACCCGGTATCGTATGTCGCGGCCCTTTTGCGGGCCCGGATTGCGCCGACGCCCGCCACCCCCGAACATGCCACCCAGGATATCTTCAAACGGATCGCCCTGCGCGCCGTCGAACGGACGACCGCCGCGCGATTCCCAACGATGGCTGCCGCCGCCGGGAAATCCTCCTGGCCCGCCACCCGGAAATCCAGCCGGGTTGCCGTCGCCATCGATTTCACCCCGGTCGAACTTGGCCTTCTTCGCCTTGTCGCCAAGGATATCCCAGGCTTGAGACACGCGCTTGAACTCTTCCATCTTCTTGGAATCGTCAGGATGCAGGTCTGGATGCAGGGCTTTCGCCTTGTTGCGATAGGCTTTTTTGATCTCGCCCTCACTCGCGGTGCGGGGAACGCCAAGCACGGTGTAGGGATCCAGGGCCAAGGGCAGGTCTTCCTTATCTTTGCGACGAAATCAGTTCCGGACAGAGTTAGGGTGTTCCGGGCCCGATTGAAACCCATGGCCCGGTGCGACCATCAGTGCCAATTTCAGCCACCCGCGCTGCAGTTGCGCTGCCGGGAAGCGGCGCCTCCGACACAGCCACGTCAAACCGGCTTCCAAACCCGCTGCCAGTATCCACTTCCACGGCAAACCGCCCCTCATTCGCTGCCTCGGGAAACGTCCAGCTCTCGGCCACGTCTGCGCCGCACCGAATCCACTGTAGCTGGTCGCCTGACCGCCGCAGGTGCGCCACCGGCCACGGCAAGCCAGCCACATCCTCAAAGACCAGCGAGGTCGCAACCTCCCCCGCCGCCGCGCGCCAGTCCATGCCCAGCCCGACTTCGCCCGGGCCGACCGACGCGCGCACCACAGCCGCGTCCACCAGGACCAACCGCGCATCAGTCTCCGCAGACCCGCTCATGCTGCCCTGCTGCCCCCGCAACAGGCCACTCAATTCCCATGTATCCACGCCCACCAGTTCGGCGCTGGCAAACTGGATCAGTTCCCAGCCCGCATTCGTCACCGGCCGCATGGCTTCGGACCGCAGCGCGAACAGCGCCGCAATGCCCGTCCGTCCGTCGATCTGCACCGCCTCGACAAAGGCGTTCCCGGCCAGCTGGACTTGCGTGTAGACGCCCTCGAGAAAGCTCGCCCCCCATGTCGGGCGCCGGCTGGCGCAGCAATTTCGCCGCCCCGTCATGCGCCGTCACCAGCGGTACGCTGGCCGCGGCTTCCGCCACCATGCGCACACAGCGATAGGCCACCGCATTGCGCAAATAGCCGTCCTGCGTCAGCGCTGCTGCGTCGCGCCCGCCCCAAACCGGAGAGCCCAACTGTGACAGGGCAACCAGCGGCACAGCGGCCTTCGATTCTCGCCGTGTCCGTGCAAAGGGCCAGCTCATGTTCATGTCGCGCCTCGCTTCCATGGGAACGTCTTCCGATGTGGCGAATTTAACCCGGCCAGGCCCCCGGTCGGAGAAGAAAACCGATTTCTCAAGGAATCCTCGGGCATTACATTCGAAAGCTGATGGAAAACGGCCTCCGGCTCCTGCATTTTTCCACGCGCAGGCAATAGCCATGCGGGGCCAAATCTGCTTTGTGCCGCGATTGTGACAGGGGAAGAGGAGCTAACATTATGTCGGCACACGTGATCTCGATCGCAAACTCGAAAGGCGGTGTCGGCAAGACAACCACCTGCGTCAGCCTCGCCGAAGCCTACGCGGCGTCCGGTCGCCGCACGCTCGTCGTCGATCTCGACACCCAGGCCAACGCGTCCCTGCTCGTCTATGGCCACGAGGGCGACGAACACCTGTTCCAGGCGATCAATGAATACGCGACGATTTCCGACTGGCTGCTGGAGAATTTCTTTGCCGGCGAGCAGAAGCGCCTGTCCGAATTTGTCGTCACCAATGCCAGCGACGTCACATATAATGGCAAGTCTCTGCCGCTCGACCTGATCCCGTCCTCGCCCCGCCTGCGCAAGACCGAGCGCGAGCTGATCTACGAGCTCACCGCCAAGAAATATTCGATGGAAGCCCTGCAGGGCCAGGTCGGCCGCCGCCTGCGCGACGATTTCAATCTCCTGAAAGCCGATTACGACGTCATCATCTGCGATTGCCCGCCCGGCATCTCGGTGATGACCGAAAGCGTGCTCGCCGCCAGCCACCTGATTATCGTCCCGACGATCCCGGACTTCATGTCGACGCTAGGCCTCGACCTCTTCACTGGCGACATCATGCAGAATTTGCGAGACAGGGATATCGAAAGCCTCCCCGTCGTGCTGGCCACGCGATACGACGACACGCCCCACCAGAAAGTGGTTCTCCAGGCCATGCGCGAAGCGGCGAATTCCAAGGAAGCCGAATTCGAAATGTTCAACACCGTCATCCCGCTCAAGTCCGGCTTCGCGTCCAACCCGATCGAGCTCGGCCCGGACCCGACCCTCGCCGCCAAATGGCCCGGCGAAGCGCTCGGCATTATCGACAAGCTTCTCAAGGAAGTTCAGGAGCGGCTGAAATGAGCGGACTGACGGCGACCGGGGGCACCGCCGCACTGGCTGCCCTGCTCGATAATCGCGACCGTTTCGGCAAGCTGCTCGACAAGGACTTTGCCGCCGCCACCGGCCTGCTCGTCCGCAAGCTGAGGAATGCGGGCGGCCAGACATGCGATGACATGATCGCCCTGCGCGATGCCGTCGGCACCGAGATATTCGAGACCGAACTCAAGAAACTCTCCGCCCATCAGGCCCGCCTGCTCGCCCGACGCATCGACAAGGCGGTCGACGATTTCGAAGTCTCCACCGCGGGCGCCGCCGTCGCGCATATCCGCAAGGTCATGGCCGGCGAGCCGACCGTCACCGAAGCCGCCCCTGCGGACGACACGCCTGACGACACACCGCCCACCGATGATGACACGCCCAAGAACAGCTATTTCGGCCGCAAGTCCTTCCGCGCCGGCAACTAGAGCGGCCGGATGCGCGGCCCCTCGCCGCGTTCCAGCATCAGCGCCCACACCGCCCAGACCAGCGCATCCACCCGGTCCGGCGAGCCGGTGAACCCTTCGGCCCCGAACCGGCACATCTGGTCCTCCAGCGTTGCCAGCAGGCCGACATGCGCCACCTTGCCTTGCTCGTACAATAGCGCCACCGGCAGGGCACGCGCCCGCTTGCCGAGGCGTGCATGCACCAGCCGCACCGGCAACCGGCAGCCCGCGCTCATCAGCGTCTGTCGCACCATCTCGCCGCCCTGGTTCGCTTCGGCAATGATCATCGACGCCCCCACGGCCTCGGCCAGTGCCACCGCCCGGCTCGCCCAGTCATGCGGGCGCAGGCCCGGCGCCGACGCATCGCCCAGCACGAAGCAGCGCTGGCCGAACCCGGCTGCCTCCGCCACGATCCCGCACGCATCCGCCCTTGGCCCGCTCGTCGCTGGCGGATCCACGGCCACGACAATGTCTGCCATTGCAGGCGCGGCGAACACGCGCGACTGTTCGATCTTGCTGCGTACAAAGAGTGCGCCTTCCGGGTCGGCGATCAGCTCGCCTATCAATTCCTGCCGCGCCAGTAATGA
The DNA here is from genome assembly GCF_037969335.1 of Hyphomonas sp. Taxonomy (GTDB): domain Bacteria; phylum Pseudomonadota; class Alphaproteobacteria; order Caulobacterales; family Hyphomonadaceae; genus Hyphomonas. The sequence continues at coordinate 395 of NZ_JBBKXE010000063.1, read as the reverse complement.
ATTGCCATAGGCGGTCTCCATCGCCGTCACGAAACCGGGTGACAGGTTCGCCGCATTCTCCCGCGTCGCGCTGCGCGTCATCACGCTGTCCGGCGCGCCCACCAGCCGCTTCACCAGGTCCACCGGGCGCGGCGTGGTCGTCGCCACACAGCGCGGCCCCAGCCCAAGCCGCAGCCCCATTTGCAGATTGTCCCACACCGCCTCGCCCTTGGCCCAGGCGCCCAGCTCGTCGCACCAGGCTGCATCGAATTGCGGCCCGCGCAAACTGTCCGGGTCCTCGGCGGAAAAGGCGAATCCTTCGGCCCCGTTCGGCCAGACCAGCCGCCGCCGCGACACTTCATAGACCGGTGTGCCGCCTGCACCTTCCAGGTGCCGCAGGCCGCTCGGTCCCTCGA
>NZ_JBBKXE010000062.1:0-7805 GCF_037969335.1 Hyphomonas sp. | reverse complement strand
CCACACCCTCAGCCCCCCCCGGCCACACCCGCAAATCGGGGGAAAGAGAAGCGCGTAAAACGGGGAAAGCTGGTCGTCTCTGCCACATTCGACCTGCATGGCCACACCCAGGCAAGCGCGGCGCAGATCCTGCCCGGCTTCCTGTCAGGCGCACAGCTGGACGGCGCGCGATGTGTCTTGGTGATTACAGGAAAGGGCCGGCTCGGCGAAGGCGTCCTGAAGCGCAACTTCCTCAACTGGCTCGAAACGCCGGAAGCCAGGAGAATGGTCTCGGGTTACGCCGAAGCGCACCAGCGCCATGGCGGCGCGGGTGCGTTCTACGTGTTTCTTCGGAAACTGCAGTTGTAACTGCAGACGACGTTAGCTGAAGTCGCGGAAGACGTCGGCGGCAGACACGTCTTTCTTGCGCTCTTCCTTTTCCGGCTCTGGCTCGTATGCAGCGGCATCGTCCTGCGTCGGCACCAGGCCCGGGCCTTCTGCATTGAGGCCTTTTTCAGCCTCGATGCGACGGCGTTTGTCAGCCGACTTGGCGATCACTTCATCGAGCTCGATCTGCGTGCAAAGGCCCAGCGTCACAGGGTCAACCGGGCGGATGGCCTGCGAATTCCAGTGCGACTTGTCGCGCACGTTATTGATCGTCGATTTCGTCGTTCCGATCGTCTTGGAAATCTGCGCATCCGACACTTCCGGGTGGTTGCGAATGAACCAGGCGACGGCATCCGGCTTGTCGGCGCGGCGGACAACAGGCGTGTACCGGCTGCCCTTGCGTGGCGGCTGAGGGATATGCGCGATCTTGGATGCCGCAATTTTTAGAACATAATCAGGGTTCTCTTCGCCGCGAGCAATCTCCTCGCGCGACAGGATACCACCGGCGATCGGGTCAACGCCGCGCATGTTCTCGGCAACGTCTCCGTCAGCGATACCTTTGACCTCGAGATGGTGCAGGCCACAAAAAGCGGAAATCTGGGTGAAGGTCAGTGTCGTATTGTCCAGCAGCCAGACGGCGGTCGCCTTGGGCATCAGTATCTCGGACATGGGTGTCTCCTTGGAGCGCGTTGGGGCCTGAAATGCAGCCGCCCGACACTTCGTGCCGGGCGGTCAAGGTTTCAGGCAAGCTTGGAACCTGTTCCGCTTATAGGCCAATCAGCCCGGAATGGAAAGATACTCACTTCACCGCGCGAGGATGATCTTGCCAGAATGCTTGCCTTCACCCATCCGGGCATGCGCCGCTTCGGCATCTTCAAAGGCAAATTTGCTGTCGAGAACAGGGCGTATCCGGCCGGATACGACATGCGGCCAGAAGTCCTTCTCCACTGCATCCCGGATCCGTTGTTTCTCAGGCACCGGGCGCGCCCTCAGCGTTGTCGCCGCAAGGGTCAGGCGCTTCATCAGCACGGGCGCGAAATTCACACTGGTCTGGAAGCCGTTCTGGTAAGCGATATTGACAATCCGACCGTCAATCTTCGCCGCGCCGATGTTTTTCTGCACGTAGTCGCCGCCGACCATGTCGAGAATGACATCGGCCCCGCCTTCAGCACGGACAATGGCTTCGAAATCCTCGTCGCGATAATTGATCGCCCGGTCAGCCCCCAGGTCGGCGGCCAGGGCGCACTTCTCGGCGCTGCCAGCTGTCGTGAAGATTTTCCCGGCGCCTGCGACACGCGCCATCTGGATCGCCATCACACCGATACCGCTGGTGCCGCCATGACAGAGGAAATCCTCGCGCGCCTTCAGTCCGACGCGATCAAATACGTTGGCCCAGACGGTAAACAGGGCTTCCGGGAAACAGGCCGCGTTCACCATGTCCATGCCCGCGGGCACAGGGAGGAGCGATCCCTGGTCGACGCTGGCATACTCGGCATAACCACCGCCAGACAGCAGGCCACACACCGCGTCACCGACTTTCCAGCGGGTCACGCCGTCTCCGAGCGCCTTGATGTGTCCTGATATCTCAAGCCCGAGGATCGGCGAGGCCCCGGGAGGAGGTGGATACGCCCCCGTACGCTGTATCAGGTCCGCCCGGTTGAGACCGGCGGCCGCAACCTCGACAAGCACTTCGCCCAGCCCGGCGACAGGTGCTTTGACGTCGCCCCAGCGCAACGGTGCGCCTTCGTCTACAATCACGGCTTTCATCATTTCGGTCATTCAGTTTGTTCCTTCAGGAAAATCGCGTCCGGGGAGTCGCTTCTAGCCTGCCTTTCTGTTTTTATGAAAGACTGCCATCGAATGCAGAGGAGGCTTGGCCGTGTTCGAAGAAGAACCGATCCTGACAAATCGCGCCCAGACGCTTGACCAGATGTCGATCGAGGAGCTGCATGAGCGCATTCGCGTCCTGCGCTGCAGAATCGAAGATTGCGAAGTGGAAATCGCCAAGAAAGAGGCCCAGAAATCAGCGGCGGATGCCCTGTTTGGCGGAAAGAGTTAAGGCCCCGGAAACGGGTTGTAAGCTAAGTATTCCTATTGGCGTTCGTGTTCTAAGGTATTGAAGATGGCAGTAAACGGGTCACCCGAAAACGGTTCCGAAAGCCTCAACAGCTTTACCGGGGGCAAGCTCTTCGACACCGTCTTCGGTCGGGGCATGGCGCTCGTTGAAGAAACAGCGTCTTACCTTGATGGGCCAGGCCGCGAGCATGCGCGTGCGCTGCCGCGTGAAGCCGGCCTTACCTATTCCGCCTGGAGCATGGAGCTGACAACGCGCCTGATGCAGGCTGCGAGCTGGCTGGTCATGCAGAAAGCCGTGCGTGATGGTGAGATGCGCCGCGAAGAGGCGTCCGCCCGCAAATACCGCATTCGCCGGGATGATCCTCCGCTCGACGCAGAAGCCCAGCGTGACAGGGGCCTGCCGCTGCGTTTCCTTGAACTGGTGGCGCGATCAGAAGCCTTGTTCGAACAGATCTGTCGTCTCGACCAGGCGCTCTATAGCGCGCCGGTTCCGGGGCAAGCCAAGAATGCCGTATCCGACCAGATTGCCCAGCTGCAAAAGGCGGCCGAGACGGGTGCGTTTGACCCTCTGATGGTCTGGCACCGCGCGAAATAGATCAAATCAGGCGTTGCTGGACGCAGTTGGCGGTGGTGGTAACAGGCTGGCCGAGCCGTTATTTCGGGCATTCATCAAGCGCAGTCGGCGGGGCCGCCTATAGAGCACGTTCAGTGGTGTCTCGCGGGCGAGCCGATAGAACACCAGCGGCAATGTGACTGCGCCGAGCGTGATCACGAGGCAGGCTAAGCCCGCATTCGTGGCCTGTCCGTTCGCAGCGAACCCGTGCTGCAATACCGTCATTGGAATCACGAATGTCAGGTAGATGATCAGGCAGTGCCGGCCCGCATAGCCGATCATGGACAGCCACGGGATCCGGTTAAGCTGTATGCCGAGTGCAATGACGGCTGCCGTGCCGGTGAATCCGAGAGCAAGGCTGATCAGCGGCAGACCAGAGACGCCCAGGACCACGAAAGCAGCATTCGCGATCGTCCACCCCAGCAGCACGTTCCACAAGGGTTTTGTGTGCCCGCTCACGCGCTCTGCAAGTTCGAATACCTGCGGTGCGGCGACAGAGCCTGCAAAGAAGAACACATACCAGGCACCAAACATGTTCGCGACGTTCCAGCCTGTATCGATCCAGCCCGTTGCAAAGGCGATTTGGGTGAGAGCGGCGGCAATGAAGACTTTTCGCGCGGGCAGGAAGCGGATGAGCCGCGTCACGGCGTGAAATACGACCAGCATGTAGACGAGTACAAGGCTATCGGTCGGCTCGGCCAGGGCCCTCAGGACACCAGCCAGGAACGCGGTCGGTTCAGTTACGAGCAGGCTGGCGTCCAGCGCGGCTTTCTGGATCAACAGCCAAATCAGGTAGAAATAAGCGAAATGCAGGATCTTCCGGTCGAAAAAGTGCTTTGTCGAACCAAACAGGGAGAGGTTCAGAAATAAGGCTGCCAGCACGAAAAAGGCGGGAATCAGGAATGGCGAAGACCAGGCTATGACAGGCGTCATCCAGCTATCGTGCTGGATCAGGTCGCCATAGCTTGACGTCGTGTACATTGCGACGATCAGAACGATGCAAACGCCTTTGGCGTGATCGACCCAGTTGATGCGTCCCTGTTGCATATCTTGATACCCCGGTTTTGGTTACCGGGTCTGGTGCAAGATTCATGCTGTATTGGACGGAATCCTAGAAAGTGGCGTAAACGCGCAGGAAATTACCGGCCTGTTCGGCGCAGAATCCTTCGCGAACAGGGGCCCGCATGACCATCAGGCGATGCCAGAGTGGTCCCAACAGGAGTTCCACGACCTCATCCAGGTCGAAATCGCGTCGAATAACGCGTTTTCCGGCCAATTCGGCTAAAAGCATGCGCAAGGGCTGGCGAATGTCGCGGCTGATCCATGCGCGCCAGACTTCCCCGGCTTCTTTGTCATCTGCAGCAGCCAGCAGGGCGACGCGCAGAACGGCATGCCCTTGTCCGGTGCGGGCGGTCGCTTCGAGCGGCACGATCAGGGCGGTAATGCGCTCCTGCGGGTCCCGGCCACCATCGGGGCTGTCGGGAATCAGGGCGAGGGCCGCATCGACGCACATCGCACCAATGGAAGGCCACCAGCGGTAAATCGTTTGTTTCGAGGCGCTGGCCCGTTTGGCCACGCTGTCGACGCTGAAGGCCCGCCAACCGTTTTCGGCCATTTCGACACGCGTTGCTTCGAGGATCGCCGCCTTCGACGCCTCGCTTCGCGTCGGGCCCTTTCGGGAGGCCTTGGAGCCTTCGGTTGCAGTCGTCATGGATGTCTCCTGAAAAGGCGATGGGCGGTCGCAGGCGCCGTGACGCCTCCTTTGCTATTATAAGCATATCGCTAACAAATTGTCCCGATCCGGCTTGCTGATTGCGGATTATGCAGTACTCAAGCGACGAGCAGTCAGGAAAGCGTCACATGGAATCGATTGATGACTTGATTTCGGGCTACCGGCGGTTTCGCGCTGGCGCCTATGCAGAGCAGGCCAGCCTGTATCGCGAACTTGGCGAAGGCCAGGACCCGAACATCATGCTGATTGCGTGCGCCGACAGTCGTGCCGAACCGTCCGACATATTCAACGCGGCGCCGGGACAATTGTTCGTCGTCCGCAACGTCGCCAATCTGGTGCCGCCCTACCAGCCAGATGGCGGTCTTCACGGTGTGAGCGCGGCGCTCGAATATGCAGTCAACGTGCTGGAGGTCGAGAATATCGTCGTCATGGGCCATGGCGGCTGCGGCGGGATTTCCGCGTCACTGGGTGGGCAGGGCAATCCTGCGATCGGTGAATTTGTCACGCCGTGGGTCAGCTTGCTGGAAACCGCCCGGGAGCGCGTTGCCGCGAGCGGATCGATCAATCCCCAGTTCGCTCTGGAACTGGAAGGCATCGAGGTGTCCTTGCAGAACCTGCTCACTTTTCCATTCGTCTCAAAGGCGGTTGAGGCCGGCAAGCTGTCGCTCCACGGCGCCTGGTTTGCGATCGTTCATGGTGAGTTGCACTGGCGCAACGCCAAAACGGGCCGATTTGAAGTCGTTTCGACTACTTAGTCGTGGTCAGAACGGCGGCAAATATTGCCGAAGCCAGCATGGCCGCGGCCGCAGCCCGATTGAACCAGAGAGCAAAGCCCGGATTCTGGAAGCGGTGGTTCATCGCGTCGGCAGCCCAGGCATAGACGGTCAGGCCCAGCATCTCGGTGACTGTCACGGTCGCCATGATGATACCCGCCTGGAGTGCGACAGGGCGCGAGGCGTCAAAATATCCGGGAAGCAGAAGGCCGAAGAAAACCAGCGCATTTGGGTTCAGTAGCTGAAGCCCGACACCGCGACCGAACAGGCTGGCTTTCGGTGGCGCCTGTGAAGCGCTGGCGCGAGGTTGGGACGGATCGCCCGTCGCCATGTTCCAGGCGAGCCAACTGATGAACAAAAGCCCGGCAATCTTGAGCGCCAGCAGCAAACCGGGGGCGCCGGCGGCGAAGGTTGCGATGCCTGTCGCTGCCAGGGAAATCCAGACCAGGTTCGCGGCCGATACGCCGACTGCAGGAACAAGGGCCGTGGCGGCGCCATAGCGGAGCGACGTGCTCATCACCATCATGACAGCAGGACCGGGCGTCAGACCCCCGGCAAAGAACAATGCAAGCAGGGCGATCCAGACGCTGATGTCCATGAGCTAGGCGTGGTCGCGCTTCAGGCTTTCTTGCCGCGTTCGACGGCGAGCGAAATCAGTTCGCGCGCCTTTTCGATGCCATACCAGCCTTCGATACGGGTCCATTTGCCCTTTTCGAGATCCTTGTAGTGCTCGAAGAAGTGCGCCGTCTTGTCGATCAGCGTCTGTGGCAGGTCGTGATAGGTCGCGATCTTGTCGTAATAGCTTGTCAGGGCGCCGTGCGGCACGGCGAGGATCTTTTCGTCAGGGCCTTTGTCATCCGTCATCATCAGGACGCCGACGGGGCGCGAGCGGACGACGCTTCCGGGCACCAGAGGACGGTTGCCGACGACCATGACGTCGATCGGGTCGCCATCCAGGCTGAGCGTGTGCGGCACGAACCCGTAATTACAGGGGTAGCGCATCTCGGTGTAGAGATAGCGGTCGACGAACATCGCGCCGGACGCCTTGTCGATCTCGTACTTGATCGGATCGCCGCCCAGCGGGACTTCGATCAGGACATTGATATCGTCGGGCGGGTTGTTGCCAGTGGCAATCTTGGAAAGGTCCATGGGACGAGGCTCGCTTGATGGGTCTGGGAGAGTTGATCGTGCTGGCGAGGCGGATGGCCTGTCGCGAGGTTCAGGTCAAGTCCGTCGCGCGCCCGAGTGGGTTAACGGAGCGTGATGGTTGGGATTCAGGCGATCTGTTGGCGCTGGGCGTCGAAAATTTTCATGTCGGGCGGCGTCGGTGACAATTTGCGGAGACGCTTCACGAAGTCCCGGCTGGCGGGCACGTCGAAATGTGCAAGCAGGGCGGGCATGTCGGTCCAGTATTCGACAAAGACGAGGCGCGCCGGATCTTCGCAATCGGCATGGACGTTGTGAGCAATACAGCCGGGCTCGGTGCGGGACCGGGCGACGTGCTCCAGGCTGAGGTCAAGGACAGCGTCATGGATATCCGGCGTGGTCACAACGCTCCCGATAACGATGATCATCTCGGTATCTCCCGGGAGCGCTGGCCAATCAGCCGTCAGGACCGCTTGAGCGCATAATTGAAACTGATGGACAGGCGCGGCGTCTCCGACCGGTTTGGCATCACTTCGTGGCGCAGCCAGCTTTCCCAGAACATGGCGTGTCCCTGATTTGGGTTGGCGTAGACAAAGCGGCGGGCTGTTTCAGGCGCATCGTCCAGCGGCTGGGGCGCGGCCATCATCAAGCCGAGGCGCGGGTCCTCGAACTTCAATTGGCCGGCGCCTTCAGGGATGCTCACATAATAGGTTCCGGAGATCACGCTGCCGGGATGGATATGGCCGGAATGACTGCCGCTTTCCCCGAGGATATTGACCCATAGCCCGTTGAGCTCGAGGGCCTGGTCCTGCATGTCCCAGTGCAGGTCGCGGGCAAACTTGGCCGCTTCGGCATCGAGGAAAGCCAGCAGCTCTGCGACCTCGGGAAACCGCTCGGGCAGGTCGTCGAGCGAGGCGTAGGACGTGTAGCCGTCATAGCCCTCATTGTCGCACCAGTCATTGCCTGCCTCGTCTTCGTCCTCGAGTACCCAGCACACTTTTTCCAGTGATTTGCGCAGGGGCTCATCACCGATTTCGGCGTGGCGGAGAAGGGTGGGGAAGAGGGTCTGCAGGGTCATTGGAAGGGGGTGCCTTGGGGG
>NZ_JBBKXE010000061.1:0-12698 GCF_037969335.1 Hyphomonas sp. | reverse complement strand
GTCTGCCCCGTCAACAGAACATAGAGGGAACTTTCACAGTCCGCTGTTTTATTAATCTCAGCCTGTGGAAAACTGGAAGGGGAGGCGACTGGGAGTTGAGAATCCAGTATCTTCCCGTTTGACCTTCCGAATCAGAGGTCCCGAGGAAGCACAGGAACTAGATTTGACGGTCCTGATCCTGTGCCCCTCGGCTTTTTCAACTGCCGAAGCAGTAGCTGAGATGTAGTCTGTTGCGACTCGCTCGGTCAAGCTTCGGCCTCTTAAAAGGAGGCCTTAAATGGCTCACTATTACGTCAATAAGAATGCCCAGTCGGGCGGAGAGCACGAGGTTCATACCTTGTCGTGTAGCTACCTGCCTCTTGAGGCGAATCGCATCTATCTCGGAAACTTCGAATCCTGCGCGCCAGCCGTACGTGAGGCCCGTAGGCACTATTCTAATGTTGATGGATGCTACTGGTGTTCGCGCGCGTGCCACACGCGCTAGCGATATACTTTCTCTGATTGTCGAGGCCGTGCTTTGTTTACGGCCTCGACTTTGAAAGTATTACCGACGAACCGGGTTCGCAGCGCGGGCCCGATCTGGCAGGTTCATGCTTCGCCTAACCGACCTTTCATGGAAAAACCGGCCCGTTTCGGCTATACTGCGCCCAAGCGCGGCTCCGTGCTGCGCGAGGTTAGTAGCGTAGAGGAGACATGTGATGGACCTCAGGATTACCGAGATCAGGGCCGCCGAGGCGGTCCAGAAAGCCGCCGCCGAGGCATTGAGCCGGCGCGCCGCGAAACTGGCACCGCTGCACGAGACCGAGACGCCGCCCGACGCGCCGGAAAGCGACATGGCGCATGCGTTGCGGACGCGGCGGCGGTTGCGGAAGAGCTTTTCGACGAAGGTTTGAGCTGCCCCCTTCTCCCTGGGGAGAAGGGTTGGGGATGAGGGGACATGGCGTCTCAGCGGGTGCGGTGTTTATGGCCGCGCGCGGTTTCGTTGCGTCGCTGATCCCGTCGTCTTTGTTGAGAGGTTGGTTGCCCCTCACCCCTAGCCCCTCTCCCAAGGGAGAGGGGGCTTATTTCAGCGATTGCCTTTCGCTTGCGCTCAAGGCCTGCTGCGGGGGAATCGATCCACTGGATCGATTCCTGATCCCTGCGCAGCCCCTCACCCCTGACGGCGCTAGTCCAGCGGCGGGCTTTCACGCTCGCCCGTGCGGGTGCGGAGGGCGTAGAGGGCGGGGTTGGTGTCGCCTTCCATGACGTCTACGGAATAATGATAGTCGGCCGAGCCCCAGCCTGTTCGGGTCGTGTGCATGTGGCTGCCATCCGGCAGGGCCTGGTCGAGCAAGGAGACATATTTGAAACGGCCGCTGGCGTCCGGCGGGTGGCAGTCCGTGTAGCGCTCCTGGAAGATGGTGGTGGCGGCGACGTCGAGGCGGATCGATTCCATCTGGCCTTGCCCGTAATTGGTGATCTCGCTGAACGGCACGAAGGCGCCGGTCGCATCGGGGCGCAGGATGACCCAGCGATTGTCCGCTGTCGGCTGGATCTGCAGGTGGCCGTCGCTGCCGGTGACCGTGCCGTCCGGCAGGCTGACCGTGAAGCGCATGTGCCAGCCGCCCGCCATGCTGGTGAACGCATTGTTGATGCAGGTGTCGAGGTCTGCTTGCAGCGTGCTGCCGACGGCGACGACGTGGCGCGGCTGAGCAGGCGGGGTGGCGCAGGCCGCGAGGGCGGCCAGAGCGAGGCAAAGGGGCGCTTGTCTGCTCACATGTCGGCCCCTCACTCTACACACGAAACCAGCATAGCACATTCGCGTGCCGGGGGGCAGGGTCAGGCGGTGGCGGCGGCGATGGCTTCGGCGGGGATGATGTCGCCATCATAGAGCGCGCGGCCGAGGATGGTGCCGGAGACGGGCGTGCCGGGCGCGGCGCGAAGCTGCGTGATGTCGGCGGTGCTCGCGACGCCGCCGCTGGCGATGATCGGGATGGTGACGGCATTGGCGAGCTGGCTGGTGAAGGCGACATTGACGCCGGTCTTGAGGCCGTCGCGGCCAATGTCTGTGGCGATGATGGCGGCGACGCCGCAGCCCTCGAAGGCCTTTGCAAGGTCGACGGCTTTCATGTCGCTGGTTTCGGCCCAGCCCTCGACGGCGACCATGCCATCCTTCGCGTCGATGCCGACGACAATGCGGCCGGGCAGGGCGCGGGCGGCGTCTTTCACCAGTTGCGGATCGCGCAGAGCGGCGGTGCCGAGGATGACGCGGGAGATTCCGGCCTCGAGCCAGGCGTCGATCTGGGCGCGGGTGCGGATGCCGCCGCCGAGCTGGACCGGGGCGGGCGTAGCCGCGAGGATGGCTTTCACCGCCGCGCCATTGGCCGACTGGCCGGCAAAGGCGCCATTGAGGTCGACGACGTGGAGATGGCTGAAGCCGGCGGCGTGGAAGACGGCGGCCTGGTTGGCCGGGCTGTCATTGAACACGGTGGCCGCATCCATCTCGCCGCGCAGGAGGCGCACGCACTGGCCGTCTTTCAGGTCGATGGCGGGGTAGAGAGTGAAGGTCATGCGGGGGTCCATTGCAGGAAGTTGGCGAGCAGCTGCAGGCCGACGCGCTGGCTCATTTCCGGGTGGAACTGGGTGCCGAAGATGTTGTCGCGCGCAACCGCGCTGGTGAAGGGGGCGCCATAGTCCGTGGTGGCGGCGATGTCGGCCGGGTCCTGAGGCGTGAAGGCGTAGGAATGGGTGAAATAGGCGTGCGGGTCCGGGCCGAGGCCGGTGAGCAGGGCATGGGGGCGGGGGATGGTGAGGCTGTTCCAGCCGACATGCGGCACGCGCAGGCCGGGGCCGGGGGCGATGTGGTCGACGATGCCGGGGATCCAGCCGAGGCCGGGCGTGTCGCCATCCTCGCGGCCGGTATCGGCGAGGAGCTGCATGCCGACGCAGATGCCGAGAAAGGGGGTCTTGCGGGTGAGGACGGCGGATTCGAGGGCGGCGACAAGGCCGGGGCGGGCGCGCAGATTGGTGGCGCAATCGGCATAATGGCCAACGCCGGGCAGGATGATGCGGCTGGCGGCTGCGATGGCGGCGGGGTCATCGGTGATGGCGATCTGGATGGCAAGACCGGCCCGGCGGGCGGCCTCGTTCAGCGCACCGGCGGCCGAATGGACGTTGCCGGAGCCATAATCGATGAGAGCGACCGAGTTCATGGGCCGCTCTTAGCGCCCTGCCACGCAAACCGAAAGGCTGTTTCACTTGCATCGCGCCGCAAATGCATGATAACACTATGCGTATAGAGTAACCTAGGGTGATATAATGAATTTCAGTGGCAATAGAGAACTGTTCGAGCGCGAAGTGAACGTGGCGCCGGATGTCGCGGACGTGAAACGGCTGGCGGCTGAAGCCAAGGCGTCCAACGGCACCTCGAGCCATGAATTGCGCACCAAGCTGGCCGCGCGGCTGGCCCATGCGGCCTTCCTGGCGCCGGACCGTGTCGGCGAGATCTATGATGCGCTGGCCGAAGGCTGGATCGGCGAGCCTGTGGGGGCTGCGCCCATCCCGACTCTCGGCGAACCTGCCATGACGGCGCCGGACGGCTTGTGGGACGCGTTCTGGTCGATCTCTGAAGACGGTGTGGCCGGCAAGCTGGATGCGCTGGCGGTCACCTCGCGCACGGCAGCTCTTGGCAAGGAGCTTGATGACAGTTTCCGGGACCGGGTGGTGAAGACGTCTTTCACCTATGAAGGTGTGTTGGAGATTGCGACGCTGCCGCTGCCACGGCGCCATACGCTGGAAGAACTGGGCGCCTGCCCGGAAAATTCCGTGGGCCGCCTGTTCTATAATGTGATTGTCGACAATTCATTCGACCTCGAAGTGCTCGACCGCGACGCGATTGGCCTGTCGCAGTTGCCGTCACCGCTCGACTACCTGAACACACGCATGCTGCAGGCGCATGATCTCTGGCACCTCGTCGGCGGCTATGAGACGACCTCGCTGCACGAAATCGCGATCTCGGCATTCCAGATGTCGCAGTTCGGGCACAATTACTCGGCGCAGTTCCTGGCGGTCACGGCGGTTATCGGCGCGCAAGGCCCGGCGATGTCCTATCCGGTCCTGATGGACACGATCACCAGCGCCTGGGTGCACGGCCGCCATACGCCGCCGATGATCACGATTGACTGGGAGAGCGTCTGGACCGGCACGCTGGAAGAGGTGCGCGAACAATTCGGCATCAAGGCCTATGAGCGGCCCTATCCGGCAAACCTGATCGAAATGGCGATGGAAGCCGCCGCCTAGAGGCTGCCCTTGGTCGAGGCCGGCTTGCCGCCGAGCTTCGGATCGATTTCAACGGCCGTCCGCAATGCGCGGGCGGTCGCCTTGTAACAGCTCTCGATGATGTGGTGGCTGTTCTCGCCATAGAGATTCTCGACGTGCAGGCACATGCCGCCATTCCCGGCGAGGGCGTGGAAGAATTCCTTGAACAGTTCGGTATCCATCTCGCCGACCTTGTCGCGGACGAAATTGACCTTCCAGACCAGGTAGGGGCGCTTGCAGAGGTCAAGGCTGGCGCGGCTGAGCGTCTCGTCCATCGGGATATAGGCGTGGCCAAAGCGCGTGATGCCGGCAAAGTCGCCCAGCGCCTTGAGAATGGCCTGGCCGATGACAATGCCCGTATCCTCGACGGAATGGTGCATGTCGATGTGCAGGTCGCCCTTGCAGCGGACCGTGAGGTCGATGGCGGAATGCTTGGAGAAGCTTTCCAGCATGTGATCGAAGAAGCCGATACCGGTTTCGATATCGGACTTGCCGGTGCCATCAAGGTCGAGGGTGACCGAAATATCGGTTTCCTTCGTCTTGCGGTCGACGGTGGCGGTGCGGTGCTTAATCATCTGGAACCATATAGTGCGCTGTATTCCCAACAGCTAGCGCGTTTTGTTCACTGAATTCTAAACATATTCACGGAATGTCTGTTCAGGAACGGTCGCAACTGGCCAAAAGAAGGCGAATCGGCGCTTGAAAAAGAACAGACACCTGGGTCGAATTTTCGGCAGAATGACCATTTCCGCGTTTGCGGGCGTGGTTGCTGGTATGCTGGCATCGCTTGTCTTTGTTGCCCTGATCGTTGTGGTCCAAGCCTACCGGGTCATGGAGCTGGGGATCGCCCCGCTGGATACCGCGGTTCCGATTCCCCTGTTACTGGTGCTGATGACGGTCGCGACGATCCTGGCGGCAGGGGTGTCCTATGCCTCGGCCAACCTTTTTCGCCGGTCGCTGGACCGGTTCAACGACTATCTGCTGAATGCGCACCTGGATGACACGGCGTCTCTGGACGGCATGCACTTCGCTGAATTGCGCCGCCTGCGCGTCGGTGTCACGCGCACGATCGGCAAGCTGCGCCGGGAAAATGCCCTGTTGCGCGAAACGGCTTTTGTCGACCCGCGGACCGGACTGTCCAACATGATCGCGATCGACAAGGCGATCTCCGAGTCGTTGATGAAGGCCACATTCGAAGCGCCCGCTGCCCTGATCATGCTCGACCTCGACCGGTTCACACGCGCGTCCGAACAGTTGGGCAGCTATGCGAGTGAAGCCCTGCTCGCCCAGGCCGGCCAGCGGCTGAAGACCGAACTTGCGGCAATTTCCGGCCCCGCAGGCGCGGCCCTGCGCGACGCGACGATTGCGGCCCTGCAGGCTGATGAGTTCGGCGTCTACATGCCCAATGCCGTCAGTCGCGAACATGTGGCGACCATTGCCAGGGCCATCCGCCAGGCCTTTGCTGCGCCCTTCGAACTGAACGGCCAATCGGTCAACCTCGGTATTTCCGGCGGGATCGTGATGGCACCGGAAGATGCCGACAGTTCCCAGAAGCTTTTCCGGCATGCCGAACTGGCCCTTCGCCTGGTGCGCGACGAAGCCACGTCGGGCTTCCGCTTCTTCACGCCGCGCCTTACGCGCGTCGCCCGCGGCAAATACAAGCTGGAAGACGAATTGCGCGAAGCCGTGGCGAACCGGGAGTTCAAGGCCGTATTCCAGCCAAAGGTCAATTTCCAGACCGGCAAGATTGTCGGCGCTGAAGCCCTGGCGCGCTGGCGCCGGCACAATGGCAAAATCATTTCCCCTGCGGCCTTCATTCCGCTGGCGGAGGAAACCGGCCTGATCAACCAGATCGGCGAACAGATTCTCGAGGCGGCCTGCCAGTCGGCGCGGATCTGGATGCGTGAGGGACTGGACGTGTCGGTGGCGGTCAATGTCTCGCCCCGCCAGTTCGAGCAAGGCAACCTGACGGATACCGTGATGGACGTGCTGAAGCGGACGGGCCTCCACCCGAACCGGCTGGAACTCGAGATCACAGAAAGCATGGCTGTCGATATCCCGGCAAAAGTGGCGGAAGTCATGGGGCCGCTGCGCATGATGGGGATGAAACTCGCGATCGACGATTTCGGAACCGGACACTCAAACCTGTCAATGCTGACCCAGCTGCCATTCGATATTTTCAAGATCGACCGTCAGTTCGTGTCGGCCCTCGAAGGCGACAAGCAGGCCCCGGCAATTGTCGAAATGATTCTTGCCATGGCTGAGACACTCGGCCTGGAAACAGTGGCCGAAGGCGTGGAAACGGAACGCCAGGCAGACTTCCTGCGCCGTCGCGGCTGCACGATGGGACAAGGTTTCCTATACAGTCCCGGCCTGCCGCACGGCGCGTTCCTGGATTTCCTGCGTGCGTTCAGGGCCAACCCGCTTCCGCTTGATTCGCGCAAAGCCAGTTAAGTCGTCCCGGCGCCTTCGCGGCGGAATACATTGACCGGACTGTCGCGGTAAAGCGCTTCGCACCAGAAGGCGTAGCCGGATTTTTCGGCCACGCGGCGCGAGGCGATATTGCCCGCGTCGATGATGCAGTTCGACGGACCCGGACGATTTTCATCGAGCCAGTCATGGATCGCGCCAACAGCTTCGCTGGCATAGCCCTTGCCCCAGGAGTCGCGATTGAAGGCCCAGCCGGCCTCGGGCGCCGCCGACAGGTCGGGATTCATGCCGCGCTTGAAATCCGAAAATCCGACTTCGCCGATGAAGCGCTGTGATCCCTTTTCCACGGCGACCCAGTAGCCATAACCGATCAGCGGCCACATACCGCGTGAGCGGGCGAGATTGAACCAGACATCCTGGGCTGGACGGGTCGCGCCGCCGATATGCCGGACGACTTCTTCATCATTCCACATGGCCACGCAGGACTCATAGTCGCTGGCCTGTTGTGGCCGCAGGATCAGGCGTTCCGTCACCAGGGTCGGCGGCTCGGTGATCATGCACCGCCCTTCATCTTCGCAAGCATGGCACCCATCGCTGCGTGGACGACCTGCATGCCCTTCAGGGGACGGACCATGACCTTGAAGTCGGTGATCTTGCCCTGGTCGTCCCATTCGATCATGTCGATGCCGTTCACGTTGATGCCGTCCATCACGCATTCGAATTCTAGCACGGCCTTGTCGCCGCAATCGAAGATGCGCGTGTACTGGAACGTGTCGCCGCCGAGCGTTTCACCCGCCGCAGAAAGATAGGCCATGGTGATCGCCTTGCCTTCCTGGGGCGTGTGGACGACGGGACTGCGGAAGACGACATGCTCGGCGAGCTGGTCTGCGAGGCCGGCAGCATCGTGGCTGCCTTCCATCCAGTCGAACCAGCGTTGGAGGTTGGGCGAGTGTCCGGTGAGTTCGATCATTGTGCGTCCTCCGCGACGATGGGCTTCCCGACAAGGTAGCTGTCAGGCTGGTTGAAACAGTCGCCGCGAATGGCGACCCAGCCGCCCGGGAAATCCGGTTCGGTGAAGACGAGTTCGAGGCGCCCCCAATTGTTCCGGGCTGCGCCGGTTTCGGGATCGGAAATCGACACGTTGCAGGCGTCGGCAGGCGGCAGGTCGTCTTCGATCCATACGCCTTCGAACGCGCCGCGGCCCTCATAGGTTTGTGCGAGGCCTTCGATGTAGGCGAGGCCACGCGCTTTCGTATCGCTGGCGGGATAGGACAGAACGGCCTCTCCGGTCGGGAGGTCGCGCTCATAGACCACGTCGCCGATCTGGGAGGTCCAGGCTTCGTCTGCCAGCGCGGAACCAGTGAACACGATCGCGGCGGCGAGCAACAGGTTTGATTTCATCATCCGGCATTTCCCTTTTGTGTTTTCTGGACGCCTAAACGTATTCCGCGCCATTTGTGGCGAGGTTATCACGCGAATGCGGCACGTTAAGAGGAAATCACCCGTTATAGGCGGCTGCCAGATCCGGGTCTTTCGAGGCGACGAGATCGGCAAGGTCGGCGATGACCTTGGCCTGTTTCCATGTCGCGTCATCCTGCATCTTGCCGTCGAGCATGGCGACGCCGGTGCCGTCGGGCATGGCTTCGAGGATGCGGCGGGCGAATTTCACTTCGTCCGGGGCCGGGCTGAATACGCGCTTGGCAATGTCGATCTGGTTCGGGTGGAGGCTCCACGCACCGGAGCAGCCGAGCAGGAAGGCGTTGCGGAATTGCTGTTCGCAGGCGTCGAGATCGGAAATGTCGCCGAACGGACCGTAGAAGGCATTGATCCCGGCCATGCGGCAGGCGTCGACCATGCGGGCGATCGTATAATGCCAGAGATCCTGCTGGACGCTGGCGCGGGCGCTGTCATCGGCGTGCGGGTCTTCGAGTACGCGATAGAAGGGGTGGCCGCCGCCGACGCGGGTGGTCTTCATCTTGCGGTCGGCGGCAAGGTCTGCCGGGCCGAGGCTGATGCCCTGCATGCGGGGGGATGCGAGCGCAATTTCCTCGACGCGAGCCATGCCCTGCGCGGTTTCGAGAATGGCGTGGAACAGGATGGGGCGGGTGAGGCCGGCCTTGGCTTCGAGCTGGGCGACATACTGGTCGGCGAAATGGATGTCCCACGGACCTTCGACCTTGGGCAGCATGATCACGTCGAGCTGGTGGCCGGCCTTGAGGACGAGTTCGGACACATCGTCCTGGAACCAGGGCGAGTTCAGCGGATTGACGCGGCTCCAGAAGCCGGTGCCGGTGCCCTGCCAGTCATACATGGACGCCATTTCGATGGCGCCGGCGCGGGCGGCATCCTTGGCGTCGGCGGGGATGGCGTCTTCAAGATTGGCAAGGATGACATCGCACTTGGCGGCCATGGCGGGCGTTTTCGAACGGACCTTTTCATTATGGCCGGGGACGAAATGGATCATCCGCTCGAGGCGCGTTGGCAGTTCGCGCATTGGATCTGGTGCGCCAATGGCCAGCGGCTTGAAAAAGTTCCGGGGTGTCTTCTCGCTCATGTGTGTCTCCTCATCCGCCACAGGCCTAAGGCTGATGGTGCACTGCGTCAAACAGGAACAAAGCCGCACCTTGTCCGTTGATCGGGCGAACCCAAGACAAAGGAAAACACCATGTCCCTGCTTACGATCCTGCTGACCATCTTCCTGCCACCCGTCGCCGTTGCGATGAAAGAGGGTATCGGGGGGCAATTCGTGATCAATGTCGTGCTGACGCTGATCGGCTGGTTGCCCGGCGTGATCCACGCCTTCTGGGTGAACTCGCGCGGCGGCTCTGCGGTCGCCTAACGCGCCGCGAAATCATGACGAAAAGAGCCTGGCTGCGCGGTGCAGCCGGGCTTTTTAGTCGTTTTCGACGGGGATTTGCGTCATCCGCGCTTCGGAATCGAAGGCGCGGCGGAAAATGATGACGGCGAGAACGGCTGAGGCGACAAGGTCAATCGCTTCAGCGCCCATGATCATGTACTTGCCCGCATGCAATTCCGAGAGGAGCGCCCAGACGGCGGTGGCCGAGGTGATGAGGGCGAGTTCGGCCAGAAGCAGGGTCGGAATAAGGGCCTTGAAAAAACGGTTCATCGGGAAGCTCCACATCGTGTCTCCAGAGATATTGTCCCGCTATCGCAGAATCGCAATGGCCTATTTTCAGGATCAGCCAGGCCGGGCGAGCGGGTGGCTGGTTTCGAGCAGTTCGGCGAGCTCGTCGGTCAGGACATGGGTGTAGATCTGGGTCGTCGCGATGTCGGCATGTCCGAGCAGCGTCTGCACGCTTCGGAGGTCTGCGCCGCCCTGCAACAGGTGCGTCGCGTAGGCGTGGCGCAGGGCATGCGGGTGGACCCGGGCCGGGTTGAGATTGGCGGCGAGGGCGAGGGTGTCGAGCATCTGGCCGAGGCGGCGGCGGGTGAGGTGGCCCTGCTTGCCGCGCGAAGGGAAGAGGAAGGGCTCGGCGCGGCCGCGGGCGAGGCTTCCGGCGGGGAGGCTGTCTTCGCGCACCGCGAGCCAGTCGGACAGGGAAGTGAGCGCCGGGCCACCAAGCGGGCAGAGCCGTTCCTTGCCGCCCTTGCCGCGAATGATGATGTCCTGCGTCACCCAGCGCGCGCCCTTGCGGCGCGGCAGGCTGCCCAGCGTCAGCGAAACGAGTTCGGATGCGCGCAGGCCAGCGCCGTAGAGAAGTTCAACCAGGCATTTGAGGCGGAGGTCTTCGCCGCAGGCGTTGATCAGTTGGCCGAGTTCTTCGCGCGACAGCACGTCCGGCACTTCGCGGGACGTTTTCGGGCCGTCAATCCTTGCGGTCGGATCGTCCTTGCGGTCGCCTTCCTCGAACAGGAAGCGGAAGAAGCGCCGCGCTGCAGACAGTTTGCGGGCGGAGGTGGAGGCGGCCATGCCGCGCGCCGAGAGATCGGCCTGCCAAGCGGCGAGGTCGCGGCCCGTGGCACCGGACAGATCGCCAGCGCAGAACTCCGACGCATCCGCCAGGTCGCGTGCATAGGCGTCCAGCGTATTGGCAGCGGCGCCACGTTCGGCGCTCATCATCTCAAGGAAGGCTTCGATGCGGGCACGGTCTGACATGAGACAAGCCTAGCCTGCCTGTGTTAATGACGCCTCTATGTGCCGCGCCTCGACGCGCGGCGGACGAAAAGCAGCAAGGATGGGAACAAGCTATGGGTGGAGTTGTCGATTATAATGGCGTGACGCTGGATGCGCCGGGACGCGGACGGGTCTATGGTTCGATCCTCGAGACCGTGGGCAATACGCCGATCGTGCGGATACCGCGCATTTCAGCCGAAGAGGGCCTGAAAAGCGACCTGCTCCTGAAGCTCGAATTCTTCAATCCCCTTGCCAGCGTGAAGGACCGGATCGCCATCGGGATGATCACGCAGTTGGAAAAGGACGGCAAGATCGGTCCGGGTGCGGTCCTGGTCGAGCCGACATCGGGCAATACGGGGATTGGACTCGCCATGGTGGCGGCGTCGCGCGGTTATCGCCTGATCCTGACCATGCCGGATTCGATGTCGATCGAGCGCCGGAAAATGCTCGCCATCCTGGGTGCGGAACTGCACCTGACACCCAAGGAGCTTGGCTTGAAGGGAACCCTCGACAAGGCGGCTGAGCTGCTCGCGGCGATTCCCGGGTCTGTCATGCCGAGCCAGTTCGACAATCCTGCCAACCCGGCGATCCACGAAGCAACGACGGCCGAGGAGATCTGGCGCGACACGGGCGGCGCGGTTGACGCCGTGGTGGCCGGTGTCGGCACTGGCGGCACGTTCACGGGCACGGCGCGTGTCCTGAAGGCGAAGAAGCCGGCCGTGAAAATGTTCGCTGTCGAACCGGAAGCAAGTCCGGTCCTGTCGGGCGGCGAGCCGGGCCCTCACGCCATCCAGGGGATCGGCCCCGGCTTCATTCCGGGGAATATGGATACCAGCCTGATGGACGGCGTGGTTAAAGTGGCCAATGCGGACGCGATCGCGCATGCGCGGCGCCTGGCGCGGACCGAAGGCATTCCGGTCGGCATTTCGTCCGGCGCGGCGCTGGCGGCAGGTCTTGATGTGGCCAAGCGGCCCGAAATGGCGGGCAAGACGATTGTCGTGATCATCCCGTCCTTTGCCGAGCGCTATGTCTCGACCGCCTTGTTCGAAGGGCTTGGTTGAGCCCTATTTCGCGGCTTTCCAGTAACCGGTCGCTTCGAGCGCAAGCTCGGAGGCGGCATCCTGTGCGCCGATCGCGGCCAGCGCCTTGCCGAGCAGGGCCAGGTCAGCCGTGTCGAGCTTCGACGGGTCGCCATTGGTCAGAGCGACAGTGCCGAGGATCACTTCGCCGGCAGCGCCCTGGTCTGCGGCGGCGAGGATGGCGAGCACCGTGCCGGGCTTTACTGTCTTGCCGGGCGCCTCACTGTCGTTTGCCATCAGGTCGCGGGCCGCAGGGGGCGGCGTGATTCCCGTCATCGTCCACAGTGCGAACAGGCGGGCGGCCATCTGGCGATCAGCCTTGGTGCTGGCTTCGGTGACGAGACGCGTCCCGGTTTCCACGGCATCTCCGTTTCCGGCGAGCACGGCCAGTCCGTCGATCATGGCGAAGTCAAACGCGCGGGTTTCGGGTGCTTCGTCGAGCGTGGGGACAAGGGTCCAGAGCCTTGCTCCTTCAAAGTCCTTCGCCGCAAGACTCGCACGGGCGAACAGGAGGGCGTGTTTCGCGGTCTCCCGCGTCAGGCTCAGGCCGGCGAGGTCTTGCGACAGGACGCTGGAAACTGTCACGAAGCGGGCCGGGCTGACGGCGGCGGCCTGCAGCGCGACGGCAATGGCATCGGCGCGCCCGTCTTCGGGCATTTCCACGTTCCGCGCGGTCGCCATGGCGATTTCGATCTGCGAGTCCGGCGTGAAGTCCGGATCGGCGAACAAGGTGTCGAGGACCTGGCGCCAGGCCGATA
>NZ_JBBKXE010000060.1:0-5700 GCF_037969335.1 Hyphomonas sp. | reverse complement strand
TCGATCCGGCGGCGCTGGACCTGCCCGATGACACGCTGAACCTGCTCAACACGCCGCTCGACTCCTTTGGCGTGGGCGGGGCGGGCGCAGAATATTTCCCGGGCACGACCGGGGCGATGTTCGACCTGATGGCGGCGGCCGACGCGGCGGTGTCGCAGACGCTGGGCGCGCTGCTGCAGCCGGCGCGTGTCGCGCGCCTGATCGAGACCCAACGCCGCGACACGGAGGCGCTGGCATTTGAAGATGTCCTGGGCGGCGTCGAGCGCGTGGTGTTCGCCTCGCCTGCCACGTCGCGTCAGGCGGGTATCCTGCGCCGGGAGCAGGTACGATACGCGTCGATGCTGATCGATCTCGCGTCGGACGCCAGCGCGACGCCGGAAACAATCGCGCGGACCGATGCCTATCTGGCGCAGCTGAGCCAACGGATCGCCAAACAGGGGCGGCGTGCCAATACCGTCGACATGGCGACCCGAGCGGACATCACGCGAAAGATCACGGCGCATCTCTCCCGCGCTGCCATGCCAGCTGCCCCGGTGGCGCCGGGTGTGGATGTGCCGCCCGGCAGCCCGATCGGGTCGGACCTGGGTGAGGCTTGCTGGCATTGCGACACGGGACTTCTGCGCTAGAGTGACCTCACGAGACCGGCTGAAGCCGGCGCGACAGGGAGTGAGACGATGCGGATCGAGGCAATGCCCGGTGTAGGCGCAGAGATAACAGACGTGGACCTGCGGCAGGTGACTGACTCAGAACTGGCCGCGATCAAGCAGGCTTATGCCGCGCATGGCGTGGTCTTCTTCCGCGACCAGGATCTCAACGAGGACGACCATATCGCCTTTGGCGAACGGTTCGCGCCGATCAATATCAACCGCTTCTTTGCTGCCCATCCCGATCATCCGGAAATTGCCATGGTGGCCAAGGAGGCCGACCAGAAGGACAATATCGGCGGCGGCTGGCACACCGACCATTCCTATGATGTGGAACCGGCGATGGGGTCGGTGCTGGTCGCGCGTGTCCTGCCCGAGACGGGCGGGGACACGTTCTTTGCCAGCATGTATCGCGCCTATGACACGCTGGACGATGCGACCAAGGCGGAGATCGACGGCCTGAGCGCGGTCCATTCCGCGAAGCATATTTTTGGGTCGCAGGAGCAGACCTATTACAACACGACCGATGCCGGTGGCGGACGGATCGGCAATGCGGCAGCGGCAGACGTGCTGGAGGATGTTGTCCATCCGGTGGTGATCACGCATCCGCTGAGTGGCAAGAAGGCGCTCTACGTGAATCCGGGCTTCACGGTCGGGATTGCGGGCAAGTCGAAAGAGCAGGGGGCCGAATTACTGGAGCGGCTGTTCGCGCATGCGATGAAGAAGGAGCACGCCTATCGGTTCAGCTGGAAGCCGGGATCGGTGGCGTTCTGGGACAATAGGTCAACCTGGCACTGGGCGCTCAACGATTATCACGGCCAGCGCCGCATCATGCACCGCATCACGCTGGACGGGTGCGCACTACACTGAGCGCGGAGCGCCTAGTCGAACTTGAATTCGACTCCGGTTTCGGAGCCGCTCTGCCAGCGGCGGATACAGGTGCGCGGCTTCTTGCAGTTCGGTATGTGCATCACGAACTCTTCGGGCAGGTCGACTCCCGCGGGAGTGATGATGCGTGCGCCACCCGGCGACACGTCCCGGATTTCGCATGGCAGGCGCTTGAAAAAACCGAGCCGGATCATGCCTGATTGTGTCAGATTAGTCCGGCGGCCCCTGCGATTCATCGTCGTATTCATTTTACTTCCTCTCGGACGCGACGGCATGGTTTGGCGCACCCAGAGGTATATGTGACAGAAACTGGTAAACAGACCGCCCTATGTTAAGGCGAGTTTTGAAGCATTCAGACAATGACTGACAAAGGAAACCCGCATGGCTGAAGATGTCCGGATCAATGTTCACAAGGGACTGGGACGTATTACCCTGACCCGGCCATCGGCCCTGCATGCCCTGAATGCGCCGATGTGCGAGACCATCCTGTCGGCGCTGGAGCGCTGGGCGGGCGATCCGACCGTCTATCTCGTCATGGTCGAGCATGAGGAGGGCACACGCGGCTTCTGCGCGGGCGGCGATATTCGCATGCTGGCGGAAAGCGGCGCGGGCGATGCCAGCGAGGCGCGGGCCTTCTTCAATGTCGAATACCGGATGAACGCCGCGCTGAAGGCGTTCCCCAAGCCTGTCCTGGCCGTGATGGACGGGGTGACCATGGGCGGCGGCGTGGGCCTGTCTGTGCACGGGTCGCACCGGGTGGCGACCGAGCGGACGGTGTTTGCGATGCCGGAGACGGGGATCGGCCTGTTCCCGGATGTCGGCGGGGGCTGGTTCCTGCCACGCCTTGCCGGGGCGCTGGGCACATGGCTGGCGCTGACCGGCGCCCGCCTGAAGGGCGCAGATGTGGCGGCGGCGCGCGTGGCGACGCATTTCGTGCCGTCCGAACTGGTCTCGAACCTGAAGAAGCAGCTCGAGGGGGCTGACTTCTCGGTCGATGCGGCGGGCCTGCTGAACGAGATATTGCGCCGACTGACCCATGCCGTGCCGGCGGGGAGTTTCGAACCGCACCGTGAGGTGATCGATCGCTGCTTCGCGCTAGACAGCGCCGAAGCGATCGTGGCGGCACTTGAGGCAGATGGCAGTGACTGGGCCATGGAGCAGGTCGCCGTGCTGCGCACCAAGTCGCCCGAGACAGTGAAAGTGGCCCTGCGCCAGTTGCGCGAGGGCGGAGGCCTGACGGACTTCAGGGACAATATGCGAATGGAGTATCGCATCGGCTGGCGGAAGGTGCAGAGCCATGACTTCCTGGAGGGCGTCCGGGCGGTGATCGTGGACAAGGACAATGCACCTGTCTGGTCGCCTGGGCGCCTTGAAGATGTCAGCGACGAGGACGTCGCCCGCTATTTCGAACCGCTCGGGCCGGATGAACTCGAATTCGACTGATCTCCGGTTTCGGGGTGGACAATCCGTTTGTTTGTCGGCGAGAAGCACTTGGGCGGCTGATGGAGACAGGCAATGCGCGGTGAAGTTCTGAAATCTGACAATCTGGATGGCGCGGGCCTGATCCTGGGCGAGGATGGCCAACGCTACCAGTTCACGCAGTTGCAGGTTCGCAACGATGCGGTTCTGCACGCCGGCCAGACGGTTGATTTCATCAGCATGGGCGAAGAGGCGCGCGACATCTATGCATTGGGCGCGGCAGCTGCCCCGGCGCACCCTGCTGCCACCCCGCCAGCCTACGCGGGCGCGCAACCTGCCATGCCTGCGGCCGCGTATGCCACCGCTGTGCCGTTGAAAAGCGATGGATTGTGGACCTATTTCACGCGAGCATTGACCAAGAACTTTGCCCAGTTCCATGGCCGCGCGCGACGCGCTGAATACTGGGGCTATGTCCTGTTTGCGACGATCTTCTATGTTGCCGCGCTGCTCGTCGATGTGATGCTCAGTCTCGCATTCTATGGCACTGACGAGTACGGCGACCCGATCATCCTGCCGATCCTGTTCATCGTGTTCGTGCTTTACAATATCCTGCCATCGCTTTCGATCACCATTCGGCGGCTGCATGATCGGGACCTGAGTGGCTGGATGTACCTGATCAGCTTCATTCCATATATCGGCGGCCTGATCCTGCTGGTCTTCATGATCCTGGACAGTAAGCCGGAGACGAACAAGCATGGGCCGAGCCCCAAGTATATGGGCGCCACGACTGCCGATACTTTCGCCTAGGTCGGCCATATTCCCTATTTACCAAGTATTCATCATGAATTGATGGCCGACTTCATCTGCGCGGCGGCCATAATTCGTGTTTCAGGCATATTTCAGCGCGATTTAGCCCAAAAACACGTTTCGAGTCAGTAACGGTTAATGAATTAGTCCATTTGTTAACAATCAACACTTGGGAAGAGGGTATGATTATCAAATAATTAGGATTGATCGCGTAAATCTACTCAAACTACAACAATAGTTGAGTGATGGTGGAAGTAATGATGATCTCCGATATGCAGGAAACTGCGACCCTTTCCGTTGGCGAGTCTTTTCTCAAGTCTTTGTCCCTTCTTGAACAGGCGCACCGTCGTCTGCACGATGTCGTCAAGGACGACCTCGAGCGCGGTGGTGAACGGTCGCTGACCGGCGTCCAGGCCCTGCTGATCTACGAGATCGGTGATGACGAAGCGCCTGCTTCTGTCCTGCGGGCCCGTGGCGCCTTTGCCGGCACCAGCCTGTCGTACAATGTCAAGAAACTCCAGGAAGGCGGCTACCTGATCCAGACGCGTTCCGAAGACGACAAGCGCACGGTGACGCTTCGCCTGACCGAACGTGGCCTGAAGGTGCGTGACCGCGTGGCGAACCTGTTCGAGAAGCAGGCCACGGCGCTGGAACCAACTGCCAGCGTGCGTCATGACGACCTGTCGCAACTGAACAAGACCATTTCGCGCCTTGAGCGCTTCTGGTCCGACCAGATCCGCTTCCGCCTCTAAGCGGATACCGCAATCCTTGCGGATCACAATTGCCCCCGTCCTCGTGGCGGGGGTTTTTTGTATTTCAACTTTGGTTATATATTGTCGGCATGAAGAGGTTGTGGCTGGTGGCTTTGGGGGCGGCGTACGCCTGCGGTCCTGCTGAGGCGGGGCCATGGACCCGTGACGATGGCGGCTTTTACCTGCGCGGGCTCGTCTCGACTGAAACCCTCGACGGTCTCGACGGCACCCGGGCCGATGTCTATGGCGAATACGGGCTGACGGATCGCTGGACGCTGACCGGCAAGACCGAGGCGGTCGCCTACGAAGACAGTATCGGCGACATCGACCGGCAGTCCTATCGCGTGTCGCTGCGCCGCCAGCTGTGGTCACACAAGGGTTTCACCTTCGGGGCGGAAGCGGCGGCCGTCTATGGCAGCGCGATTGCCGGCACGTTCGGTTGCGATGAATGGGGCGGCGAGGCACGGCTGAGCGGCGGTTACTCAGGCGTGCGCAAGTCGCTGGGATTCTATCTGTTCAGCGATTTCGCGATGATCAGCCATCAGGACGGCTGCGTGCGGCACCGGGCCGAATTCGGCTATGGCGCGGACATTTCGGACCGGATCTTCGTAACCCAGCAAGTCTGGCTCGAACGCAGCAATGACAGCGCTGACTCGAACAAGTTCGAGAGCCAGGTCGGTTATCATTTCGGCCATGTCGACGTATCGGTCGGATACCGCGAGGAATTCGGCGGGGCGTATGAGGAAAACGCCTACCTCATCGCCCTGACCACCCGGCGCTAGGGCGGACGCCTATTCTGCCGGCGGCGCCGTGTAGCCGGTTTCCACCATCAGGTAGGCAATCAGGCCCAGCCGGTCTTCCGGCTTGCGGACGCCCGCGAAGCTCATGCGGTTGCCGGGCAGGAAGGCGCGCGGATTGGTCAGCCATTCGTCGAGATGGACGGGTTCCCAGATGAAATCAGCATCCTCGAGCGCGTCCGAGTAGGCAAAGCCTTCAAGCGATCCGGCTTCGCGACCGAACAGGCCATGCAGGTTGGGACCGACAAGGTTGCCGGCACCTTCTGCCGTCAGGTGGCAGGACTGGCAGAGTTTGAACGTGCGCTTGCCGCGGGCATAATCGGCCGTGTTGTAGGGCGCGGGCAGTGCGGCGAATTCCGGGCTCGGCTCGCCGGGGGCCGGTGCGGCGGCGGG
>NZ_JBBKXE010000059.1:0-19065 GCF_037969335.1 Hyphomonas sp. | reverse complement strand
GGGCCGGGGCGATGGGGCAGACCCAGTTCATGCCATCCAGCTATCTGGCCTATGCCGAAGATTTCGACGGCGACGGGCACAAGGACGTCTGGAAGAATGAAGGCGATGCGCTCGCTTCGGCGGCCAATTACCTGAAGAAATCCGGCTATGCGATGGGCCAGCCCTGGGGAATCGAAGTGGCCGTGCCAGCGGGGTTCGACTTCAGCCTGGCCGATGGCAATGAGCGGCGCATGGATACGTGGCGGGCGGCCGGACTGGGGCCGATAACCGGCGGACCCTTCGAGACCGGCGGGGCGGACTTCGCGCAACTCTGGCTGCCAGCGGGCGCCGAGGGACCGAAATACCTGCTGTTCAACAATTTCAAAGTGTTCAAAGCCTACAACAATGCCGACTCATATGCCTTTGCGGTCGGCATGGCGGGCAATGCCGTCATCGGAAAAGGCGGACCGGTCACGCCCTGGCCGACCCATCTGAGGTCCTTGTCGGTGGCGGATATCAAGGCGCTGCAGGCCGGCCTCAACAGCCGCGGGTTCAGTGCCGGACCGGTGGACGGGATTCCCGGCCGCCAGACGAAACTGGCACTGATGGGTTTCCAGAAATCGCGCGGACTGGTGGCCGACGGCTATCCGACCAAGGAGATGCTGGCACTGGTGACGGATGGCGGCAGCAGCGGCGTGGGCGTGTCGACGTCGACCGACGGCCCGAGCTGATCAGTCGGCCTCGGCATATTCGCCGACACCATCCTTGAGGCCGAACCGGGCGAACAGGATCATGAAGACCAGCAGGCCCGCGCAGATGACGAAGGGCAGGTGCGGGTTCACATATTCGTACAGGAACAGGCCGAAGAAGGGCGTGATGATGAAGCCCATGCCATTGGCCGAGATGACCAGTCCGGCGACATTGCCCTGAAGCTGTGGCGAGACCGCCAGCGACGCGCCGCTGGAGAAGCCGGGCCGGGCGAGGCCCTGACCGAGGCCGATGCAGAACTGCGCGAGGATGAGGCTGGCATAGTCGCGCGCGAACACGAGAATGATCGCGCCGAGGAAAAGCGGTACGCAGCCGACCATCATCAGCGTCTTGTTGCGCAGGTTGAGGCGCGGGATCAGGACGAGTTGGGCGAGCAGCACGGCGAGCGCGCCGACGGTGAAAGCCGGGCCGGTGAATTGCGCGGCCTCGCGGCCTGACACGCCCATCCGGTCCATCACGGTGAAGACGAATACCTGGGTCAGTATGCCGGTGGTCAGCGACAGGCAGACAGCGAAGACGAGAAAGGGCAGGACCGTGCCTGAGCGCCAGAGGCCGTGGCCGCCGGTTTCATCATCATATTGTGTGGCATCGGTGACCGGGGCGCGCTGTTCCGGGAGGCGGAACCAGATCAGGGCCGACATGGTGAAGGCGATCACGGCGGTGACGGCCAGCGGGCTGAGCAGGCCAGCGGTTGCGACAAGCGCCGCAGCGATTGCGGGGCCGATCACGGTGCCGACGCTGAAGCCGGACGTGATGAAGGCGATCTGGGACTGGCGTTCTGCCGGGCTGGTCCTGTCAGCGACATAGGCTTGCGCCGCCGGGTTCGCGCCCGAGCCCAGCAGGCCGAACATGGAGCGCGACGCGGCGAGGCAGATGAAGACCAGCGCCGTGCCTGTGATGATATGGTTGAGGCTGAGCCAGCCGAAGACCAGGAGGAGCGTCATCGACAGGCCGTAACCGGCAAGCCCCATGGCGGCGACCGGACGCCGGCCCCAGCGGTTCGATTTCCTGCCCCAGAAGGGCGACGTGACCGACCACCAGAAAGCCGACAGCGCGAAAATCGACCCGGCCATCCAGTCGGGCAGGTTCAGTTCGCGGGTCATCGGTGGCAGCACGGCGGCGATCAGCATCGTGTTGCCGGCGCCGATGGCCATGAGGGAAAAGAACAGTAAAAAGAAAGCGCCGCGGCGTTCGGGCCGCGGCACATCTTGAAGGGGATCGACTGTCTGGGTCATGTCCAGACTAATCGACTGGAGGGGTTAAAATGTCCAGCAGGAGACTTATCCCTTGTCTCCGGAGACGGGGGGATAGCATTCGCCGGACCAGGGCGAGAGGCGGGAATCCATCATGGAACGGTTGGAAAAATCGATGCAGGCGCGGCCAAAGGCGCGCACCGCTTCGGTCGCCTGTTCCTCGGCCCATGAATGGGCGCAGGCGGCCTGGTCTGGCGCAAGGCTGGCGGCATCGCCACCGGGCCGGCGATAGGATCCGATGAAATCGGAGACGCAGGTTGCGTAAGTGTCGATCTCCCGGGTGAAGGATTCACGCGCCGCCCGCGCGGATTCAAGGTCGGCCAGCGATGTGAGCGCCGCTGGCATATCGAGGCGCTGAACATCGCCGCAGGCTGTCCTGACGACGGCGCGTCCCTGTTCGGTCTGCTCGGCGGCGCAGACGCGGTAGCCGTCATTGGCGGCGTATTGCTGCGCGACACACGGCGCGGCGGCGGTGGCAAAGGCAAGGGCGGCGAGGAAAATGCGCATGGGCTGGAACGGCCTCCTGTGCGCCACCCCCCGATGACGCTTCGGCCTATTGATACGTGCACCGCCGGGACCGATCAACCGCCCGGTACAGGCGCAGGCCGGACGGGCCGAAAGAAACGCAGGGTTAAGACCCTTCTGCGCAGAGTGCAGGCTGTCATCGCCTTGAAAGGTATCGGTTTGGCGCAACTTGTCGGCCTCGTTCTCGTCATTGTCCTTGTTTTCGGCGGCCTTGTGCTGACCGGAGGACGTGCGGCCATGCATGCGCTGCCCTTCGAGCTGGCGCTGATTGGCGGCGCGGCTATCGGCACGGTGCTGATCGGCAATTCCCTCAGCGTGTCGCGCGAGGCGCTGGGCGGATTTGCCAAGGCGTTCCGTGGTGCCAAATGGGGGCGCGACGACTACCAGGACCTGCTGGTGCTGCTCGGCACGCTGATGCGCAAGGCGCGCCAGGGCGGCTTCGTGGCGATCGAATCCGATATCGAGGATCCCGAGACTTCGGCAGCCTTCCAGGCGGCGCCCCGGATACTTGATGATGATGCGGCGAGTGGCATGGTCTGCGATGCCTTCCGGCTGATGGCGCTGGACCTGTCCGACCCGGCCCGGGCAGAGGCCCGGATGGACCAGTCGATTGCCGTCTATCTCGACCAGCGCATGAAGGCGGTCGGCGCCCTGCACACGCTGGCGGACGCCCTGCCGGCGCTGGGCATCGTGGCGGCTGTCCTCGGCATTATCCGGACCATGGGATCGATCAACCAGTCACCAGAAATCCTGGGCGCGATGATCGGGTCGGCGCTGCTGGGCACATTCCTTGGCGTGTTTCTCGCTTACGGGCTTGTCGGGCCTGTGGCCGCCCGGTTCGGACAGATTGTCGAGGAAGATGCGCGCTTCCTGGACGTCATCCGGTCAGTCCTGGGCGCCTATGCCGAGGGGCTGCAGCCGGGAATTGCGCTGGAAATGGGCCGCACGACCATCCCGCCCGCCCTCCAGCCGGACCCGTCGACCCTGGAACGGGCACTGAGCGCCTCGCGATTCGTTGCCAAGTCACGAACAGCGGCCTGAAATTCGCAGCGATTGTTTAACGGTCGCGAAATTCGGTTCTGAGACAGTCGCCTGATCCGCATGGACGAGGTGATAGCAATGCCAAATACAGCTGTAGAAATGCTCCCCCAGCGCAAATACTGGGTTTCAGGTAACCTGAAAATGGTCGCCACAGGCCTGACCGGCCTGATTGCGATATTTGTCGCCCTGAAAGCGACAGCCTATAATTCGGGCGGCGTAATCGGCATTGAAGACCATGTCTTCCGCATGGTGGCCTTCGCCTCACTGACAATCTGGGTCGCGCTGACCATCGGCCTGCGCCGGTCGGGTACGGCGGCGGTGATCACGCTGGGCTTTGCGACCTTTGTCGAACTGATCCTCGAGCCTGCACGGGGTCAGGACTATGGCACGCTGGCCTCGACCAATCTTGGTATCGTGCTCGCCTATTGCGGCCTGCAGCTCTATTGGTACCGTCTGGCTGACGACCGCAAGGCGGCCAAAGCCGAGACGGCGGCCTAAGCCGGCCCCGCACAGCTTGCATTGACGCGGCGGGCAGGCGCGGGCGAGTGTCCGCACCATGCCTGACATACGCCTTTCGACCTTCAATTGCGAAAACCTGATGATGCGCTGCGACTTTCGCAGGGCTGGTATCGCCAATGCGCGCCAGCGCCTGACCGATGTCGACAATGTGCAGGTCGCCGAACAGGTGGATTCCGTTTTCAATGTGCTGTCCGAGGACGACCGGACCCTGACCGCGCAGGCGCTGGTGGCGACCGAGGCGGATGTCTGCGCCCTGCAGGAAGTCGAAAACCTGGTCACGCTGACGGCGTTCGACACCCGCTACATTGCCCGGTGGGCCGGCAGTGCGTTCGGTGAACGCGTGCTGCACGAAGGCAATGATACACGCGGGATCGATGTGGCCCTGCTGTCGCGCCTGCCGGTGGTCTTCCAGCGCAGTCATGCGCGATCGACATTCGGTTCGCTCGGGGTTGTCCCGCCAGAGGGCCACGGCGTGAACGATTATGCCTTCCGCCGTGACTGCCTGGAAGTGGACGTGGCCAAGGACGGGCGCGCGCTGACCCTGTTCGTCTGCCATTTCAAGTCGATGCATGGCGGTCGGGTCAGGACCCGAGGCGTGCGCGAGGCCGAGGCAGAAGCCGTGCGCCAGGTGATCCGGAACCGGTTCGAGCATCCGGCGGACGAGGATTGGGTCATTCTCGGTGACTTCAACGATTATCGCCAGGTCGATGGCGTGGCCGTGGGACATTCGGGTCTCGGCCCGCTGCTGGACGACGGGTTTGCCGTCGACCTCGCCTTACGCGCGATTCCTGATCCGTTTGACCGCTGGACGCACCACTATCCGGAGGATGACGTCTATGGCGCGCTCGACCATATGTTCCTGTCGCCGCGTCTTGCCGCGCAGAATCCGGCGCCGGAAACGCGTATAATCCGGGCCGGTTCGCCCTATCATGCCGCCCGGTATACCGGGCTCAGGTTCCCCGGAATTGGCTGGAAGGTGCCCAAGGCATCCGATCATTGCCCGATGGCGGCGACCTTAAAGTTTGAAGGCCGGGCCTTATCAGCCTAGTCTTTCGTACATATCTGACCTGCCCAGGCTGGAGGCCATGCCCATTGTCGCGTTTCGATGAACTGATCGCCACGGTTGAAATATACCAGGCGCTCGCCGCCGAGAATTACAACCGTATCCGTTCGCTCGCCGAAGAAGTGCGGGCGGGCCTGTGCGACTATATCGGCGCGTCTGACGGCATTTGCGTCCATCTCGTGCCGCCGACAGGCTCATTCGAGCCCAAGCCGCATGGTGACGGAGCGTTTTCGCTGCCACCACGGGGATTCCGGCCGCTGGTGCCGATCGCGTTCGGCCTCGCCGTTCGCGTGTCGCAACAGGCCGACTGGCTGCGGGTGAGCATGGAATGCCGGAAGGTTGGCGAGGTCTTCATCGTCCAGATCGAGGACGGCGCCGAGTATGAATTCCACCTGCCGCTCAGGGACAAGGACCCCGAGCCCTTTTACGAGCATGTCTATTCACATGTGATCAATTGGTTTGCGGAGAATATCGAACGTTACAAGGTGGGCGACTACGGAACCCGGGGGATCGGCTTTGACTTTGCGGATGACATCAAGGGTCACCCTGCTTAAGGCAGGTGGGGATTATCTGGCGGTTGAGCTGATAGGGCACGCATGAACCATATGGACTTTGCTCTCGCGGGTGCCGGATCCAGCGAGCTGATCTTCGCCTGTGCGCTGATCGGCGCGCTGGGAATCGGCGCGCAATGGCTTGCCTGGCGCCTGCAGGCGCCGGCAATCGTGCTGATGGCGATGGCTGGCCTGGCAGCCGGCCCGCTTTGGGCCGTGATCTTCGGACAGCCTCTTCTGGATCCCGAAGCCGTGTTCAATGGCGGCGGCAATGACCTGTTGCGGCCGATCGTGTCGCTGGCGGTGGCCGTGATCCTGTTCGAGGGCGGGCTTGTCCTCAAATTCGAGAACCTGCGCGATGCTGGCGCCGCCGTGCGGCGCATGGTGTTCATTGGCGGGCCGCTGGCCTGGGGGCTTGGCACGTTGGCGGCGCGTTACGCGGCCGGGCTCGACTGGTCCAGTTCCATTGTGTTTGCGGGCGTAATGGTGGTTACCGGGCCGACCGTGATCATGCCGTTGCTGCGCCAGTCGAAGCTGGGTGGCAAGGCAGGTGCGTTCCTGAAATGGGAAGGCATCGTCAACGACCCGATCGGCGCACTTTTCGCGGTGGCGTCGTTCGAGATCATCAGCGTGGCGGCAACCGGCGAGTCGATTCTCGGCAAGGGCGCGATGATCGTGTTTGCCGCCGCACTCGGCGTGGCGCTCGGCATTGCGTTCGGCTGGGCCATTGTGCGGGCCTTCCGGGCCGGGTGGACACCGGAATATCTGAAAGCGCCGATCATCTTTGCCTCGATCATCCTCTGCTATGCGCTGGCCGAGCAGATCGAGAAAGAAATCGGCCTCGTTGCGGTGACCGCCTATGGCATGACGCTCGCGAATTCACGGCTCGCCGGAATCGCCGAGCTGCGGAAATTCAAGGAAGATATTGCGGTCCTGCTGGTCTCCGGCGTGTTCGTGATCCTCACGGCGAACCTGAAACCCGCTGTCATCCAGGACGCGCTGACCTGGCGCACACTCGCCTTCCTCGCGGTCATGATGCTGGTCGTGCGGCCGCTGTCGGTCTGGATATCCACCTATGGCACGCTGAAGCGCAATGAGGCGCTGCTGCTTGGCTGGATCGCGCCGCGCGGGATCGTGGCTGTGGCGGTATCCAGCCTGTTCGCGACCCTGCTTGAAGATCTCGGGCGCCGCGGCGACAGCAAGTTCTATTTCTCGGGGGCCGAACAGATCACGCCGCTCGCCTTTGCCATGGTATTCGTCACGGTGGTGCTGCACGGCTTTACGATCGGGCCGCTGGCGCGCCGGCTCGGCCTGGCTCGCAAGGACAAGCCGGGCGTGCTGCTGGTGGGCGTGAACCCGTGGAGCATCGACCTTGCGAAGGCACTGCGCGACGTCGGTGTCGAGCCGATCCTGGCTGATAATAACTGGCGCCGCCTGCGCCCGGCGCGCGAAGCCGGCCTGAATACGTTCTTCGGGGAGGTCCTGTCAGAGGATGCCGAGGTGCGCCTTGACCATTCGGCCTTCGACCAGGTTATCGGCCTTTCGGCGAACGAGCCCTATAATGCGCTTGTGTCGGGGCATTTCGCCCCCGAACTCGGACGTCACAAGGTCTACCAG
The DNA here is from genome assembly GCF_037969335.1 of Hyphomonas sp. Taxonomy (GTDB): domain Bacteria; phylum Pseudomonadota; class Alphaproteobacteria; order Caulobacterales; family Hyphomonadaceae; genus Hyphomonas. The sequence continues at coordinate 11,749 of NZ_JBBKXE010000059.1, read as the reverse complement.
CTGTCCGCGCAGGACACCGAGGACGAGGACCCGCGGGCGATCGGAATGGGTACGCGCGGGCGTACGCTGATCCGGCGCGGGCGCGGCTATGACAGCCTGATACGGGATCATTATCGCGGCTGGACGTTCGGCAAGACCAAGCTCACCGACGAATACGATCTCGAGGATTTCCGCGAGGACCGGCAGAAATCCGACCTGATTGCCGAAGTGCGGTCGGACGGCACCGTGACCTTCCTCGGGCCGAACCGGGAGCCAAAAGGCGGAGAGGGCGTGACCCTGATCAGCTTTGGTCCGGCCAGGCCGACGGAATCCGAGAAAGATCTGGCCTCCGCCCAGGCAGGATAAAAGCCCCCGCATACTCAGTCTAAAACATGGACCATCTAAGTTGGCGTGCCCTGAGTAGTCAAAACGCACTGAAAAATGCGCCACAATCGTGAGCGGTCGCTCTCAAAATTTATTTTCAGTATGGGGACTTCTGGCCGGGATACGCCGCCGGGCTTAACCTTCAGCTGGCGGATTATTCCCCAGCCGATTGAAGTCCGGCGCCGTGAGTACGCAACCAGGCGCGTTGGCGCTTCCAGTCCGGGACACATCGGGAGACATGTGCCCAGAATTTCGGCGAATGATTCATCTCGAGAATGTGAGCGCATTCATGTGCGGCGACGTAGTCGAGCACTTTTGGCGGCGCCATGACCAGGCGCCACGAAAAGGAGAGTTGCCCGTCTGACGTGCACGATCCCCAGCGTGAGCGGGTGTCTTTCACAGAAATTGATTTGTATTCAACGCCGAGCGCCTCGGCGTGGCGGTTAACTGACCGTGTCAGATCCGCTTTTGCCTGCTTTTTCAGGTAGCGTGTCACGCGAGATGGTAGTGTTTCCGGATCGCCGGGTGCGCTCAGGAGCAGGGGGTCGCCGGGCCACATCTTGGGCAGGCGGGTGTCGCCATTTGCCGTGAGTTGGCACGGTTCGCCGCGAAAACTGATGATTTCGGCTTCTTCAAAGCGAACGATTTCGGGCAAATGCTGGAGGCGCGTGGATATCCATTCGACGCGTTCTGCAGCAAATGCAGCAGCATCCTTGATCTGGCGGTTGCTTGGAGCGACCGCTACAGCCTCGCGCCGACGCTCGTCCAGCCGCAAAATCAGCCGTCTCGCCTTGGAATTTACTTCAAATCGTACCACAACGCGCGAACCATTCGGCGCCTTCAGTGTCATTGTCTGGCCATTGTTGTATGCCATATATCAAACTCTCAAGAGACGCGTCGGGGACACCTGCTCGCAGTTATTCAATAAAGGGACCAAAGATGAAATATCTGCTGACAGGCGTTGCCGCCCTCACTTTGCTTACGGCATGCGGTGACAAAAACAAGGACAAGGATGGCGCTGGCCAGGCCGGGATCGAATATTCTCAGGACAAAACGAAGAAGATCAAACTTCGTAAAGGAGACCCAGCAACTGCTGGCCAGGTTCTGAGTGCAATGTCTTTGACCCAGTCTGGTGCAGGCCGGGTCAGCTTTGCGAGCAGTGACGTCAAGGGCGTCAAGGCTGTCTTCAAGGACGTGACCCTCCTGTCGTCGGAAGATGACAGTGTGGAAGGTGCCAGCCTTGATGATGACGATGGCGAGCTTCACCTCAAGGGCGCTGACCTGAAGGCCGGCACGATGGCTTTCGATGGCCTCGGCATGATCGATGGCAAGCCGAATTTCGCGCGCGTTGTGCTTTCAGACATCACCTTCGTTCCGAAGAATCCCGAAGAAGTGCACGGATCAAGCAAGATCAAATCAATGGAACTGGTCAATCCTTCGCCCGAAACAGCGGCCTGGATTGCCAGCCTGTTCGGCAAGGGCGAAGCGATGGACATGCCCGAGGGCAAGGCGCTGTCTTTCGATCTCTGGTCGATGAATGACGTCAATTTCCAGATTGACGAGGAAGAGGGCCAGAAGGGCGCATTCCTTGTCTCGTCGGTCGAAATGCTTGGCCTGAAGGATGAGAAACTCGAGCGGATGGCCATGAAGGGCTTCAGTCTCGACATGACCGATCCCACGGATGATACCGACCTGACGGCCCGTCTTGGCGGCGTCGACATCCGGGGCGCGAATCTCGGCATGTTCAACGACATGGCAGATGGCAAGGCGGCCAAGGGCATGCAGTCCGGCCTGTTCGAGATGCTCCAGAATGATCCGGCCAATCCGGGTTATGAATCCGTGTTGATCGACGACCTCAAGCTCGCCGTGTCGGGTGCCAGTTTCGACATGCCGAAGCTCAGCTCCAAGGTGACGCGTGACAAGAAAGGCCGGGCCGTGAAAGTCGCGACCGATCCGTTCAAGATGACGCTTGGCACCGGCGAAGGTGAACTCGGCGAGAAATTCGGCTCGCAGCTTGCGCTCCTCGGCTATGAGAAGCTCGAACTCAGCGGTCAGGGCGAGCAGACCTACGATCCTGACAAGGACATGGTCACGATCGCCAAGGGCAAGAATTTCTGGAAGCTGGATGACGGTTTCCGGCTGGATTTTTCAGGCAAGTATGAAGGCGCCAGTGCCGTTGCCGCCGCCCAGGCCAAGGCCATGGCAGAAGATGGTCCGTCCGATCCGGGGGCCCTCATGCAGGAAACCCTCGACAAGTTGCGGATCCATAATTTCCAGCTGTCATTTGACGATGACGGCTTCCTCAACCGGGCCTTCAATGCTTATGCCGCTCAGTCGGGCGAAGACCCGCAGCAGATACGCAGCCAGACAGCGGGCATGATGGCGATGTTGCCGATGATGGCGGCGGGTGCCGGTATCGACCCTGAACTGGCAAGCGAGGCATCTGCCGCGCTGTCCAGCTTCGTGACCGATCCGAAGACGCTGACCTTCTCAGTGGCGCCGTTGACGCCGCTGCGTGTGGCTGATTTCGCCGAAATGGAAGATCCGTCGGCCCTGACCAAGACGGCCCTCGGTTTCAGCGCGACGAACGAATAGGTTCATCCTTGGATAAATGAATGGCGCGCGCCCCCAGCTGGTGGCGCGCGCATTTATTTGTCCGCCGGACAGGGCATAGGCTTGCGACCATGAAAATCGCATTCTTTGGAGATGTCGTCGGCAAGCCCGGCAGGGCTGCTGTCCTCGAGTATTTGCCCGGGCTGAAAGCACGGCTGCGGCTCGATTTTGTCGTGGTCAATGCCGAGAATTCCGCTGGCGGGTTTGGCCTGACCGAAGCCATTGCCAACGAGTTCTTTGCGGCCGGCGCCGATTGCCTGACACTTGGCGACCATGCCTGGGACCAGCGCGAGGCGATGACCTATATCCAGCGCGAACCGCGCCTGTTGAGGCCGGTCAACTATCCGCCCGCCGCCAATGCGCCGGGCAAGGGCGCGCACCTGTTTGCGTTGCCCGACGGACGCCGCGTCGGTGTGGTGCAGGTGCAGGGCAATGTCTTCATGCGCCAGTCGCTGACCAATCCGTTTTCCGCCGTTGATGAAGCGCTCGATTCCATGCCGCTCGGCGCGGTGGCGGATGCGCTGATCGTCGACATGCATTGCGAGGCGACCAGCGAGAAAATGGCCATGGGCCATCATTGCGACGGACGGGCGAGCCTCGTCGTCGGCACGCATACGCATGTGCCGACGGCCGACACGATGATCCTCGAGAACGGCACGGCCTACCAGACCGATGCCGGCATGTGCGGCGACTATGACAGCGTCATCGGCATGCAGAAGCAGAACTCGCTGAACCGGTTCATCACCCAGCTGCCCGGCGAGCGCTACCAGCCTGCGCTGGGCGACGGCACGCTGTGCGGCACCTATGTCGAGACGGATGACGCAACCGGCCTGGCCGTGCGCATCGAGCCGATCCGGATGGGTGGACGATTGAGCGAGCAGGTGCCGGACTAGGCGCCGGAAATTTACACCGCGCGGTCGGACTTCCACCAGTTCGCCAGCGAGATAGCGCGGCGCTTGCTCGCACCGGCCAGCACGAGCAGGCCAGCCAGGATGCCGAGATTTTTGATGAAGTTCTGCATTTCGTGGCCACCTTCGATGCCGTCGAAATTCCAGAAATCATGCAGTAGCGCATTCACCAGAACAATGTAGATCACGAAGCCGAATGCCACGAACCGTACATGCCGCCCGCTGATCAGGGCCAGTCCGCCTGCAACGTTGACCACTGCGGCGAACCACATGAGCGGCGGGGCAAAGCCGACACCGTGATGCTCCATCAGCGCGACATGCATGTCAGGCGCGAGGAATTTCATGATCCCCGGCACGAGGAAATACAGGCCGAGCAGCACCCGCCCGGTCACGATCTCCCATTTGGCTTTCGTTTCGTCCATCAGGTGTCACCCATCCTTGTCTGAGACTCTTAGCACGTCCTGATCGGCGTCAGGGCGTCACGACCGGGAACCAGAAGTCGGGCCGGTCGAGCGTGCCGAACAGGGCGCCGAGCACCAGTGGGCTGCCGTCGATGGCGGCAGCGCCCGATTTGAGTTGCTCCGGCAGGGTCGTCTGGCCAAGCAGGACCAGGTCGAACACGGCGCGATCGATTGTCAGGGTCGCGGCGGCATTCTCGCTGGCGCCCTTGCGCGGCACCATGACTGATTTGCCGATCTGGAGCGTCACCGCCTCATCCCGGTCGGGGAAGACGAGGTTCACCGCAAACGGATCACCCGTCATCTTTTCAGGATTGAAGCGCGCGGCGAGGGAATCCATCAGGTCGAGCGTATCGACGGCGCGCAGGAATTCGGCATTGCCGAGTTGCGGATTGCCGAGGCTGGGGATGCCGTTGCGCAGCTCGTTGGCGCCAGCGAGGTAATAGCTGCGCCAGGCGCCGCTCTCGGCCTGGAAGCCGAGCTGTTCATAGGCGGCAGCCAGCCAGTTGCGGGCCGTCTCGTTTTCCGGGTCGGCGAAGACAACATGGTTGAAGACTTCGGCGGCCCAGCGGAAATCGCCCGCGTCGAAGGCTTTCGCGCCGAGGGCCAGCGTGGCGTCAGCCCCGCCCATCGCCTCGACATAGCGCGCTGCGGTCACGACATGCGGCAGCTTGTTGTACTCCGCGGGCACACCCCCCCACCAGCCGAAATAGTATTGGTAGACGGCTTTGGCATTGTGATTGAGCGTGCCGTAATAGCCGCGCGTGTTGAACGCTTCTGCCTCGCTTTCGAATGCGGGCTCGCTGACCGCTTCGGCGGCCTCGGTCATGGTGGCGCCGGCATTGGCGTTGCGCAGTGTCTGGTCGTGGACATAGCGGTAGATGTCGCGCTGGTGCGTCAGCAGGCTGGTGACATTGTCCTCGCCCCAGGTCGGCCAGTGGTGCGAGGCGAAGACGAAGTCGGACTTGTCGCCATAGGTCTCCAGCACATAGTCGATGGCGCGGGTCCAGCCGAGGGCGTCACGGACTTTCGCGCCGCGCGGGGTCAGCAGGTTATGGAACGTGGCGGTGACGACTTCTGCCGTGCACAGGGCGCGGCGTTCGGGCAGGTAGAACATGAATTCGGCGGGCGCTTCGGTGCCTGCCGCGTCGATGAATTCGAAGGTCACGCCGTCCACCACGCGCTGCGTGCCGCGACCGGCAATCTCTTCGGTCGGCGCGATCAGGCTGATCGTGCCCTGCGGGAGGCCGGGGCCAAGGCCGGAACCGACATGGGCGGTCGGGCTGCGGGGAATCGTATTTCCGAACATGAAGGTCGAGCGGCGGCTCATCTGGTTGCCGGCGATCAGGTTTTCGCTGACGGCATGCTCGAGGAAGCCGATGGGGGCGAGGATGGGCACGTTGCGGGCCTTGGCATCATCCTCGGTCAGCACGCCGCGGGCGCCGCCGAAATGGTCGGCATGGCTGTGCGTATAGAGCAGGCCGGTAACCGGGCGTTCGCCGAGCGTGTCATTAACGAGTTTCAGGGACGCGGCGGCGGTTTCGACGCTGGTCAGCGGGTCGACGATGATCCAGCCGGTCTTGCCCTCGATCACGCTCATCACGGAGAGATCATAGCCGCGCACCTGCCAGATACCGGGGCCGACCTCGAACAGGCCATGTTCTGCGGCAAGCCGCGACTGGCGCCAGAGCGAAGGGTTCACCGTGTCGGGCGCGTCGCCTCTCAGGAAATCGAATTGCGGGATCGACCAGACGATACCGCCCTCGGCATTGAGGATGGCCGGTGCGTCGATAAAGGCGATGCGGCCCCGGCTGGCATCTTCAACATCGCTCTGCTCGTCCAGTGGCAGCCGCGCAGCGAGCGCGGTGTTGGCGGCCCGGGTTGCATCCGTGGCGACGCCTGCCGGTGGCGGCGCGGGCACGTCAGGCGCTGGCGCCTCACCGGAGCAGGCGGACAGGACAATGGCGCACAGCCAGAGCATGCGTTGGCGCATCTTGATCTCCTCCCAGGAGTTTTTTGTAACTTCGAAGATTTGCCGGACCTCTGCAAGGGCTGACGCCGCGACGCTTGGAAGTCAGGCCATCCTGCGCTAAAGGCCACGCTTCACGTTCCCGACCCCAAAGAGGTTTTCATGGCCGGCCATAGTAAATGGGCAAATATCCAGCACCGCAAAGGTGCGCAGGACAAGAAGCGCGCTGTTCGCTTTGCGCGTCTGTCGAAAGAGATCACGATCGCGTCCAAGATGGGCGGGCCTGACCCGGACGGAAACCCGCGCCTGCGCCTCGCCATCCAGAACGCCAAGGGCCAGTCGGTTCCGAAGGACAATATCCAGCGCGCCATCGACAAGGGCGTGGGCGGCGGCGGCGAAGACTATGTCGACATGCGCTACGAGGGCTTCGGGCCGGGCGGCGTGGGCATCATCGTCGAGGCCTCAACCGACAACAAGAACCGCACGGCAACCGATGTGCGCACGGCATTCTCCAAGAATGGCGGCAATCTCGGCGAAACCGGCTCGGTTTCCTTCGGTTTCGACCAGGTCGGCGAGATCGAATATCCGGCCAGCGTCGGCACTGAAGACGAAGTGATGGAAGCGGCCATCCTGGCAGGCGCGATGGACGTGGAATCCGACGCGGAATCCCACTTCATCTATACCGAGCGCGAAGAACTCCAGACCGTCGCCGACGCACTGGCCGAACATTTCGGCGCTGACGTGGAAGCGAAATCAACCAAGCTGATCTGGAAGCCGCAGAACACGATTCCGGTTGAAGGCGATTCTGCCGATACGCTGATGAAGCTGCTCGACGTGCTCGACGAGCTCGACGATGTGCAGAACGTCTATGACAATTCCGAACTGTCGGATGAAGAAGCAGCCCGCCTCGGCGGCGCCTAGGCGGACACTTTCGTTGGCGGAAACGCGCCCGCACGGCTGAGCGACGACGACACCGGGTGCTGGAGGACTGTCTCCAGCCAATGGGCCGTCTCGATCAGCTTGCCGAGATCGAGCCCGGTGTCGAAACCCACACGCTCCAGCATGTAGACGACGTCTTCAGTGGCCACATTGCCCGTCGCGGCTGGCGCGAACGGGCAGCCGCCGATACCGCCGCAGCTGGCGTCAATCACATCCACGCCCGCATCAATGGCGGCCGCCACATTGGCGAGCGCCGCCCCGCGCGTGTCGTGGAAGTGCATACGCAGGAACACGTCCGGCGCTTCCATGCGGACGCGCTCGATCCGCGCGCGCACGTCCCAGGGCGTCGCCACACCGATCGTATCGCCGAGGGCGAGTTCGTTGACGCCTGCCCGCTGGGCCTGTGCCGCGAGATTGCCGACGACCGCAATGTCGACATCGCCATCAAAAGGGTCGCCAAACGCGACCGAGATCGTGGCCGACAGCGGAATGCCCGCTTCGAGGATCAGCGGTGCGCACTGGGCCAGCATGTCGGCGCTGTCCTGCGGGGACATGCCCTGATTGCGCTTGCCGAAGGCTTCGCCAGCGACGAGCACGAAATTGATCTCGTCGGCGCCGGCGTCGATGGCCCGGCGTACGCCTTTTTCGTTGAGGGCCAGAGCGATGTGCCGGGTTGGACGGGACCGGTCGAGGCCTGCGAACACGGCGGCGGAATCGGCCATTTTCGGCACCGCTTTCGGATTGACGAAGCTGCCCGACTCCATTCGGCGCACACCGGCATCCTCAAGCCGGGAAATGAATTCCAGCTTCTGCTCGACCGTCAGGTTGGCCGGGTCGTTCTGCAGCCCGTCGCGCGGGCCGACCTCTACGATATCAATGCGGCGTGTCATGGACTCTGTCTTTCCTGGCTATTTGCCCTGGAAGGCCGGGGCGCGGCGTTCAACGAAACTCGCCACGCCTTCCTTGAAGTCGAATGTCGTGAAGCTGGCCGCCATTTCAACATCCGCTTCGGCAAGGCTCTCGGCATAGGACTGGAAATAGGACGCCCGGACCTGCCGCTTCATGACCGCAAGCGAGCGCGGCGACACCTGTGTCGAGAGGAAGGTCGCCAGTTCCTGCACGTGGGGCATCAGCTCGCCAGCGGGCAGCGACTTGTTGACCAGGCCGAGGTCGGCGGCTTCGGCGCCCGTGAACTTGCGGCCCGTGAACAGGAGATCGAGCGCGTTGGCTTCTCCGATGAGGCGTGGCAACAGCCAGCCGATGCCGTGCTCGGCGATCAGGCCGCGCTGGGAAAACGCCGTCGTGAATTTCGCGTCGTCGGTCGCGAAGCGCAGGTCGGCGAACAGGGAAAAGACGAGGCCGATGCCGGCGCATGGGCCGTTGATCGCCGCGATGATCGGTTTGGGGCAGGCATAGAGATAGCCGAACCGGCCATCATAGGTTTTTTCGAGACCGGTGGGCGTCGGGCGCTTAACGGCTGATGTGGCCGTCTTGGCCGCGCCGCCCGTATCATCCTGGATGTTCTGGAGGTGGTTCATGTCGGCCCCGGCGCAGAAGCCGCGGCCTGCGCCGGTTATGATGATGCAGCGCACGTCCGGATTGTCACCTGCGGCCCGTATCGCTGTTTCCAGCTCCGTCTGCATGACCGGGGTCCAGGCGTTGAGGCGCTCGGGCCGGTTCAGCGTGAGTGTCAGGACGCCGTCCTGCTGCGTCTCCAGAATTTGCGTATAGGCAGCCATGCTGCGTCTCCTCCGTGATTTTTTGCCAGTCTAGACGGGTTTCACGGGAAAGGGCAGCGAAGATCAAGCCTGGACGGGACGGGGCTGGTAGCGGTGCGCGTCAATCACGCCCTCCAGCAGGTTTTCCGAGAGCGGGGTGTCGCCGCGCTCCCGGTGCAGCACGGAAATATCGCCCGTGGTCTCCGCAACCGCCGCATCAACCTGGCTGAAGTCCAGCACATTGGCTTCCCGCAGCTTTCGGAGCAGGTCATTTTCTGTGATCCGGGCCTTGGCCATCTGGTCGCGCAGCATCTCGCCATTCGCCATGATGAGGCGGGGCTTGTTATTGGTGCTACCTTCAAACAGGTCGGAATGGACACGCAGGGTGGCGACGCTCATTTGCAGCACAAACAGGACGGCGAGGGCCATGACGCCCTGAGCCAGCGGTGGGTCCGGGGTCAGGATCACCGAAGCCAGAACGGAGCCGATCGAGACGGTGACCGCGAAATCGAACCCGCTCATCTTGGAAAAGCTGCGCACGCCGGCCAGGCGCGTCATGACGATTAGCGCGAAATACATGGCCATCGCCGTGATGATGACCATCAAAAGCGGCTGCGGGCTTGATGTGATCCAGTCCATGATTGAAATCCCCTCTGTGTGCCATTCCTAGCGCGCAATGGCCGTGGCGGTTCCGCTGGCGCCGTGGGCTGACGTGAACTATGGAGGATTTCATGACCGATTATTCTCCGCCTCTCGCGGGCGCTGCCCAGGACGAAACGCTTGAGCTGCGCCCGAAATTCAACGCTGACGGATTGATCGCGGCCATTGCGCAGGACGCGACGAGCGGCGACGTACTGATGCTGGCCTGGATGAATGCCGAGGCGCTCGCGGCGACACTTGCCACGGGCCGGGCGACCTATTGGTCCCGCTCGCGTGGGGCCTTGTGGGTGAAGGGCGAAACCTCCGGCCACACGCAGGCAGTGGTCGAGGTGCGGGTCGATTGCGACCAGGATGCTGTCCTGTTGCGCGTGCGCCAGACAGGCGGGGCCTGCCATACGGGGCGGGACAGCTGTTTCTACCGCGTGGTTGGCCCCGACGGGCAGACGCTTTCTCTGGGCGCGAAATCCGACTAGGCTCGCCTCAACGATGAAACCCGAGGGGAATACAATGCGCCTGACACATCTGTTTATCGCGGCATCCACGGCGGCGCTGCTGTCTGCCTGTACGCCAAAGACCGAGGCCCCGGCGCCTGAAGCCGCGCCTGCCGAGGCAGAAACGGCTGCGGCGGAAAAGCCGCTGCATGTCGCCGTGCTCGATTGCGGTACGATCAAGATTTCCGATCTCGATATCTTTTCGTCGGCGGGCGATTATGCCGGTCAATCGGACACGTTCACCGACACATGTTTCCTGGTCCATCATCCAAAAGGCATGCTGCTTTGGGACCTTGGCCTGCCGGGCATGCTGGTCGGCAATGGCGAGAACACGCAAGGCGTGTTCACAGTCTCGATGGACACGTCGATCACGGACCAGCTGGCCGCGTATGACATCGTGCCGTCGGACATCGACTATGTCGCGATCTCGCACAGCCATTTCGACCATATTGGCCAGATCGACCAGGTTCAGGCTTCGACCTTGCTGATCAACCAGAAGGAAAAGGACGCGATGTTCCCGCCGGACGGCTCGGCTCCTTATGACCCGAGCCTCGCGCCAGCCTTCGCCATGTTCAGCCCGATGCAACAACAGGTCATCGGCGACGAATATGACGTGTTCGGCGATGGCTCGGTCGTGATCTTCCAGACACCCGGCCATACGCCGGGCCATTCCTCATTGCAGCTGATGATGCCGGCAAGTGGCCCTGTCCTGCTGACGGGCGACCTCTATCACCGTACCGAAAGCCGCGAATTGAAGCGCGTGCCCCGCTTCAATTCCAGCGAACCGGACACGCTGGCCTCAATGGACGCGTTCGAAGCGCGCGCCGAACGCCTTGGCGCGAAGGTGATCATCCAGCACGAACCGGCCGATATTGAGCCTTTGGGCAGCGTGATCCGTTAGTCTCACGTATTGAAGGCGGGGATCAGTTCCCGCCTTCGAGCAGCCTGCGGGCAATCACCATGGCCTGCACTTCGCCGGCGCCCTCGAAGATGTTGAGGATGCGGGCATCGGCCAGCAGGCGACTGATCGGGTATTCGACGGCGAAGCCGTTGCCACCATGGATCTGCAGCGCATTGTCGGCAGCGGCCCAGGCAACGCGGGCTGCGAGCAGTTTCGCCATGCCGGCTTCAAGGTCGCAGCGTTTGTCGGCATCCTTCTGGCGAGCCGAGAAATAGGTCAGCTGGCGCACGCCGATGAGTTCGGCAGCCATCATGACCAGCTTGTTCGAGACGCGCGGGAAGCTGAAGATCGGGTGGCCGAACTGGTTGCGGTCGAGCGCGTATTGCAGGCCGATCTCGAACGCGTTCTGTGCCACGCCAATGCCGCGTGCGGCCGTCTGGATGCGCGCGCTTTCGAACGTCGCCATCAGCTGCTTGAAGCCCTGACCCTCGACGCCGCCAAGCAGGTTTTCCGATTTCACGCGGAAATCGTCAAAGCCGATCTCGTATTCCTTCATGCCGCGATCGCCGATGACTTCGATCTCGCCGCCGGTCATGCCGTCAGCCGGGAAGGGGTTGGCATCATCGCCGCGCGGCTTCTCGGCCAGGAACATGGACAGGCCGGAGAAATTGTACGTGGCCGGATCGGTGCGCGCGAGAACGGTCATTACGTCGGCGCGGACCGGGTGGG
>NZ_JBBKXE010000058.1:0-2988 GCF_037969335.1 Hyphomonas sp. | reverse complement strand
GGGGTGTGGCATGGGGGTGGCAGGGCCTGCTGATGGCACTCGCGGCGCTGGCCGCCTGTAACGCGCCCGATCCGCTGGCCGATACCCAGCCTGGCGAACATGGCCGCGTGGTGCGCGTGATCGATGGCGACGCGCTGGTGCTGGACACCGGGCAGAGCGTGCGGCTGGTCGGGATCGAAGCGCCGGCGGGGCCCTACAAGGAACGTGAGGGGGCGCCTTTCTTCAAGGAATCGCGGCGGATGCTGGAGGACATGGCGCTGGGGCGCGAGGTGCAGCTGTTCTATGCCGGGCTGACGCGCGACCGGTATGACCGGGCGCTGGCGCATGTGGTGACGACGGACGCGCTGGGGCCGGAACTATGGCTGAACCGGGAGATGGTGGCGCGCGGCGGGGCGCGGGTGCGGGTGTATCCGGATACCGCCGGGGCGAATGACCTGCTGCTGGCGCCGGAGGCCGAGGCGCGGGCAACGGAACGGGGCCTGTGGGCGACGACAGCCTACCGGATTCCCGCGGCGACGGACCTGCCGGAGCCGTTCGAGAAATTCCAGCTGGTCGAGGGCGTGGTGGACGCGCGGCTGAGCACCGAGGAGCAGGGTGCGTCTTGCGAACTGGGCCTTGCCGGGTCGGCGCTGACACTGGAGATCAAGCGGAGCGCGGCGGCGCTGTGCCAGGTGCAGGCGGGCACGCCGGTGCGGGCGCGCGGCTATGTCTCTGGCGGCAAGCTGGAAATCGGCCACACGCTGAACTTGGAGACGCTGGCAGGCGATTAGGCGTCGGGCATTCACAAGCGGCGTGGTTTGCCCGATACAGGGTGAACGCATCCAGCCGGGAGACACGCAATGTTGGGCACTTTTATCCTGATCGGCCTTGGGGTCCTGATCCTCGGCGCGGTGGTTCTGATCTACAACCGCCTCGTAGCGAAGCGCCAGATGGTCAAGAATGGCTGGGCCGATATCGATGTCCAGCTGAAACGCCGGACTGACCTGATCCCGCGCCTTGTCGACACGGTGAAGGGCTATGCCGCGCACGAGAACACGCTGTTCGAGGATGTCGTGGCCAAGCGCGGCGAAGCGCTGGCGGCGGGTGACGACCTGCAGGCGCGCGGGGCCGCCGAGTCGGCCCTGTCACGGCCTGTGGCGCGACTGGTGGCGGTGGCCGAGGCCTATCCGGACCTGAAGGCGAACCAGAATTTTCTCGACCTGCAGACTGAACTGTCCGACACCGAGAACAAGATCGAGATGGCGCGGCGCTTCTTCAATGGCGCGGTGCGCGAACTGAACACGACCGTTGAGAGCTTCCCGGCCAATCTGATGGCCGGCCTGTTCGGTTTCCAGACAAGCGCCTTCTTCGAGATCGAGACAGCCGACCGCGCCCTGCCCTCGGTCGACTTCAAGGGGGAATAGGCCGTGTTGATGCGCCCCCTGATCGCGCTGTTGCTTGCGCTCACCCTGGCGATGGGGGCGATGGCCGAGGAGCGGATCAACCGGTTCGATGTGGACATCACTGTCCAGACCAATGGCGATATCGTGGTCAGCGAAACGCTGGCGGTCACGTCGGAAGGTTACCAGATACGGCGCGGCATCCTGCGCAACCTGCCCCGCTATTATGACGATGACGGCGCCAAGCTGCCTTATGATTACATGATCATGCAGGTGACGCGGGACGGTGCGCGCGAGCCCTATTCGACCGAAACCGACGGCAATGCGCTGATCGTCCGGATCGGGTCTGCCGATGTGTTCCTCGAGAACGGCCCGCATGTTTACGAGATCACGTACCGGGTGAAAAACCAGATTCGTTATTTTGCCGACCATGACGAAATCTACTGGAACGCCACGGGCAATTACTGGGACTTCCCGATAGATGCCGCGACCGCCACGATCACCCTGCCGCAAGGCGCGCGGGTGACGGCGTTTGACGCCTATACGGGCGGACTGGGCACGGCCGGAAAAGATTTCACGCACCAGTCGAACGGTGACAGCCATGTCTTCACGACGACCCGGGCGCTGCAATCGGGTGAGGGCCTGACGGTCGCCGTGGGGGTGGAGAAAGGCGTGATCGACCCGCCGTCGAGCGCGGACGAGACGCGCCGCTGGTGGCAGCGCAATGGCTCGCTGGCGATCCTGCTCGCGTCCCTGCTGGGCGTGTTCGGCTTCTCGATGCGCAACTTCAACAAGGTCGGGCGCGACCCGGTGAAGGGGCCGGTGTTCCCGCGCTACGCGCCGCCGGAAGGCTATTCGCCTGCGGGGGTCCACTATATCTATTACCGCTCACTGGCAGGTCACAAGGCGCTGATTGCCACGTTGATGAATCTCGCCGTGAAGGGGCATCTGAAAATTGAGGCCGGGAAGAAAAAGCAGACCACGCTGACGCGCACCCCGGAGACGGAAAAGCCTGCCACGCTGGCCGCCGAAGACGTGACGCTGGAAGCCGGGCTGTTCCGCAGCGATAACGCGCTGACGCTAGGCAAGAAATACGATGCGACGTTCACGGCGGCTTACACGACATTCCAGCTGGCGCTGTCGCGCGCCTACGGCGCCAAGTATTTCAAATGGAATATCGGCTATTCGATCCTCGCGCTGCTTTTATCGGGCGGTGCTTTGGCTCTGGCGATCACGCAGGCGACGCAGTGGTCGTGGTGGCACACGGGCGTGGTGATATCGCTGGCGGCGCTGAATGGCTGGTTCATGTACCTGATGCCGGCGCCGACCCGGAAAGGCCAGGCCGTGCGCACCGAGATTGAAGGCTTTAAACTATATATGGAAACCGCCGAGAAGCTGCAGCTGAACGCCGTGGAAGTCGGTAGCGAAGCGCCGCCGCCAATGACGACCGAACGGTATGAAACCTTCCTGCCCTACGCCGTGGCGCTGGGCGTGGAAAAGCCGTGGACGAAGCATTTCGAACGGCTGATCCCGGAAGAGGCCGCTGCCTACAATCCGGCCTGGACCAACATGTCATCCGGCGGTTTCCGCAATATCGGCGAGATGACCA
>NZ_JBBKXE010000057.1:0-29273 GCF_037969335.1 Hyphomonas sp. | reverse complement strand
GCGTTCTTGTATTCGTAGAACGGATAGATTTCAGATTTAACATCAACCTTGTCGAACAGGCCTTTGAGGAATTCCGTTTCGAACGTCACCCCCGTTGCAAACAGATCTGTTCCTGGCTGGATCCAAATTTCATCAGCCGCTGTCAACGAGCGCAGAGCGGACGGCCCGCTCATTCCGTAAGTGCCTTGCGTGTGCGCGATGATGAACTTTCCTGAGTCGCGGAAACTGTGAAACGCCTGACGCAATTCTTCCGCGCGCGCGCTGCCCACTCCGATCATTGCGCCTCGAACATATACGCCTTTAACGGAATCGTCGGTCTCAGCTGCCTTCATTTTGGTCAGTAGGTCTATAAAACCGGGCGTTTGAGAAAATGCCGCCAATCCCCCAACAGCGCTCTGGTCGGAGAATTCCATGTTCAGGTCGAGGCTGAGAACAACGTTGTCCGGACGTGGGGGCGTGGAGCTCGTTGCCCCCGCAATGAGCATGAAAACGAACGCGACCATAAGCAGGATAAAGACGAGCATCGCGGTGAACGCGCCTGCCATGGATAAAAAGAAGGTTTTCATGAGTACGCAAACTCCGTGCGATGCGATCAAAAGTGTCGAAGTTGAACTTTGCCGATTATCGATAAAAATGTAAAGGGCCGGGAGCATGCGGCATAGAAATGGGCAGGTTGTCACATGTTAGATGAGCCGTTGCGACTGAAACAATGTGATCGGGTGTTGCCAGAGTCAGTAAGAGTGGCTATCTCGCCTGCTTCTCGTTGGGGTGTCGCCAAGCGGTAAGGCACCGGTTTTTGGTACCGGCATTCCCAGGTTCGAATCCTGGCACCCCAGCCACCATTTTTGGTGCACGCGATAGAACAATCGACATCGTTACTGTATTGCAAGTGTTGCGTTCAAATGCGGCACGGATATTTTCTAAACGAATCGTAAAGCCTTATTGATCCCGTCGTTCAGGGTTGTTAGCGTCGGATTTCGCAAATAAGGGCGTTGCGGACTTGTTGCCAGAATGGCAAGGGTCAGAACGAGAGAGCGAGCAGCGCTCCAAAATGGGTAGGTGTCGGGCGACTTCGCCTTGCGACTTCCAAATAACTCGGCCGGTGTGTTTTAGGCCAGGCATTGAAACCGGGACATCTTCGCTAGCAGGATGCCTGATTGTCGAATTTTCCGCGCAACAATGCGCGACCGTTTGGAGAGTGAGAGGCAAACCTCATGAAGAAACTTCTGTCACCAGCACGCGGCGTCATCGCCGTTGCGCTGATTGCTGGACTGGCCATACCGGCCCAGGCTCAGTTGCGCGAAGCGCTTAACACGGGCGAGCAGGCCACACGGCGTGCTGAACAAGTCCAAGACCAAATCAACCAGCTTGATGATCAGCGCACCGATATGGTTCGTGAATATCGCACGCTGCTCCAGCGCCGCGATGCTGCCGAGCTCTACTCGAAGCAACAAGAACTCGTTGTGAAGAGCCAGCGTGAAGAGATCGTGTCTCTGACCGAACAGCTCGGGTCGATTGACGACATCACCGCGCAAACCGTTCCAATGCTCCTCAGCATGGTCGAAGATCTCCAGAACTTCGTTGCGGCCGACCTGCCATTCAAACAAACCGAGCGTGAGGCACGCCTCGAGGCGCTTGTTGGTATCATGCAGCAGCCCAACGTGACGGCTGCAGAGCAATATCGTCTCATCATGGATGCCTATCAGGCAGAGATGGAATACGGGCGGACGATCAGCACCTGGCAGGAAGAGATCGACATCGACGGCAAGCCGACGACCGTCGACATGTTCCTCTACGGGCGCGTGGCGCTCGTCTACCTGACACCAAATGGCAAGGCTTCGCGCTACAACCGGGCAACCGGCGAGTGGGAAAAGCTGAGCGGCAAATACGCGCCTGACATCGCAAAAGCGATCAGGGTTGCTCAAGGCAAAGCACAACAGGATGTCCTGTTTGCTCCCGTTCAGAAGTTCTCGGTCGAATAGTCGACGCGATCCAGGGAAATAGAGGTATAGAAGATGTTCAAGTTTAAATCCTCGCTGAAGGCTCTGGGCGCGGCAACGCTGCTCGGTCTCAGCTCAGTAACACTCGCGGCTCCGGCTGATGCACAGGCGACGTTGAAGTCGGTTCTGGATAGTATCCGCAAGGACTCGAATGAAATGTCGGCTGCTGATCAGGCTCGCCTTCGTGAGTTCCAGCAAGACAAGAATGCCCAGGAAGCCAAGATGACCCAAGCGCGTAATGCGCTCGGTGCCGTCGAAGCGCGTGGCCGTGCACTTGGCGCCGAATTTGATGCGATTTAAGCTGAACTCGGTGCACTTGAGGCTCAGGTCTCCGAGCAAGCTGGCGATTTCCAGGAGCTGCTTGGTCAGTTCCGGACCGCTGCCGGCGAAACGATGCCGGAAATTGCGAACTCGTTCGCGAATTTTGACTATCCGGACCGGGTCGAGGGCATTGCCGAGATTGCAGAAGCACGCACGCTTCCCAATCGCACTCAACTTGAGCGTCTGCCAAAAGCGATGCTCCAGGAAATGCTGGCCCAGTCAGAAGTGAGAACATTCACAGCAGTTGTTGACGGTATTGGCCCGGATGGGTCCAACGCCGAAGCAGAACTGATGCGTGTCGGTGTGTTCACTGCGGCGACGACCAATGGAAAGAAGTTCGTAGAAGTTAAGAAGCAGTCGGGCGGCGAAACTTTCCTGCAGGCATTCAGGCAACAGCCAGGCGGTGCTTTCAGCTCGTCGATGGGGTCTTTGATCAATGCAGGGCCTGACCAACTGGTTCGTGCGCCTGTCGATCCGTCGAAAGGTAACCTGTTTGGTATTCTCGGCGATCTGCCAAAATTCAGTGACCGTCTGCAACAAGGTGGCCCGGTTGGTGCCGTGATCGCGGTTCTCGCGGCTGTCGGTATCCTGATCGGTCTCTACAAGATCTTCACTTTGTTCACGATGGGCGGCGCGATGCGTCGCACAGCCAAGACCCGTCAGGCAGGTACAGGCAACCCGCTGGCTCGCGTGTTTGAAGCATACGAGACCAATCGTAATGCCGATATCGAGACACTTGAACTCAAGCTCGACGAACAGATCCTCCGTGAATCTCCGCGCATTGAACGCTTCAACGACATCATCAAGGTGTTCGCTGCGGTGGCTCCGCTGCTCGGCCTTCTCGGTACCGTTATCGGTATGATCATCACCTTCACCACGATTACGATCTACGGTGCTGGTGATCCAAAACTGATGGCTGGCGGTATCTCGGTTGCTCTGATGACCACGGTGTTCGGCCTCGTGGCCGCCATTCCGCTCTTGCTGATCCACGCTGTCGCGTCTTCGATGGCCCGTGGTAACCAGCAGATCCTCGACGAGCAGGCTGCAGGCCTGGTCGCTGAGAAAGCGGAATCGCTTCATGGGGTGGTGGCGTAAGCCATCACCCTCGTTTCACTCGAGGAGGAGGAACCCGTTATGGGTTTTGCAGATCTACAAGCTTTCCTCGATCGTGGCGGTCCGGTGTTGATTGTCATTATGGCAGCAACATTCTTCATGTGGGCATTGATCCTGGAACGACTGTTCTACTTCAGGTTCGCTCACAAGCAGGTGGCCGCAGAAGCGATCGCGGAGTGGCGTTCGCGCTCCGATCGGAAATCGACGTTCGCCCATTGGGTGAAAGACAAGCTGGTATCTGAAGTTCGCGCGAAAGCCGAACAGAACGTCCAGTTGACAAAGGCCATGGTGGCGCTTGCGCCGCTGCTCGGTCTGCTCGGCACAGTGACGGGGATGGTGGCGGTTTTTGACGTCATGGCCATCACCAACGGTGCAGATGCAAAGGCAATGTCTGCCGGCGTGTCGCGGGCGACAATTCCAACGATGGCCGGCATGGTCGCTTCTCTCTCTGGGATTCTGTTCACGTCCGGCATGGATCGTCGTGTGAACCGCTCGGTGCAGTGGGTCGAAGACGAGATGGAGATCGGCTGATGCGCGGACGCAAAGTAAGAAATCCTGACGAGGCCAATGTCGACCTCACGCCTATGCTGGACGTGGTTTTCATTCTGCTCATCTTCTTTATCGTGACGGCAACATTTGCCCAAGAAGAGGCGCTGGGGCTTGAGCCTCCGCCGCCTCCGGCGCCGGAGCAGGACCTGCAAGAGCAGGTGCCAGCCATCCTGATTCTCATTGATGCGACAAATCTCATCTCAGTGAACGGTCGGGCAACAGACATTGGTTCTGTGCGGGCAAACATCGAGCGGGTCCGGGCGGAAAATCCTGAAAGCGCGGTGGTTATCCAGGCGCACCCCAAGTCGAAGAGTGGCGTGATCGTGCTTATCCGCGATGCAGCGTACAATGCAGGCTATACGGACCGGGTGAACCTTGTCCTTACAGCCGTAGAATAGAGGAGCGACAAACATGGCACGCAGAAAACGCCAATCCGTCGCCGGTGGGGGGGGAGCGGAAGACGATGTCAACCTGACGCCCATGCTGGACGTTGTGTTCATTCTTCTGATCTTCTTCATTGTGACGGCGCAGTTCATCAAGGAGCCCGGGGTTCCGATCGTACGGCCTGAGGTCGACAACAAGTCCCAGGTCAAGCCGCTCGCGATACTGATCGCGATCGACGAGAATAGCGATATCTACATCGACAAGAAAAAGATCGAACCCGCCGAGATTGGATTCACGTTCAAGCAATTGCGTGAGGACAACCCGAAAGGCGAAGTCGTTGTTCAGGCCGATGTGGATTCCGAAGCCGAAGTGCTGGTCGATGTCATGGAGACGATCAACAAGATCGACGGCTCTACGGTGATCAATATTTCGGCCAAGAGAGAGTAGGAGACCAAGACATGTTCAACAGTCCTTTTCTCAGACTGGTAGTGGCATTCGCGATTGCTGTGCCGATCGTCTATGCCCTGTTCATCCTGATGAGTTCGCTGATCAACGTCACCGAGATCAGGGTCGACAAGGGTGAGCAACGGGTGCTGGCGTCGATAACGCCCCAGCAGCAGGACAGCGAAGTACGGACACGCCAGCGGTCGAAACCGAAGCGTCTGGACTCGGCAGCGAAGCCACCGCCACCGCCCAAGGTGTCGGCGACCAAGTCACAGATCAATCTGCCGACTCCACGGATCGCAGGCGCCGCACCGACGGAACTTAACTTGGGCCGGATGCAGTCACTTGCAATCGATCCAGTGGCTATTTCCGATCGGGATGCCCAGCCGATCCGTCCACCAACGCCTTCGTTCCCTCAGCGGGCCGCAGAGCGTGGAATTGAAGGAACCTGCGATGTTCGCTTTGATGTGGACACACGTGGACGCCCATACAACGTCCAGGCAACCTGTTCGAACGACATGTTCAAGCGGGAAGCTGAGCGTGCCGTTTCACGCGTGGAGTTTGCTCCGAAGATCATTCGTGGCAAAGCTGCGGAGCGCAAGAACGTGGTCTATCCGCTCGAATTCAAGCTTCAGTAGTCCGGAGTTTGATGGCGTTCGATCAAATACAAAGAGCGCCCCATCGATGGGGCGCTCTTTTTTTGAAAGCCTATGCAGGACCAGCGCTGAACTCGCGGTGAGTCGGCGAGCACCTTGAGTAGCTGGCGACAAAATGATATAAAATAACAAAATGCATTTTCGGAGAGATGTGTGATTTGGATAATGTCAGGTCTTCGTCTGGTGGCGGATTAGCCGTCCCAAGAGCTGGCAGATTACGTTGGATGGAAATGAGCGTGTCAGGTCGACCATTGGCCTGATGTGTCATGTACTAAAGTGATTTACGTGCCGATTGGCATTGACGAAACCGGGCGTAGCGACCCATACATAGTTGGTAAGCGTTACACCTAACGATGAGCAGAAATGCGCTGCGGAAAAGCTTGAAGTAGCGCGTAGAAGTTCTTGATCCCGCCCGACAATTCCGGTTGATTGGGCCAAACCCCGCGGGCTGCGCGGAGAGGAGAGGAAACATGGGAATTAGAGCAACTCTCAGGGGCGCCGTGATCGTGGGCCTGATGGCGACGATGGGCGCAGGTGCCGCATTGGCTCAGGCTTGCACGGAGACTGAGTTCACGTCGAAAACGGGTCAGACCTACCTTGAGGCCGAACAGGCCGCAATGGTGAAGAAGGACTTCGCAACCGCGATTTCGAAGTTGAACTCGCTGCGCACGCAGACATTGAACTGCTACGAAGAAGGCGCAGTGATCAAGCTGTCAGCCTATATCAAAATTGAGAATGGTGACCGTAGGGGTGCGGTGCAGGATCTGCTTACGGCGCTCAATAAGGGTTACATTCCAGAAGCGGACGCCGCTCAGACATACTATAATATTGCGCAGATCTATCTTCAGGAAGAAGATCTCGGCAAAGCACTTGAGTACATGACCAGGTGGCAACAGGCCGGTGGTAAGCCGGATCGCACGCAGAAATGGCAGCTCGCCGTTCTCAACCAGCGCGCCGACAAATTCAAGGAAGCCGTACGCTGGGCAGAAGAGGTTCGTCGTGACGATGGATCAAACTTCAAGCAGGAAGTCTATGACCTGTTGTTGTTCCTCTACAACCAGACCGGCGAAAAAGCGAAAATGGCCGAGGTGCTGGAAGTGCTGGTCGAGCGCAATCCCACCGAGCGGAAATATTGGGATGCAATCGCGGGTAACTATTTTGCTGACAATGAAGAACGCAAAGCGTTCGAAGTTCAGAAGGCGATGTATCTCGGCGGGCTTCTGACGACTCAAGACGAGCTGATGCGGATTGTGAACTTCTACAATCGTTTCAATGCGCCTTATCACGCTGCCCGCGTTCTAGAAAAAGAAATGAATGCAGGGCGAATTACCCGAAATCTGGAGCGGCTTGAGCTGCTTGCGAACCTGTACCAGGTCGCTCGTGAGCATGAGAAGGCCATTCCGGTTATCAAGCAGGCAGCTGATGCTGGCGGCGGTGGCGCCATGTATGAACGCTTGGGTCGTTCATATGCTGACCTTCAGAAATGGAAGGAAGCAGAAGACGCACTCAACAAGGCGATCAGCCTGGGTGGCATCAAGGATCGTGGCAACGCTTATGTCTTGATTGGTCAGTCGCGCTATGAACGCGGTGATCGGGCAGGGGCGCGAGAGTCATTCAAGACCGCGGGCAATAGTGCCGGACGCAGCTGGATCGACTTCATGAACTCTGAAGAGAATACAAAGCGTGCGTTGGTATGTTTTGAAGTTCAGTCAGCTTGGCTCAACATTGAGAATGAAGCCAAGATCTGTAAGCGTCTCGCTGTTCTGGGCGAAGAAAACCTGCCAGAGAACTGCAAAACGATCAAAGAACGCCTGGAGGCCGCAGAAGCAAAATACAATGCGACGCCAGAATGCAAGGGGCAGGGGACCTGATTGCGCTTTGAGCGCACACTCTCTTCCTTAGAATCCGTTTGTTAAAAAAGCCCCGAGCAGGATTTGCTCGGGGCTTTTTTTCATTGTGAGGTGGACAAACCAGCCCCCAAAGAAAAGCCGCCGACGGAGGAACCGTCGGCGGCTTTTAGCTAAATTGGACTTGAGCTATGTGAGGCTCAGGAGGCCGAAGTCGATATCCCGAACGATGCAGAACCAGATTGCCCAATTGGCGACGCGGACTCATTCGCAGCCGCCGGCGTTGCGCCTTTTGGACCACTGTCCTTCAATGGATCGTCGGCGTGCTTAACTTGTCCTTCAAATACGGCGTTCGACTGGATCTGAAGGGAAGCGTGTACGATGTCGCCTTTGACGTGAGCGCCTGATTCCAGTTCAACCTTGCGGGCCCGGATCGAGCCACGAATCTTGCCCTTCACCTTGACGACTTCCGCTTTCACTTCGCCTGTGATGAAACCAGACGCACCGATAGTGATGTCGGTCGCGCTGACGTCGCCGTCAACGACACCATCAATCTGCAGAGCACCCTCGGATATCACCGAGCCGTTGATCTTCATATCGGCGCAGATGATGGAGGCGGCGCGCGCTGCGGGCTTCATGGCTGCTCCGCGAATGGCGTCCTGAGCAGGCGCAGTCTTGGCCGGTTCAGGGGAGCTGTTGTCTTGATTTTTGTTTTTAGTGAACATGACGGCCTGCTTTCAAAAATTTCGCTGGATCATAAGGTTTGCCGTTGAACCAGACTTCATAATGAAGGTGGTCACCCGTACTTCTGCCGGTTGTCCCCATCTTGCCGACCAAGTCACCGATTTCGACGATGTCGCCCTTTGATACCGTAATCCCGCTCAGGTGGCCATAGCGCGACTTGAAACCGTGGCCGTGGTCTATTTCCACCAGGCGGCCATATCCCGGGCTTGCACCGGCGAAAGACACTTTTCCTGGCCCAGCGGCGACAATGGGGGCGGCGTGATAGGCGGCCAAATCAAGGCCATTGTGCCAGCCTGGGCGCTTCCTGAACGGATCGATGCGCATGCCATAGTCGCTGGTCTGTCGAAACGGCACACCAACCGGTCGGCCGAGAGGAAGGTTGGCGACGATTTGTTCATAGTATCGCATCTCTTCGACCCGCGCGCGTGTCTGGGTGAGGCGGTTGTAGAACGAGGCATCTTCGGTCGACAGATTTGATGTGCTGGCAGTCAATGTTGCGATCGACACGAGCGGGCCGCCCATCTCTGCGCCGGACATGATCCGGTCACTGCCTACGGACGTCAGCTGAAGGACACCGCGCGCGCGTTCAGCGCGGTCAATGGCCATGTCCTCGGCCTCGTCCAAAACGCGTTCCTGATCATACTTGAGGTTTTTCAGGCTTATGCGGGTTCCGCTCGTATCGAACGATGCTGTGATCGGCTGATAGTTTCGCGATTGGCGATTGTCGGCCTCTTCGATCGATGCCTTTACGAGGAGACCGGTGCCATCGCCTTTGAGCGCAGAAACTTCGAGATTTTCGTCGCCCTTCAGCTTGTCGAAAAGCTCCTCAAGCGCCTTCTGGCGGTCTTCCCACTCGGCCGTCTCTTTTTGGAAGGCGTCCGTGCGCTCTTCAAGCAGTGAGCGTGACAGGGCATCCTTTGCGCGAAGTTCCTGTACCCAGCGCTCATATTTCGCAAGTTCGCGATCGTCAGGATTGCCGGCAATCGTACTCGTTGGGCCACCCAGCACATAGCTGCCGGTCACAAAAAGCGTCCAGCCTGCCAAGGCGGCGGCACCTGCTGCAATGATGGCTTGTTGCCAGGGCGAGACCGAAATGTAGCGAACTGTACCACCGCTGCGATGATAGATCTGGCGTTCTGGGAACGCTCGATCAAACGCCGCTTTAACGTTTGCACTCCACTTCGTCATTCACGCCACCCGTCGACTGGAAATCACACCCCATACTGCAATAACCACTGCAGCACGTTTCCCAAACCCGTGGAGGACATAAATACCCATTTCGATCTTGGGTGAAAGCCCTACGGAACACAATTCATGCAATTTTTCGCCTAATTGGGTAAATGCCCTGTTAAAGTACGGAATTTTGGGTGAACTGTGCGTAATAAACGGCCCCCTGTCAGACTTTTAAGGAATCGAGCACATCCTGAGCGTGCCCCTTCACTCTGACTTTTGGCCAGATTCTTTTCACGATGCCTTCCGGGTCGATCAAAAAGGTTGATCTTGCGACGCCCATATAGGTGCGCCCGTACATGTTCTTTTCGACCCAGACGCCGTACGCTTCGCAGACGCTTCCGCTTTCGTCTGACCCAAGCTCAATTTGCAATCCATGTTTTTGGACAAATTTCTGGTGACGGGGCAGGCTATCCCGTGAAACCCCCAAAATCGCAGCATTGGCAGCTTCGAAAGCTGGCGCAAGTTCAGAAAAGTCTTTGGCTTCGTTGGTGCAACCAGGCGTGTCATCCTTCGGATAAAAATAAAGAACCAGATGTTTGCCTCGATACGACGCGAGTTGCTTCGTCCCAAGCGTGGTTTCGATAGAAAATCCGGGAGCTTTTTCGCCAGCTTCGAGTGATCGTGTCATGTATTCCTCCTATGGTGCCTGAAAAGGACTGTGCTTATATCAAAGTCCTGCAGCAAAGCTGTTCGATACGTGTCGCATGAAGCTTAAGGAGCGTGCCGTTGGTTCGCCAGACCGCCTCGACGGTTATTCTTGAAATACTTGGAGGCCTGATTCTGCTCGTGATGGTCGCGGCAGGTTTGTTGGCGTTCCGCTTGGCAAGCGGCCCCCTCGAATTGGGGGTGTTCAAGGACGACGTGGAACTGGCGCTGACTGACGCCCGAGACGGCCGGCCGGTACGGATCGGTGAACTCTATCTGGAATGGTCACAGGCGGACCGTCGCGTGCGGGTCAGCGCGAGCAACCTCCAACTCTTCGACGACGCGGGCGCTCTAAGTGCAGAAGCCCAACGCGCCGACCTGATATTGGCAGGCTCATCGCTCGCTCTAGGCAAGGTCGAAGTACTTGCAATGGATTGGGACGAAGGCTGGATCAACGTCGATAGTGTAACCGAGACAAAGTGGAAAGTGGCAGGTGATCCACTGCCAGAAATACCTGCAGGTAAATTGCCGACGACGCCGGCTGAATGGCTGCAGCGAGCGAACGAAGTGCTGCCGCAATTACTTGTTGCGCTTGAGCATGCCGAATCAATTGTTGATCTGGAGCGCGTATCATTCGATCACTTCGAAGTGCGTGTACGAGGCCCGGACGGTTCTAACTTACTCACACTCAAATCGGCGAAAGGGCGGCTCGCGCGCGAATCCGGAGGTATCGTCCTGTCCGTCGCCGGCAGTGGGATTGGCGAGGGTCTCCCAGCGGGACTGGCCGCGACCCTTGCGACGACCAACGCCGGCCAGAAACTGAAGGCAGAGTTTGCCGTCGCGCAATGGCCGCTTGCCGACCTTGCGATAAGACTCGGGATGAGTCGCGAGCGTTTTGACGGATTGCCGGCAAGCGTTGCGGTGTCATTCGATGTATCGAAGTCTGCTGGCGTAGAACAAATTATTATAGAGGTCGATGCGGGGCAAGGCCGTCTCCCCGTCGGTCGCGACGGGATCAACGTTGAGAATCTTGGCCTGCGGGCGGCCTATATGGCCGCAGCCGACGCTCTGACTATTGACGTGAACAGCACCAAGGCAGGTCCGTTCAAGGGACGGATTGTTCTTGATCTGCAAGACGCGATGCGGGGCCAGGGGGCACACAAATTCAGCTTGGTCAGTGAAGAACTCGAATTGGATTTCACACCCTTTTTAGAGCAGGTGATTCCAATCAGCCAGTTGAATTTTGAGGGAGAGGTGGACCTTACGCGCTATGCGTTTCAGAACGCAGAACTCAAATTTCAGACCGGCGCGGATCAGTTGAAGGCGTCGGGCTCGGTTGAACTCACACCAGACCGCCAGCCGGGCGAAATGCCTTTGATCGGCAGTTTTGATGTCGTCTCAGAAGGCGACTTGAGCAAAGATACAGTTATGGCATTCTGGCCAGTAGGCTTGGGGTCTGGTGCCAGGCGGTTCGCGGCCAAGCGGATTCCGGAAGGCATTGCATCGTCCGTAACAGGGCACATGGACTTACAACGTGACAGCTTCTCCGAGGGCTATTTGAAGGATGAACACCTTCAACTGGATTTCAAAGTCCGCAATGCCGTTGTGAAGTTCATGGACAGTTTACCCGCAGTTCAAAACGCAAGCGGAAAAGGCCATCTGTCTGGAAATGGCTTCAGGGTCATTCTCGAGAGTGGTGAATTTGGCGGCTGGTCTGTCGATGACGGTGTTGTGGATTTTCCGGCATTTAATCCGCCTGGCGTGCCATTTCGAGTGTTCGCGAAGGGCCACGGGCCGGCGACCAACATCATGAAGACGCTCGCTGAGTCCAGCCTGAAGATCGAATTCGAACCCGAGCGATTGACTGGCGATGCGGAAATGACATTTGAAATGTTCCGTCCGGCCCGGGATAATGTGCCGTACAAGGAAATTCGATTCTCGGCGCTTGGAACAGTGGCGAAAGGCGGGTTGAAAAATGCCGCGCTCGGATTCGATCTGATAAACGGAAATTTCAAGATTGATACCAATCAGGCAGGCATCACGGTCAGCGGATTTGGTGACCTTGGTTCATCTCCGGTGCAGTTCACCTGGCGAGATGCATTCAACGATAATGACCAGCCTTCAAACCTATCCGCGACGGCTGTCGTAACGCCAGACGTGCTCAATCGTTTCGGCATTTTGGGGCGGGCTTATCTGTCTGGAGAAGTTCCTCTGGAGCTTCAAGCGCGCCTGCAAGGAGAGCGCCTCATTTCGGCCGACACGGCGCTTGATCTCAGTGAATCTCGAGTCGACATTTCCGAGATCGGCTGGGTGAAGGCCAAGGGCGTTCCGGCGAAAGCGTCGGTTCAATATTTGAAGACAGGCGACTTGGCGAAATCCACGGTTTTGTTCACGTCAGAAAATGCGCGTCTTGATGGCGACTACATACTCGGTGAGGATTCGAAGCTGGTTTCCGCCGTACTGAGGCGCGCTTACCTGAAGAACAAAGCAGATTTTGGTGGAGACATGGCGCGGTCGCCTGACGGTGCCCTGATGCTCCAGCTTGACGGAACCTATCTCGACCTGTCCGGACTGATGTCGGGACTTGGGGCCGTTGGGGATGCGGAAAACGTCAACAAGACTCCCATGAGCATTAGTGCCAATCTTGATACATTGACGCTGAGGCCGGGCTTGGACATGCGCGATGCCAAACTCAACGCTCAGACTGGTATCCGCGGACTTTCACTTTTTACGGCAACCGGAAGCGCAGATGATGGATCGCCGCTCTCGGCGAAGTATGACGCCACGCGACCCGACGGCGCCACTGTCAATGTGGAAAGTGGCAATGCCGGATTCATTGCCCAGGCGTTGATCGGTGCTGATTTCCTTGAGGGCGGCAATCTGGTGCTGACAGGCAAGTTCACGAAAGATGCTTCGCCCGCGACGTTCGATATCGCTCTGACGGATGTGAGAATGCACAATGCACCCTTCCTGACGCAGATACTGTCGCTGGCGTCACTTCGGGGGCTTGCCGACACACTGGGGGGCGAAGGTGTACTGTTTTCCCGGATCGACGTGCCACTCAAGCTCGCGAATGGACGGTACGTCGTCACGGGCGCGAAAGCGCAAGGCCCGGCGCTGGGCCTGACTACGAGCGGGTACATGGAGGGTAAAAGCGGCGCCATCGAGTTCAATGGCGTGCTTGTGCCCAGCTTCGGCATGAATTCCGCGCTTGGGGGTATCCCGATTATTGGCGACCTTGTTGTCGGCCGCGACGGCGAAGGCGTATTTTCACTGACATATGCGATCAGTGGAACCTTGGAAAAAGCCAATGTGTCGGTCAATCCGCTATCGGCGCTTGCCCCAGGCGTCATACGACGGATTTTCGAGAATCCGTCAGACACAAAGATCCCGGAAGCCAAACTTCGTACGCCAGACGAACCCATTCCGTCTGAGCTTCCGCCCATTCCGGAAGAAAGCTTCGAATAGTTTTGGCGTCCTAGCCTGCTTTCACCAGCGCGTGGCGCTTCTTGCCGGCTGACAATTTAATGGCCCCGTTAATCAGGTCCTTCGCGCCGAGCGTCCCGTTCTGGTCACTGATCAGGACATCGTTCACTTTGGCTGCGCCCTGTTTGATCAACCGTCGGGCTTCACCGTTCGAACCCGCAAGCCCTGCCGCGACGAATGCTGCTGCCACAAGCATGCCAGCATCAAGTTCCGATTGTGCAACTTCAACAGTCGGCAGCGCTTCTGCCGATGCGCCAGCGCCGAAGACGGCTTTGGCAGCTTCAGCCGATTTCGAAGCCGCGTCGGCCCCGTGCAGCAAGGTTGTTGTTGCATTTGCCAGAGCGATCTTGGCGTCATTGATCTCAGCGCCCTGAAGCCTTTCGAGGGCCTCGATCTCGGCGAGTTCCAGGTCGGTGAACAAGCGCAGGAATCGGCCAACGTCCGCGTCTTCGGTGTTGCGCCAGAACTGCCAGTATTCGTAGGGGCTTTTCCTGTCAGCGTTGAGCCAGACGGCCCCATCGGCCGTCTTGCCCATCTTTCCGCCAGACGCGGTCGTAATCAGCGGAGATGTCACGCCATAGGCTTCACCGCCGGCGACCCGGCGTGTGAGCTCGACCCCGTTGATGATATTGCCCCATTGGTCCGATCCGCCGAGTTGGAGCCGGACGCCGTAGCGTCTGTAAAGTTCAAGAAAATCATAGGCCTGCAAGAGCATGTAGTTGAATTCGAGGAATGTGTAGGGCTGTTCGTTGCGCAGGCGGCGCTCAACGGTTTCCTGCTTGATCATTGTGTTGATCGTGAAATGCACGCCGTAATCGCGCAGGAATTCGACGTAGCCAATCTTCGACAACCAGTCGTCATTGTTGACCATGATCGCGTCGGTGGGGCCGTCACCAAATTTCAGGAACGGTTCGAACGCCTTCTTGATGCCCGCAATGTTCGCAGCGATCTGCTTATCCGTCAGGAGCGGGCGGGACTTGTCCTTGTCGGTCGGGTCGCCGACCTTGGTCGTGCCGCCGCCCATCAGGACGACAGGCTTGCCACCGCAGCGCTGGAAATGGCGCAGCATCATGATCTGGAGCAGCGAGCCAACGTGGAGGCTGTCGGCGGTGGCGTCGAACCCGATATAGGCTGCCGGGGCTCCTGAAGCACAATAGGCATCGAGCTCGGCAGGGTGGGTCACCTGCTTGATGAAGCCCCGTGAATCCAGCGTTTTCAGGAATTCCGACTTGTATTCGGTCATTGTCTCGTGTCTCCGTAAGCGCAGGCGCGTAACACGGAAAGCGGAATTCTTGAACCATCCAATTCACGATAACGAACCGCAATGGGTTGCAGGTTTCATGTCCGGAACGTCACTGGATGCTACAGACGCAGCGCTGATTCTGACGGATGGGGAGCGCGTTCTGGAATTCGGACCGGTTGCGGAGCGCAAATATACAGCCAAAGAGCGGCAGGTATTACAGGAGGCGACGGATGCGGCGCGGGCCTGGAACTGGACCGGACCGGCGCCGGAAGACGCATTTGAAGCGGCCCGCAAGGTGGTCACCGAGACCCATGCAGAGGTGTGGCAGGTACTGCGGCAAGGGGGTGGTAAGGGGGTGGTTGTACCATTGGCGGGCGTCCATGGGCAGACAGTTCTCCACAGGCGGCCTCGTCCAGACGCACCCGGCGCGACCCTGCAATTGATCGACCCGGTTGCGTTGCAGGCGGCGCTTGGCATCCCGCTCGCTTACGACTTCCGGAGCGCTGACGTGGCAGCCGGAGGACACGGGGCGCCCCTGGCGCCGGTCTACCATGGCGCATTGCTGGACCGCGCCGGCGACGGAGCGAGCGCGGTGCTGAACCTTGGTGGTGTGGCAAACATCACGGTCCGCATGGCCGACGGCACCCTGTTCGCTTTCGATACGGGACCTGCCAACGGGCCGATCGATGAATGGGTCGCGGCGCATGGGAAAGGCACGCATGATGTAGGCGGTGCCTTTGCGTCGGCGGGCCAGGCGCAGGAGGGGCTGCTGGCGCAGTTGCTGGACCATGACTGGTTCAGTGAACTGCCGCCGAAGTCGCTCGACCGTTATGATTTCAATGCGAGCATGGCCAAGGGCCTGTCGTTCGAGGACGGGGCGGCAACGCTGACGGCCTTTTCAGCGCGAGCGGTGGCGAAGGGCGTTGCCCAGCTGCCGGATGCGCCACAGCGGGTAATTGTGTGCGGTGGCGGGCGTCATAATCCGGCGATGATGGCCGCGCTCCGTGCGGCGCTGCCGTGTCCCGTGCTGAGCGCGGAAGAGGCCGGGTGGCGCGGGGACTCAATCGAGGCGGAGGCGTTTGCCTTCCTGGCCGCGCGGACCGTGCGTGGCCTGCCGCTGAGCTGGCCGACCACGACGGGCGTTCCGGCCGCCATGACGGGCGGCCGGTTGAAGGGCTAGTCCTTCTCGGCTTCGATACGCAGTTTCTCTTCTGCTTCTTCGAGGCGCTGGTGCAGGTATTGCTCGCAGAGGCCGATCAGTTCGTCGCGCTTGTCGACGTAGAAGTGGTTGGCGCCCTTGACGCGGGCCCGTTCAATGACTTCGCCCTTCTGGACGCGAACCTTGGTGAGGGCGCGTTCAATATCTTCCGGGCTGGCAATTGCATCTGAGTCGCCGCAGACGATCAGGCCCGATGCCGGGCAGGGCGCCAGGAATGACAGGTCATAATGGTTGGCCGGTGGTGAAATGGCGAGGAAGCCATCGATTTCCGGGCGGCGCATCAGCAACTGGAGCGTGATCCAGGCACCAAAGCTGTAGCCGGCACACCAGACATAACGCGGGCTTTCGCTCAGGTTCTCGATGTAATCGAGGACGTAGGCAGCATCTTCAAGCTCGCCGATGCCCTGATCATAGACGCCCTGGCTGCGGCCGACGCCGCGCGAATTGTACCGCAGGACACCGAATCCGGCCCGTTCGAACATCTGGTACAGCATGATCGAGATCGGATCCTGCATCGTGCCACCCGCCTTCGGGTGGGGGTGCAGGACCAGCGCAATTGGTGCGCCGGGATGCGGCGGCTCTGTGTAGCGCGCCTCGATGCGGCCCTGTGGACCCGGAATAATCAGTTCTGCCATGACACCCTCGGAGTGAATTCTCTTGTAAGGGCGCGGTCATAAGCCAAATGAACCGGGAAAAGCAAATTTTTCTGCACGTGCACACTGAACCTTGAGCGAGTATACAAGAATCCATGATCTATGCTGACCACAATGCGACCTCGCCGCTTCGCCCGGAAGCGCGCGATTCCATGCTCGCTGTGTTCGACCTTGGGGCGACGAATCCATCGTCTGTCCATGCGAAGGGCCGGACAGCCCGAGGCGTCGTCGAGGCAGCTCGGGTGCAGGTTGGCGGCGCGATTGGCAGCCGGGCGGCAGATATAATCTTCACGGGTGGCGGGACAGAGGCCGATGCCCTGGCCGTTCAGGGCGTAGTGGATGCCCTGGAGGGCGCATGCACGCTGATCATATCGTCGATCGAGCACGAGGCGATTGCCAAATCGGCGAGCCATTCGGGCGCTGCGGTGCAAACGGCCTATGTGACGTCTGCCGGGCTGCTCGATCTGGATGATTTGCGCGCCCGGATGGCGGACTGGGACAAGGACGCCTGGGGCACGCCGGTATTGTGCCTGATGCTCGCGAACAATGAGACGGGGATAATCCAGCCGGTCGCCGAGGCCGCCGCGATCATGCGAGAGGCCGGTGGCCTGACGATCTGCGATGCGGTTCAGGCGCTGGGCAAGATACCGGTCAATGTCGGCATGCTCGGGGTCGATTACCTGTCCCTGTCGGCCCACAAGATTGGCGGGCCGCAAGGCGTCGGCGCTTTGTGGCACCGGGCTGGCGCGCCATTGAAAGCCATCCTTTACGGGGGAGGGCAGGAGCGCTCGTTGCGGTCGGGTACGGAGAATGTGGCTGGAATTGCCGGCTTTGGCGCAGCCGTCGAGGCGGCCGTCCGGGATTTGCCGAAATATGCCGCGTTGGCCAAGCATCGCGACGCCATGGAAACACGCCTCAAGGCGGATGGCGGTGTTGTGGTGATTGGTGAGGGCAGCCCACGCCTCGCGGGCACATCAAACTTCGCACGCGCCGGGTTCCGGGCTGAAACGCAGGTCATGGCGCTGGATCTGGCGGGTGTGTGCGTGTCTGCAGGTTCCGCTTGCTCTTCGGGCAAGGTCAAGCGATCTGTCGTGTTGATGGCCATGGGCGCATCTGACGCCCTTGCGGAATCAGCAATACGCACCAGCTTTGGATGGAATAGCGTGCCTGCCGATTTTGACGGCGTAGCCGATGCGTGGCTGGAAGCGGCACGGCGTACGGTTTTGAAGGAGAATGTGTGATGGACTGCTGCGGCGGGACCACCGAACACGACGAAGACTGCGACGACGTCAAGGTCAAGGACAGCATCGACGCCAAGACGGTCGAGGCTGCCAAAGCGCTTGAATCCGAGAATTATTCGGCGGGATTCACGACCGATATTGAAATGGACATGGCGCCCAAGGGCCTGTCTGAAGACACGATCCGGTATATTTCGGCGGCCAAGAACGAGCCCGAATGGCTGCTCGAATGGCGCCTGAAGGCGTACGAACGCTGGCTGACCATGGAAGAGCCGAGCTGGGCGATGGTTCGCTATCCCAAGATCGACTACCAGGCCTATTACTATTTCGCGGCACCAAAAGCCGGGGCGAAATATGCCTCGATCGACGATGTGCCGAAGGAAATTCTCGATACGTACGAGAAACTGGGAATCCCGCTGAGGGAGGCCGAAGTCCTGCTGGGCGTTGAAGGCGCGGTTGAGACTGCTGCCGAGGCGCGCGAAAAACCCCGGGTCGCTGTCGATGCCGTTTTCGACTCCGTGTCGGTGGCGACGACCTTCCGGAAAGAGCTTCAGAAGGCTGGCGTGATTTTCATGTCGATCTCGGAGGCCGTGCACGAATATCCTGAGCTGGTGAAGAAGTATCTCGGTACCGTGGTGCCGCAATCCGATAACTTCTTTGCCACGCTGAATAGCGCCGTGTTTTCGGACGGGACCTTTGTCTATGTGCCGAAGGGTGTGCGATGCCCGATGGAACTGTCGACATATTTCCGGATGAATGCCGAGAATACAGGCCAGTTCGAACGGACGCTGATCATAGCCGATGAGTCGGCTTACGTATCCTACCTCGAAGGCTGTACGGCGCCGATGCGCGACGAGAACCAGCTGCATGCGGCGGTGGTCGAGCTGGTGGCGCTGGACGATGCCGAGATCAAGTATTCGACGGTGCAGAACTGGTGGCCGGGCGATGAGGACGGCAAAGGCGGCATTTTCAATTTCGTCACGAAGCGCGGCGATTGCCGGGGCGACCGGTCGAAGATTTCGTGGACCCAAGTGGAAACCGGGTCGGCGGTGACGTGGAAATACCCGTCCTGCATCCTGCGCGGCGATGATAGTGTCGGCGAGTTCTACTCGATCGCTGTCACCAATGGACGCCAGCAGGCCGATACAGGCACCAAGATGATCCATCTGGGCAAGCGCACCAAGAGCCGGATCATTTCCAAGGGCATTTCAGCCGGCAAGTCGGACAATACCTATCGCGGCCTCGTGTCGGTGAACCGGAAGGCCGAGAAGGCGCGGAATTTCACCCAGTGCGACTCGCTTCTCATCGGCGACCGGTGCGGCGCGCATACGATTCCCTATATCGAGAACCGCTGTGCCAGTGCGCAGCTGGAACATGAGGCGACGACGACCAAACTGTCGGAAGACCAGCTGTTCTACGCTCGCCAGCGCGGGATTGCCGAGGAAGACGCAGTGGCCCTGCTGGTAAACGGGTTCGTGCGCGACGTGCTACAGCACTTGCCGATGGAATTCGCGGTTGAGGCGCAAAGCCTGCTCAAAGTGAGCCTGGAAGGCAGTGTCGGCTAGGGGTTCAACCCGGATCTTTCAGTTTAGTGGGGAATTCGTCTTCGCGTTTCTCTGTCGCAGGGGCTTTCCCTTAGGGCCCGGGCAGCTTACATGCGGCCTATGTTGAAGATCACAAATCTGACCGCCACAGTTGGCGAAGCGGCTGAGGCCAAGACTATCCTGAACGGCCTGACGCTGGACGTGCCTGCGGGCGAGGTTCATGCCATCATGGGGCCGAACGGTGCGGGCAAGTCGACGCTGTCCTACGTCCTGACTGGCCGTAGCGGCTACGAGGTGACGGGCGGAAGCGCGACCCTCAATGGCGAGGATATCCTGACGATGGCGCCCGAGGCGCGCGCCGCCAAGGGCATGTTCCTGTCCTTCCAGTATCCGATCGAAATCCCTGGTGTGCCGGTCATGACCTTCGTGCGGACGGCGATGAATGCCCAGCGCAAGGCACGCGGCGAGGCCGAAATTTCGGCGCCGGATTTCATCAAGAAATCCCGCGACGTGGCCAAGATGCTGAATCTTGATGCCGAAATGCTGAAGCGGCCGGTGAATGTGGGCTTTTCGGGCGGCGAGAAGAAACGTCTTGAAATCTACCAGATGATGATGCTGGAACCCAAATTCCTGATCCTCGACGAGACCGATAGCGGGCTTGATATCGATGCGCTGAAGACCGTGGCGGACGGCGTAAACGCGATGCGCGATCCGTCGCGCGGCATGCTGGTCATCACGCACTACCAGCGCCTGCTCGACTATATCAAGCCGGACAAGGTGCACGTGCTGGCCAAGGGCCAAATCATCAAGACAGGCGGTCCGGAACTCGCCCTGCGGCTCGAGCAGGAGGGGTATGACGGGGTGCTGGGAGAGGCCGCGTGACCACCGCCCTGCGCGACTTCATCAAGAACCCGACGACGGCTGAACTGGAACTGGTCGCGCGCTATGGCATGCAGCCGGAAGATGCGCGCCGGGAGCGGGCCTTTCTCGCTTTCTCTGAAACGGGCCTGCCGCACCGCCGGATGGAAGCCTGGAAGTGGAGCGACTTCAAGGCGACGCTGAAAGCACTGGAAACACCTGCCTCGGCCTCGGCCGAGGATCCGCTGCCGCATGATGGCACCCTGGTTTTCCGATTTACCCCCACCGGGTTCAGCCAGCCGAAAGTATTGCCGGACGGCCTGCGCATGGTGGCGCAACCGACGACGCAGGCTGTGGGCGGCGCGGAAGACGTGCCGCTTGGCGCGTTGGCCGCAGCTTTGGCTGGCGGCGGCGCTCGGCCGGCGACGCTGACATTCGAGATCACGTCCAGCGACCTGCCGCGTCTGCACTTCGTTTTTGACGGGGCAGGCGAAGCCAGCTTTGCACGGATTGTTTTCGTTATCCGCGCAGGTGCGTCACTGACCCTGACCGAGAGTTATCTGGGCGGTGCGGGATTTACGGCTGCCCTGCTGGAATTCAATCTGGAAGAAGGCTCCCGCCTGAACCGGACGATCTACCAACGTGGCGGCGCAGACGAAGCGCTGGCCGTGACCAGCCTGGTCAATCTCGCTGCAGACAGCGAAGCGACGCAAACGACTCTGGCCTTCGGTGCGAAGGTTGCGCGGATGGAAACGCGCGCGGTGCATCAGGGGACGGGCGCCAAGCTGTCGCTGAATGCGGCTTACCTGTCCGGCAATGGATTCCATGCCGATATTACGACGAACGTACGCCACGGCGCACCGGGTTGCGTGACGCGCCAGTTGACCAAGGGCGCAGTGCTGGATGGCGGGACCGGCGTGTTCCAGGGCAAGTTCTTCGTGCCGCGCAAGACAGGCCAGCATACGGATGCCGACATGCAGCATCAGGCCTTGCTGCTGGAAGACGGCGCGCAGGTTTTCGCGAAGCCGGAACTCGAAATCTACGCTGATGACGTCGAGTGCGCTCATGGCAATACGTGCGGTGCGCTGGACGATGCGCAGATGTTCTACCTGCGCCAGCGCGGCATTCCCGAGACGCAAGCGCGTGCGATGCTGACCGAGGCATTTATCGCGGAGGCGCTCGGCATGGCCGACGAATCCGTGCGCGACGTGCTGCTCGCTGAAGCGCAGAACTGGCTGTCGTCATGACACGGGCATTCGATGTCGCAGCGATCCGCAAGGAATTCCCGATCCTAACACGGGAAGTGAATGGGAAGCCGCTGGTCTACCTCGACAATGCAGCCAGCGCACAAAAGCCGGACGCTGTGATCGATGCGATCGCGAACCAGAGCCGCACGGCCTATGCCAACGTGCATCGCGGCATCCATACGTTGTCGAACGAAACGACCGAGGCGTATGAGGTCGGGCGTGAAGCGGCGCGCGAATTCCTCAATGCGCCGGATACGGATAATATCATTTTCACGAAGGGCGCGACCGAGGGGATCAACCTTGTTGCGTCTGCGCTGGCCGAAACGGTCCAGCCCGGTGACGAGATCGTGCTCTCGGTCATGGAGCACCATTCCAATATCGTGCCGTGGCATTTCCTGCGCGAGCGCCAGGGCGCGGTGCTGCGCTGGGTCGGCCTGAACGATGACGGGTCGCTCGACATGGACGCCCTGCGCGCCGCCATCGGACCGAAAACGCGCGTGGTGGCGATCAGCCACATGAGCAACGTGCTTGGCACCGTGAATGATGTCGCCGAGGTCGGGCGCATCGCGCATGAGGCCGGCGCGCGGGTGCTGGTTGATGGCTGCCAGGCCGCTGTGCACCTTTGTGTCGATGTGCAGACGCTGGGTTGCGACTGGTATGTGTTCTCCGGACACAAGCTGTATGGGCCGACAGGGATCGGCATCCTGTACGGGACGTCCGAGGCGCTGGCGGCCGCGCGGCCCTATCAGGGCGGCGGCGAGATGATCGAGACGGTCAGCATGGACCGGATCACCTATAGTGAGGCCCCGCACAAGTTCGAGGCCGGCACGCCGCCAATCCTCGAGGCCATCGGGCTCGGCGCGGCGATTCGCTGGTACCGGCAGTTCGACCCGGCCGAGGTCCAGGCGCATGAACACAAGCTGTACCAGCGGGCACGCGACGGCCTGCGCGGCGTCAACGGCCTGACCGTGCATGGCGAGGCACCGGGCAAGGGATCCGTGCTGGCATTCAGCCTGCAGGGCGCCCATCCGCACGACCTGGCGCAGATACTCGACCGGTACGGCGTGGCGATACGGGCCGGGCACCATTGCGCCCAGCCATTGATGACCCATCTAGGAGTCAGTGCGACGGCGCGTGCGAGCTTCGGAATCTACAATACCGAGGCGGAAGTGGACGTCTTCATTGAGGCGCTGGAAAAAGCACGCGGAATGCTGGTATAGAGGTCAGACATGGCAGATGATATGACTTCTCGCGACATGATCGACGTATCGGCTGAGGCTGACGCGGCCCCTTCGGCGCTGCCGCAGGATGAACTGAATCGCATCACGGATGCCCTGATCGCGGCCTTCAAGACAGTGTATGACCCGGAAATCCCGGTCGATATCTATGAATTGGGCCTGATCTACAAGGTCGACATCGATGACGACCGCAAGGTGGACGTGGATATGACGCTGACAGCGCCAGGATGCCCCGTGGCGGGCGATATGCCGGGCTGGGTGGAAACAGCCGCCCGCACCGTTGAAGGCGTCACGGACGTCGAGGTGCGCCTGACGTTCGATCCGCCCTGGGATCCGTCCCGGATGTCGGACGAAGCGCGCCTCGCGCTGAACATGCTTTAATTGAATCGCAGCCCTTCAGACCCTATCTGTTGATCATGGCCAGACGACCCCGCCCCAAACCCGTGACCTTGTCCGACACTGCAACAGTGCGCGTGCAGGAAATCATGCAGGAACGCGGCGCAGGTTTCCTGCGCGTCGGCGTCAAGAATGGCGGCTGTGCGGGCATGGAATATGTCATGGACTATGCAACGGCGCCGGAACCCCTGGACGAAGTCGTCGAGGAAAATGGCGTCACGATCCTGATTGATGCCCGGGCCGTGCTGTTCCTGCTGGGCAGCCAGATCGACTATGAGGTCACCCCGCTCCACGAGAAGTTCGTGTTTCGCAACCCGAACCAGACCGATGCCTGCGGGTGCGGCGAGAGCGTGACAATCGTACCGGCGACAGCCGACTAGTTGTCTGAGGCCGATTGGGCGTCGAGGTATTTCTCTATGATCGATTGGTCAAATTTTCCGCCATTGGTGACGGGGCAAATCCTGGCGAATGCAGTGAACACCGCGTCAGGTTCGGGAATCTCCAGATCATAGGTCTTGTCCCGCGCCTTCAGCCGCACCGTGTCGCCGCGTACGACGGCGTTGAATAGTCGCCGAGGCACCATGCGGTTGAACGGTACGATCTTCGAAGAGTCGGGATGGTATTGGAACGTCTCGCTGTTGCGATCGTCGCCGATCATCAGGATGCCCGTCAGCGACAGCAGTCGCAGCCTCGTCTTTGGGGCTTGCTCATATGTGTTCGCGGGATCGAGTTTGATTGCCGACTGGAGCGTGTAGTCACCCCGGGTGGTGGCTTGGCACCCGAGTTGGACAACTGGGCCTTT
The DNA here is from genome assembly GCF_037969335.1 of Hyphomonas sp. GTDB lineage: Bacteria > Pseudomonadota > Alphaproteobacteria > Caulobacterales > Hyphomonadaceae > Hyphomonas. The sequence goes on along the minus strand of NZ_JBBKXE010000057.1, from coordinate 5,413 downwards.
ACCGCCGGATACGGAAATGATCCTCACAAAGCTGTAGAAATTGGGAGTGTCGCCAGCGTCGGAGCTGTCGACACTCCAGACCTGGTCACGGTCCTGCGTCCAAGACAGTGCCGATGGTGCTGGTGCAACATCGGCAAATCCCGAACCGGCGGACGCCAGGAACATGATCGATACCGTGCAGAGGGTCTTCTTCAGGCCAAGGGTCACATCCCATCTCTCCGTTCGCGCTCAGCTAGAAATTGAGCACGTATCAAGACAGAACGTCAACGCCAGAAAAATGTATCGACGGCCTTACGATTTCGTTCTGGCGTCGCGGACTTTCTGACAAGTCTTGGCGAAGGCCTTAAATACCTCATTCGGTTCGGGGAGTACGGTGTCGACGTTTCCGGCTCGCTGGATGGTCATTTTCAGCGGTTCGCCCAGCACGGCTGCATTAAACACTTTGGCGGCAACTTCATGGGATCGTGATTCGATCGCATCAATCGCAGGTATGAAGCGCACAGTGGTTTCGACCGGGCTGGCGCTGCCGACCATAACGGTGGCGCTTTCTGAACGTGAGTACGGCGCATTCTTGGCCAGTTGTTCTGGTAGAGAGGCGGGTTGGAGCGAAATCATCGCTGACAGCATGCCTTTAGCGTCGCAAGTCAGCAAGGCAGCCTGAGTGTCGGAGCCGTCTGTGTAGATCGCAAGTGGAGCGAATTCTGCCTGACCTTCCCAAGCCCGCCATTCATTGGCTGTGGCAGGGAGTGCGACGGCGGTTGCGATGGACAGTGCGAGTGCGCCGATGCGCACACTTTTTCGTTTATTGGTCATGTTGGTCATCCCGATTGGCCCCCGGGACTTCCTGAGCCCTTATTGAATAACAATAATAATCCGATGCGTAAACCAATAATTCGGTGCTGCGCAGAAGATCAGGCCTTGGAGAACGCCGACGGATCGTCCGAGGTCGGTTTCGATACCGTACCATTATGCGGATCGGGGATCAGCGTCGCCCGGAACGGCGGCACCCCTCGTACTTCTGCGACGAGTTCGGCCGTGCGTGTTTCGACTGCATCCGTGAGGCGCGCCATGAATTCGTCCTTGGGCAGGCCGGGTGGGATCGGTTCGAGAAACTCGATGACGGCCCGGCCGGGTGTTTTCCGGGTTTCCTGCTGCTTCCAGAACAGGCCGATATTCGTGGCCACGGGTACGACCGGCACGCCCATGGCTTCGGCCATGTGCCACACGCCGGGCTTGTAGCGGAAATGGTGGTCGACCGGGGCGAGGTGGCCTTCCGGATAAATCAAGACGCGGCGGCCCTCCTGGCGGGCGGTTTCCATGCCTTCGCGCAGCGACTCGGCCTTGCGATCACCGCCGCCACAGGTGTCGATGACGATGGCACCGAGCTTGCGCAGGATGCCGCCAACGAGTGGAAACCTCTCGAGATGGTCACCGGTCACGAAGGCGAGATTCTTTACTTCCGGATAGATCAGGTAGCCGTCACCCCAGCTTTGGTGCTTGGCGGCGATCACGAACGCGCCCTCGAGCAGATTGCTCCGCCCACGCACCTCTTTGCTGATGCCACCGAAGACAAGTAGGTTCAGGTTCATCGCGCGTGTGTAGCTGCGGATGATCAAGTTGACAGGGCCGCGCCCCGGCAGCGCCAGGAAGGGCAGGGACACCAGTACGTAAAAGACCGAGAGCAGGTAGTAGGTAACCGTAAACAGGAAGCCGCGCATGTGAATGTGCTTTCTTGAGTGTACGAGATTATGGAAAATCAGCCGGAGTGCAGCACGGCGAGAATCGCCTTGGTGAACGCGTCGGCGTGTTGGGAAAGGGGCCCCGGTAGGCGATTGTATATCTTGTTTTGCCCGGACTGCATGATGACGCCGAGTGCCATGGCCGCCTTCACGGCGGGATCCCCTTTCGGGATGATTCCGTCCTGCATCAGGCCTTCGATAATCCGTTCGGTTATGGTGACCGGATCGTCGTCGCGGCGCTTGTCATAGGGAAGGTAGCGGTTCAGCGAGACGAGGTGAAAGGAAAAAAGGAGGAAGTCTTCGTCTGCAAGCTGGCAATAGGCCGATACGGCTGCACCGACCTTTTCCTCAAGACTGCCTTCGCGCGCGAGCGCTTCCATCATCATCTTGCCAAGGCGGTTATGCGTTTCCATGAAGAGCGCGAGCGCAAGCTCATCCTTGCCCTTGTAATGCCGATAGAGTGCGCCTTCCGAGACGCCGGCCTGTTCGGCGATCTCGCGCGTGGTTGCAGCATCGACACCCTCGTGGATGAACAGTTTCAGCGCCGCCCGTTCGATCTTCGGACGGGCATTGCGGGCACGGGGTTTTTTGGCAGCTTCGCGAGCGGGAATGGCAGATTTTGGCATTCAAAGTCATCCTTGCGTTGACGCCTGTCTAGCACGTGGCAAGGCTAGACGCAAGTGAACAATCGCTCACAGAACCATGTCGCGACCGCCGCCTGGCACGACTGGTTCACAGATGCGTATGTTAAAAAGGCCCCGGCAGACTAGCCGAAACTAGGCAGCGAACTCGACGCGGTAGCTTTCGATCACGGTATTGGCGAGCAGCTTCTCGCACATTTCCCTGACGCGCGCCTCTGCCGCTTCCGAGGTCAGGGCGTCGTCGATGTCGAGTTCGATGACCTTGCCGATGCGTGCGGCTTCGACTTCCTTATAGCCCATTCGCGCAAGCGTATCGGCCACCGCCTTGCCCTGAGGGTCGAGGACGCCGGATTTCAGGGCAACGTGGACAATGGCTTTCATCGGGTAGGGCTCCAAAAGGTATGAGTCGCGCTCGCTTTACCCTAGACTGGCTGGCAATGGAATGTGCCGTTAAGTCCCGCGTGGCTACTTGCCCCCGGTAAAGCTCACGACATTGTCGGTCTCGCCAGATTCCTTGATGATCCCGAGTCGCCGGGCGACTTCGGCATAGGCTTCCGTGACGCCACCAAGGTCGCGGCGGAACCGGTCCTTGTCGAGCTTTTCGCCTGTCTCGAAGTCCCAGAGGCGGCAGCTGTCGGGGCTGATCTCGTCGGCAAGCAGGATGCGGGGCACCTCGCTATCGCCTTCGAAATACCGGCCGAACTCAAGCTTGAAGTCTACGAGCCGAATGCCAACAGCGGCAAACAGGCCTGACATGAAATCGTTGACCCGTAGCGCCAGGGAAATGAGGTCATCATACTCCTGCGGTCCGGCCCAGCCGAATGCCGCGATGTGCTCTTCCGTCACGAGCGGGTCACCCAAGGCATCATCCTTGAAGTAGAACTCAACCATGGGCCGCGGAAGGACCTGACCTTCCTCGATGCCGAGGCGCTTGGACAGCGTGCCGGCGGCAATGTTCCGGACGACGACTTCAAGTGGAATGATTTCCACCTTCTTGATCAGTTGCTCACGCATGTTGAGCCGGCGGATGAAGTGAGTCGGGATGCCGACTGCGCCGAGACGGGTCATCATGAACTCGCTGATGCGATTGTTCAGCACGCCCTTGCCATCCAGTACGGCTTTCTTCTGCGCATTGAAGGCAGTAGCGTCGTCCTTGAAATACTGAATAAGGGTGCCAGGCTCAGGGCCCTCATAGAGGATCTTGGCTTTTCCCTCGTATACGACACGCTTTTTCGACATTCGACAGAGCCCTTTCATGGGTAATCGAGGGAAAAGGCGGGTCGGAATCGCCAGCGTCCCCATTAGATCGCGACTGTTACGCCAAGTCGCGCCGATAAACAATTATTGCGCACACCTGATCTGGCACCCTATATGGCAGAAAATCCTGAATTTCTCGCTGAAAGGCCAATTCCATGAGCACATTTGACGATCGTGAACGCGCACAAGAGGCCAAATATGCCCTCGATCAGGAAACCCAGTTCAAGGTGGCGGCCCGTCGCAACAAGCTTTTGGGCCTTTGGGCGGCCGACCTGATGGGTATGAGCGGCGACGATGCCGAAGCGTATGCCAAGACCGTGGTTCTCTCCGATCTCGAAGAGGCCGGTGAAGAGGACGTGTTCCGCAAGGTGCGTGGCGATTTTGACACAGCTGGTGTTGATCGCACCGATGCCCGCATTCGCGAGCAGATGGCAGAACTGATGCCCATCGCGCGCGAGCAGGTCATGAAAGACATCAAGGGCTAGGTTGGGCCAGAGTCCTGTTCGGCATCGGTGGCGGACAATCCGTGCCGTTCGGTCGCCTTTGGCCGGGTTTGACCTTCGTCGCGAGGACGAGGCCTTCCTGCAGGCGATCTTCAATCTGTAATGTGCTCAACGCTGTTGTGATACAGGAGAGAGGTTCGCCATTGTCTGCGGCGATAATCACTGCGATGCCCGCATGACCGCCATACCAGTCCCAGAGATAGGCCGCTTGATGCTCCGCGGTGAGTGCCTGAAGCTGTACGACGAGCGCCTTTTGCGCGTCGTCGTCCGACCGGGTGAGGCGCGTCATGTCGAGCTCCACCAGCGTCACACCCTGATCGCTGAACTGATCGACGGCGTCGGCGAGGCGCGGATCCAGCACCCGGCAGAGCGGGCACCAGTTTGCCGAGAAATTGATGATTTTGACAGCTGGGTCTGCCGCTGACGAAAGACAGAACGCGATGAACGCGACGCAGGTTGAGATCATCCGGAAAGGCATGGAGCCAGATTAGACCGTAAAGCTCTGGACTTGCCAGTCACACTTGCACGTCAGGGCGTTGGCTGACGGGACAGCTGGGCGGTGACGGTGTGAGACGTGCTGGGGCGGCGCGGCAGGAACAAGTCGCTGCAAGCGCGCGAGTCTTCGCCAAGGGGCGAAAACGAAACGCATGAATAGTGGGCCGCGGCGCCGGATTCGAATGTTGGCTTGCCGTGCCAGGCTGACATGAAGGGTTTGCCCGTCCAGGCATTGAAAATGACACTGCCGGGGGTCGTTGGCAGGTGCGTGTCGCCTGCCACGGTCTTGTAGTAGGGCTCGCCATCGACGTACCAGGTGATGCCTTCTGGGGCCCATTCAAAGGCGTAGAGATGGTCGGCGTCGGCGGCATCAAAGGGCAGGTCGAAGGTCGCTGACTCGCCGGTCTTGCCATTGCGGAAATAGTTGAAGTGAACACGCGACGTATCGAGACCGAGGAACTCGATGTCGATTTCGTCATGCGGATTGCCTTCGTATTCTCCGGTATAAGTGAAGAAGGATGACACGAGGCCAGACCCTTTTGCGGGCCGCATGACGACCTCGTAGCGGCCATAACCATAGGTTTTCAGCGTCTTCATCTCACCGCCGGTATAGGGACCTGACCGGGACGGGTGGCGTCGCACTTCAAGGTCTGCGCCCTCGGCCGACTGGCCAATATTGTCACGAGACCAGTCGCCACCATAGTGGCCGGTAGGGTTGGAATATTCCGAACGGTAGAAAAAGGCATCGTTCAGCGTGTCGCCGAGCAGGGTAATGATC
>NZ_JBBKXE010000056.1:0-39748 GCF_037969335.1 Hyphomonas sp. | reverse complement strand
GGGGTGGGGCGGGTGGCGGCACATGCAGCTTGCGGGTCTCGCGCTCGATGCGCTGGCTGAGTTTGCGAATTTCTGCGTCCGTTTCCGGGTCAGGATGTTGGAAAGGTTCTCCCAGCAGCACGAACTGCCGGTTCTCGACTTTTTCGCCATCAACGAACAGCGTGGCATTGTCGATCGTGATGGTTGTCGTGAGGTCTGGTTCCGGCTCACCAGCGCTGGCCGTGACCGAGGCTGTCGCGACAAGGGCGGCAGACCCGAGCACGGCCGTCAGGCCAAGACCGGCAAGGTGGCGCCGTTTTGACGGTGTCGGATAGGTCATCAGGCGCATGCGTTCTTTCAGGGAATGCGTGAGCGGCAGGCTCGCGGCAAGGGGCAGGCGCTCGGGCACGGAGATCCGCACAGCCTTCAACAGCGTCGATCCGTAAGCGTGGGGGCTGGCCGCGCCGCAGCGCAGGACATCACTGTCGCAAGCCGCTTCCTGGTCGGTCCGGAAGGCCCGGCGTGCCAGGTAGGCGAGCGGATTGAACCACAGGCAGGCGACAAACAGTTCGGCCAGTTGCAGCGCCCAGAGGTCGCCCCGTTTGACGTGCGTCAGTTCGTGCGCAAGTGCTGCGCGCTGCTGGACCTCGTCATAGTCGGCTTCAAACCAGGCGGGTAGCAGGACAATCGGACGAAACAGGCCGGTGACCAGCGGGCCATTCGAAATCAGGCTCGTGGCGATCTGCGGCGTGCGCATCAGGCCAACCTGCCGAGCGACCTGGTCGGCGATGGTTTGCAGGTGTGGGGAGGCGGGCATGCGCTCACGGTGAACAACCGCCATGAAGCTGTGTTGCGCTACCATGTTGCGTGCCAGCACGATGAGCCCACCAACCAGCCAGATTCCAAGCAGGGTAGTTATCAATGCCGCGCCCATGTCGACGCCGGAAAGCATGCCGACAGCGGGTGCGTCCATCGGCACGCCACTCCCGACAAAGACGGTACGCGCATCGTCTGCGTGCGGCGCGAGTGCAGCAATCGGCGCTTCGAAAAACAGGGGCATTTCAGTAGCTAGGACGGTCGGCTCGGTGGCGACGTCAGCAAGCGCAACGCTCGGCGCCAGACCCAGCAGGCTCACCCAGGACAGGCCGGTCGGTAATGGCGGCATGAGCAGGCGCGCCAGCGGCACCAGCCATAGGGCATAGGCAATACCGGGGCCGAACTCGCGGGCGATCGGCTTTCGGGCCAGAAGGACGAGGATGATCAGGACGGAAACCGCAAGCACCATCTCTATGACGGATCGCGGATTGGGCATGAGGAATTCGGTGATCATTTCTTCAGGTCCCCCAGGAGTTTTTCGAGCTCTTCAATGTCTTGAGGCGTCAGTCCGCGACTATCTGCCAAATATGCCACAAGCGGCGCGGCGCGGCCCGAGAAAACGCGATCGATGAATTGCCCCGCGGCCTTGGCCTTGTAGGCTTCTTCGTCAACGGCCGGAAAATAGAGATAGCGGCGTCCGTCTTCTTGCGTAACGGCTGCGCCCTTCTCCACGAGCCGCGACAGGAGTGTCTTGACGGTGCGGCTGGTCCAGTCCTTGTCGTTGGCCAGCGCATCGTGGACGTCGCTTGCGGCAATGCCGGGCTTCTCCCACAGTATGCTGAGCACTTCGAGTTCTGCGGCCGATATTTTCATCCTAACTCTCTCCCAAGAATGGACTACACTCGTAGTCGTATTATAAGACTACAGCTGTGGTCAATCAATTTGTGATGACAAGATCGTAACCTCCGGCTTTGATGACGCACCGATGCGCATGTCCCTTCTATTCGCCGGGAGGCTCCTATAGGATCGCCATGGGTGTTACGGGCGGGAAGCTTGAGGAGAGGGCAATGAGAAAAGCGATGTTTGGCGCGCTTGCGCTGGCGCTGTTACCAATGGGCTGCAAGACAACGGGCGTACGCGGCGACTTCGGCACGATTCTGGGTGACGTTATGGGCTCGTCCACGTCTCAGGGGAGCCTGTCGCAAGCCGAAATCGATGCTGGCCTGCGCGAAGCCCTGACAGTCGGGACGAATCTTGTGGCCGCCCAGCTTGGCAAGACGGACGGCTATTATGGCGATCCGCGCATCCGCATCCCCCTGCCGAAGACCTATCGCGATATCCAGACCAATCTGGCCCGCGTCGGTGCCAGCGGCCCGCTCGACGACCTTGAGTTGCGCATGAACCGTGCCGCAGAGGCTGCAGTCCCGGATGCCAAGACTCTCATCCTTGGCGCTGTTCGCTCGATCACCATCAATGATGCCCTGCAAATCCTGAATGGCGGAGACACGGCAGCGACCGACTATCTGCGCGCCAGGACTGAAACCCAGTTGCGTGCCTCCTTCACGCCCTATGTGAGCCAGTCGCTGGCACAATCGGGTGCCTTCACGGCGCTTGAGCGGTCCGCCAGCCAATATGGTCTCGGCGGAGTCACCAGCAACCTCCAGGGCGACCTCACAAATCATGCCGTTGGCCTCGGCCTTGATGGCATCTTCCTTTACGTCGCAGACGAGGAAAAGAAGATCCGTGAAAATCCGGTCGCGCGTACCAGCGAGATCCTGCGCCGTGTGTTCGGGAACCGTGCTTGATGCGTAGAATCAGGCGTGAGTTGAAGACCGGCGGCGAGATCGCCGGGATCGAATTCGGCGACCCTATCAAGCCGTATGCCGCCGTCTGGCTGCATGCGACGGGATTCAACGCCATGACGTACCAGTCGCTGCTTGCGCCCCTGGGCCTGAGGGCCCGCGTCGCGGCGCTCGACATGCGTGGTCACGGTCGCTCGACGCTCCCTGCCAAGCCGCGCAGCCTTGCTTCGTGGAACCGGTTTCGCGATGACGTCATCGAATGGCTGGACAAGGAAGCACCGCAAGGCGTGGTTCTGGGCGGCCATTCCATGGGCGGATGCGTGGCCCTCCTGGTCGCCGGCAAGCGACCCGACCTGGTCAAAGGCCTTGTCCTGGTCGATCCGGTGATCCTGCCGCGCAAAGTGTACTTCTGGAACCATGTCTTCCCGCCCGTTTCCATGCTGATTGCCCGCAACGGCATGGCCAAGCAAGCTCGCAAGCGCAAACCCGTGTTCAAGTCATTCCGGGACGCGCTGGACTCCTATACGGGCCGCGGCGCCTTCAGCAGCTGGCGCGAACCTTTCCTCGCCGACTACCTGCTCGACGGTATCGATCGGGTCGACCAGCAGTCTGCCGACAGTCCGGAACAGACATGGCGGCTCCTGTGCGAGCCGAAATTTGAAGCAGCAACCTTCGCCGCACAGCGTAACCGGCCATGGCGTGCCATGCGCAAGGTGAAGAAAAAGCGGATTCCGATCGCCATCCTGCGTCCGAATTCGCATTCGGTCATCAGCGGCAAGGTGCGCGCCAAATTGATCCAGATGCATCCCAACCTGATGATGAAACAGATCCGCGGCACGTCGCATTTCCTGCCTATGGAGGCGCCGTACGAGGTGCGCGACCAGTTCTCGGCTTTCATTGCCCGTCTGGTCGAAGGCTTCACCGTCGAGGAAGACGGGCCGGTCGTGCGCTCATTGTATGCGCGCCGGCGCCGGGTCAGCTAGGCATTTCGCATTAGAAAATCTGCATAGTCGGTTGCGCCTCCACCGCGCGAGACCCGTTGCGCACGACGGCACTTCAGGTCTAATCGCGAAATATCCTGGAGCGCTTGCGCATGGTTGAGTTCCTGACGTCTTCGCCGGTGCAGATTGCCGTCGTGCTGTTCCTCGTCGCGGTCGTTTTCTTCGGTTTCGTGCGCGAGGCGCTTCCTGCAGATGTGATTGCGCTTCTTGCCATGGGCACGCTGATGCTGACCGGCATCATGAGCGTGAAGGAGACCCTTGGCGTCTTCTCGAACGCCGCGCCTCTGACCATCGCCGCCATGTTCGTCATGTCCGCCGCGCTCGACCGCACGGGAGTCATCGATCAGGCCGGGCGGTGGGTGACGCAGGCAACCACTGGCTGGCCGCCCATCCTGGCGATCCTCGTCATGATGCTCGCCGTCATTGTCCTCTCCGCTTTCATCAACAATACGCCGGTTGTCGTCGTGCTGATCCCGGTCGCCATAAGGCTTGCCAAGTCGCTCAAGATTTCACCGTCCAAGCTGCTCATCCCGCTATCGTTCGCCTCGATCTTCGGCGGCACAACCACGCTGATCGGCACGTCCACCAACCTGCTGGTCGATGGTGTCGCCCAGAGCGGCGGCATGGCCCCGTTCGGCATGTTCGAGATCACGGCAGCCGGGTCCCTCCTGGCACTGGCGGGCATGATCTATTTCGTCGTCATTGGCTGGTGGGTCCTGCCCAACCGGGACACGCTGGCCGGCATGTTGCCGGACCAGAAAGAGCGCCGCTTCATCGCGCAGATCCTCATCCCCATCGACTCGGTGCTGATCGGACGCCCCCTGTCAGAGACCGGCTTTTCGGCCCAGCGCGGCTTCTCGATCATCGACGTGCTCCGCGAGGGCGTGTCGCTGAAGGCCTCGCTCGGCAAGCTGGTCCTGCGCGGCGGCGACCGGATCGTTCTGCGCTCGCCCGTTTCGGAAATGCTCAGCCTGAAGGAACTCGGCCATGTCGCGATCGGTGCCGCAGCTGATGAACGGGCCGCATTCGAGCCGGTCCAGACGAGCGAAGTCATCATTGCCGAGGGCGTGATCGGTCCGCAATCGCGCCTGATCGGACGCCGCCTGCTCGGACTCGGCCTCGCCCGCCTTTACGGAGTTTACATCATGGCCGTGCACCGGCGCGGCGAGAACATGGCGGACCAGCTCAGCGAAATGCGGCTCGATGTCGGCGACACGGTGCTCGTCGAAGGCCCGGCAACCGGCATGCGCCAGATGTTCGAGGACGGCGCCTTGAACAACCTGACCGCAACCAGCGACCGGTCCGTACGGCGCGGCAAGGCCTGGATCGCCGTTATCGCCCTGTTGCTCGTGATGGGGCTGGCAGCTTTGGAAGTCCTGCCCATCGCGGCCCTCGCCATTATCGGCGCCACGGCAGTTGTCGCGCTCGGCTGTCTCGACCATCAGGAAGCCTACCAAGCCATCCGCTGGGACATACTCATGCTCATCTTCGGCATGCTGGCGCTTGGTCAGGCGATGGAAAAGACGGGCGCCATCCAGCTCCTCATTGACGGCGTCGCTGGGCCGATGGGGCATCTCGGCCCGCTTGCCCTGCTGGCCATGCTCTATCTCGTGACGTCCATGCTGACTGAATTCATCAGCAACAATGCAGCCGCCGTCCTGCTTACACCAATCGCCATCGGCTTTGGCACGCATCTGGGCATCGATCCGCGCCCCTTCGTGGTGGCCGTCATGTTTGCCGCCAGTGCCAGTTTCGCCACACCCATCGGTTACCAGACGAACACGCTGGTCTACACGGCGGGCGGCTACAGGTTCGCGGATTTCATCAAGGTCGGGCTGCCGCTAAACATTCTCCTGTTCATCGTGTCGATGTTCGTCATCCCGTACTTCTGGCCGCTCAGCTGACGCCTACCAGAGCGGGCGGTCCGGCTCTGCCGTCTTGGCCAGCTTGTCCATCAGGCGCGCCAGCTGTTCCTGCTCGGCCGCGCTCAACGTCTCGACGAGATCGCGCTCGGCGCCCAGCGCGATCGGCACGATCTTGTCATAGACGCCCTTGCCCTTGGTGGTGAGTGAGAGGATCGAGCGCCGCCCGTCTTCTGCGGATGCCTTGCGCGCGACATGCCCGCTGTCGATCAGGCCCGAAACGGCCCGGCTGACGGCCACCTTGTCCATGGCCGTGACCTGTCCGATCTCCGTCGCCGTGATCCCGGCATTCTCCCCCAGCACGGCCATCACCCGCCACTGCCAGATCGATAATCCGAATTCCCGGTCGTAGAGGTTCGCGATCTTGCCCGACACCGTGTTGGACAGGACCGACAGGCGATAAGGCAGGAAGTCGCGCAGGCGCAGTGTGGTTTTCGACGGGAGTTCGGGCATTGATAAGGTCCGGTTTCAGGCTTGCCTTCTGGGACAATATTAGTTACATATGAAACTATATTAGTCCATCGCAAAGGAAATGAACCATGGCCGACCTGTTTGACAACCCCGCCGGGCTCGACGGATTCGAGTTCATTGAGTTCTCCGCGCCCGAGAAAGGCGTGCTGGAGCCCGTCTTCGAGACGATGGGATTTACCCGCGTTGCCCGTCACCGGTCGAAGCAGGTCGAACTCTGGCGTCAGGGCGGCATCAACCTGATCACCAATTACGAGCCGAAATCCCCAGCCTGGTATTTCGGCCGCGAGCACGGCCCGTCGGCCTGCGGCATGGGTTTCCGCGTCAAGGATGCCCGCAAGGCGTATGACCATTTGCTGAAGCAGGGCGCCGAGTCGGTCGAGATGCGCACCGGTCCGATGGAACTGCACATCCCGGGCATTCGCGGCATCGGCAATTCGATTATCTATCTGATCGACCGCTATGACACCGGTCAGGACGAACTCTCGATCTATGACATCGATTTCGAATACGAACCGGGCGTCGACCGCAATCCGGTCGGTGCAGGCTTCAAGCTGGTCGATCACCTGACACACAATGTCTATGGTGGACGCATGAAATATTGGGCGGACTATTACGAGAAGCTCTTCAACTTCCGCGAAATCCGCTATTTCGACATCAAGGGCGAATATACCGGCCTCACGTCCAAGGCTCTCACCGCACCGGACGGCAAGATCCGCATCCCGCTCAATGAAGAGGGTGAAGGCGGCAAGGGCCAGATCGAGGAATTCCTGCGCGAGTACAATGGCGAGGGCATCCAGCACATCGCGCTCATCTGTGACGATCTCGTTGCTTGCTGGGACCGCCTGAAAAAGCTGGGCGTGCCCTTCATGACCGCGCCGCCGAAGACCTATTACGACTTGCTCGACGAGCGCCTGCCGGGGCATGGCCAGCCCGTTGCTGAACTCCAGAAGCGCGGCATCCTGCTCGACGGCACGACCGAGGGCGGCGAGCCCCGCCTCCTGCTGCAGATCTTCGCGCAGGCCCAGGTCGGCCCGGTCTTCTTCGAATTCATCCAGCGCATTGGCGATTACAAGGACGGATTTGGCGAAGGCAATTTCAAGGCCCTGTTCGAAAGCATGGAACGCGACCAGGTCGAGCGCGGCGTGCTGAAGGTCGAGGAGAACGTGTAATGGACGCGCCCAATCTCCAGGGCGTCCACCACGTCGCCTATCGCTGCAAGGATGCCAAGGAAACGGTCGAGTTCTATCACGATGTTCTCGGCATGGATTTCCAGCTCGCCATCGCCGAAGACCATGTGCCCTCGACCGGGGCCTATGACCCCTACATGCACATCTTCCTCGATGCCGGGAACGGCAATGTGCTCGCCTTCTTCGAGCTGCCTGAACAGCCCGACATGGACCGCGATCACAACACGCCGCAATGGGTCCAGCATATTGCCTTCAAGGTCGCGACGATGGACGACCTCCAGGCTGCCAAGGCCCGCGCCGAAGCCCACGGCCTCGATGTGATCGGCCCGACTAATCACGGCATCTTCCGCTCGATCTATTTCTTCGATCCCAACGGTCACCGCCTCGAACTCGCCTGCAATACCGGCACGCCGGAACAGATGGCCGAACTGAAGCGCGTGGCCCCGGAGATGTTGGAAGAATGGAGCCGTACCAAGAAAGCCCCGCGCCACGCGGCTTGGCTGCATGAAAAGATCGAGACGGAAAATCACTGAAGGACGCCGCGATGTTTCGCGACGTTTCCAATGACCCCTTGAGCAACGAAGATAGTGTTCCTGCTCTGGCTAACCTATATTATGGCCTTCATGGCTCTAGCGATATTGAGCCAGTTGCTTCACTTTGAGCCCGGATATTTTGTCCCTGGCCCTGACCTTCCCTGTCGTTGTGTACAACTTGGTTCAGCGCCAGTCCGAGAAATCCAGTAAGGACGAAGAATGAAACGCATCACGCTGAAACATGGCACTGTCTTGGCTGCATCAGTTGTGCTCACCGCATTCGCATCCCCCCATGCCCATGCTGACCGGCTGGTGATCCCGCTGACAGACACAGAGAGCCTGACACATATCGAGGAGTTCAACTGGTTCGGCGGCGAGGATGATTTCAGCGCCGGGATCAGCTTTGCGGATTTCGATGACGATGGTGATCTCGATATTGCCGCGGTAAACGGGCGCCACTGGCCCGTTGCGGACATGTTGCTGCTCAATGATGGCAAGGGCCATTTTCCGATGGCGGCCGAAATCGGCGAATGGCGCACCACCGGCTATGGTGGGTGCCCGGCGGATATCGACAATGATGGCGACATGGACTTGCTGGTGCCGCGTGACTGGCTGCCCGTCGCCGTATTTCGCAATGACGGCGCAGGCCGCCTTGCTGACGCTGGCGAGATTGGCGAGGCCGGCGCGGCACGCGGCTGTGCGACGGCGGACATCAACAATGACGGTGCGGACGACCTGGTCATTGCAGACCGCAAGGGCGGTTCCTTCATCGCCCTGGGGCCGCTCGGGCCCGACGCCAGAACGGTTCCGCTGTCCGACCTGCCAGCCGTTGGTGTCACCCTTGGTGACCTGAACGGCGACGGCGAGGTGGACACGGTGCTGGCCCTGCGCGGCGAGGCGACACTTGCTGTCTTCCTCAGCAATGGTGACGGTTACGCCGCTCCGGTGCTCGTCGGCGACGCAGAGTGGGAGTCCCGTTCCGTGGCGCTGGCCGACTGGGATAGCGATGGAGATCTGGATCTTGTCACAGCTATCCTGTCCGGCGCGAACCGTGTGTTCCTCAACGCGGGTGGCAAGTTCACCCGCTCAGCACTGATCGGCCCGGACGACGAAGTATCACAAGGCGTGCGCGTCGCTGATCTCAACGCCGATGGGCGCCCGGATGCCATCTTCGCTAATGAAGGCCCGAACGCAGTTGTGATGAACATAGAAGGCCTGCCGCAGCGGACCCAGTTGCCCGGCGCCAGCGACACTTACGACCTCGCCGTGGGCGACCTGAATGGCGACGGCTTGCCGGATATCGGCTTTGCCAACTCGGACGCATCCAACACCCTCTTTTTCCTGAAACGCAGCGGAGATACTGAATGAAACTCGCCACACTGAAGAATGGCGCCCGCGATGGCCGCCTTGTTGTTGTCTCCAAAGACCTGACCAAATGCACCGATGCCGCGCGCATCGTGCCGACGCTTCAGGCCGCGCTCGACAATTGGGCCGTCTATGCGCCGCAGCTCACAGAGCTCGCCGAACAGGTCGAAATCGGCTCCGTCCCGACGTTCCGCTTCCATGAGCATGACTGCGAAAGCCCGCTGCCGCGCGCCTATCAATGGGCCGACGGCTCGGCCTATATCAATCATGTCGAACTTGTCCGCGCCGCGCGCGGCGCCGAAGTGCCGGAAAGCTTCTACGATGATCCGCTGATGTACCAGGGCGGCTCGGATGCCTTCCTCGGTCCGCGCGACGATATCCCGCTCGGCGACCAGAGCTGGGGCTGCGACATGGAAGGCGAGATCGCCGTCATCACCGATGACGTCCCGGCAGGCGTGTCCGAAAAGGATGCCGCCAGCCACATCAAGCTCGTCCTGCTCTGTAATGATGTCTCCCTGCGTGGCCTCATCCCGGGTGAACTCGGCAAGGGATTCGGATTCTTGCAGTCCAAGCCGCCAAGCGCCTTCAGCCCGGTTGCCGTCACGCCTGACGAACTCGGCAATGCGTGGAAAGACAGTCTCGTCCACTTGCCGCTCCGTGTTGACTATAACGGAGCTGCCTTCGGTCGTGCCGAAGCTGCAGAGGATGCCACGTTCAGCTTGGCGCGGCTTGTCTCCCACGCCGCAAAGACCCGTCCGCTCAGTGCCGGAACAATCATCGGATCGGGCACCGTGTCCAACAAGGGCAAGGATGGCGGCCCCGGAAAACCGGTTAGCGAAGGCGGTCGGGGCTATTCCTGCATCGCGGAAATCCGCATGATTCAACAACTGTTGAAAAAAGAGCCCCTGACCCCCTTCATGTCGCCCGGCGATGTGGTACGCATGGAAATGCTGGATGGCGACGGCCATTCGATTTTCGGCGCAATTGAGCAAAAGGTGACTTCGGCCTGATGGCAAACAAGGTTTACAAGAACGCAGGGGAGGCCCTTCAGGGCGTCACCTTTGACGGCATGATGGTGATGGCCGGGGGCTTTGGCCTCTGCGGCATCCCGGAGAACCTGATCGCAGCGCTGCGCGATACGGGCGTGAAGGACATTACGGCCGTATCCAACAATGCGGGCGTCGACGGTTTTGGCCTCGGCCTGCTGCTCGAGACGCGGCAGATCAAGAAAATGATCTCCTCCTATGTCGGCGAGAACAAGGAGTTCGAGCGCCAGTATCTCTCCGGCGAACTGGAACTGGAATTCAACCCGCAGGGCACGCTGGCGGAACGGTGCCGGGCAGGGGGCGCGGGCATTCCCGGCTTCTACACCAAGACCGGCGTCGGAACGGTGATTGCCGAGGGCAAGGAACACCGCGAATTCAATGGCGAGACCTATATTCTCGAGACCGGCCTCGTTGCCGATCTCTCCATCGTCAAGGCCCACAAGGGCGACGCGCAGGGCAACCTGATCTTCAACAAGACGGCCCGCAACTTCAACCCGATGATGGCCATGGCCGGCAAGGTGACGGTTGCTGAAGTCGAAGAATTGGTCCCCACCGGCAGTCTCGACCCGGATGAGATCGATCTGCCCGGTATTTTCGTGCAGCGTATCTTCCAGGGCACTTTCGAAAAACGGATCGAACAGCGTACTGTGCGCAAGCGGGAGGCAGTCTAATGCCCTGGACACGTGACGAGATGGCGGCCCGCGCCGCACAGGAACTGGAAGACGGTTTCTATGTGAACCTCGGCATCGGCATTCCGACGCTGGTGGCCAATTACATTCCCGAAGGCGTCGACGTGACGTTGCAATCGGAGAACGGCATGCTCGGCATGGGGCCTTTTCCCTATGAGGGCGAGGAAGACGCCGACCTCATCAATGCCGGCAAGCAGACGATCACCACGCTGCCGCGCTCAAGCTTCTTCGACAGCGCAACCAGTTTCGCCATGATCCGCGGTGGCCATATCAATCTTGCCATTCTCGGCGCCATGGAAGTGGCGGAGAACGGCGACCTCGCCAACTGGATGATCCCCGGCAAGCTGGTCAAGGGCATGGGCGGCGCGATGGATCTCGTGGCGGGCGTGCAGCGCATCGTTGTCGTCATGGACCACGCCAACAAGCGGGGCGAGACCAAGGTGCTGAAGGAGTGCACCCTGCCGCTCACCGGCAAGGGCGTGGTCGACCGCATCATCACCGATCTCTGTGTCATGGACGTGGTGCCCGGCGGCCTGAAGGTCATCGAGCTTGCGCCCGGCGTCACGATGGACGACGTGAAAGCCAAAACCGAAGCAACCCTGGTCGAATAGATGAACCCTGCATTCGAATCCCTCAACGCGCTTCCGCCAGACGCGCTGCTTGGTCTCATGACCGCCTATCGCGCCGATCCGCGCACCGATAAATTCGATCTCGGTGTCGGCGTCTACAAGGACGATGCCGGCCACACGCCGATCATGTCCGCCGTGGCCAAGACCGAGGCGATCATTCTCAAGCAGCAGACCACCAAGGTCTACGAAGGCCCGCGCGGCAATCCGGATTTCTGTGCAGCCATCGAGCGCTTCGTCTTTGGCGACAGTTCGCACCTGATCGAGAAAGGCCGTCTCATCTCGATGACGACGCCCGGCGGCTGCGGCGCGCTCTATCTCGGTGTCGGCCTGATGAAACGGCTCGGCGTGAAGACGGTGTGGCTCAGCCGCCCGACATGGCCGAACCATACGAACCTTGTGAAGAATACCGGCCTCGCCGTCGCGGAATATGATTATGCCGACGCCGAAACGGGCCAAGTCGGTTTCGAAAGCCTGATGGCCAGCCTGGCAAAGACCAAGCGCGGTGACGGCATCATCATCCAGGGCCCATGCCACAATCCGACCGGCATCGACCTCAGCGTCCAGCAATGGATCGACCTGGCGATGCTGACCGTCGAGCGCGGCATCATCCCCATGCTCGATATTGCCTATCACGGGTTCGCCGGCGGCCTTGAGAGCGACATGGAAGGCGCGCGGCTCTTCCTCAAGATCGCCGAAGACTCGATGGTCTCCTATTCCTGTTCGAAGAATTTCGGCCTCTACCGCGAACGCACCGGCTGTTTCCTTGGGCAAGCCTATACAAAGCGGGCCGCTGACGCCGTCATGACGCATGTGGCCGACATTTCGCGCACCAGCTATTCCATGCCGCCCGCCCATGGCGCCGCGATTGTCGCCACCATTCTCGGCGATCCGGCCCTGCGCGCCGAGTGGGAAGCCGAACTGACAGAGATGCGTGAACGCATGATCAGCCTGCGCAAGGCATTGTCGGACGCGCTTGTGGCGAAGACGGGGTCGAACCGCCTCGCCGCGCTCGCCGAGCAGAATGGCATGTTCAGCCAGATACCGGTCACGCCGGAGGCAGCGAAGGACATGCGTGAAAAGCACGGCCTCTACCTGCCGGCATCAGGCCGCATCAATATTGCAGGCCTGCGTCAGGCAGACATTCCCCGTATTGCGGAAATCATGTCGGAATATCTCTAGAGCGACAGGCCGCGCGGCGCGAGACGTTCAAGGTCTTCCAGCATCTTCGGTGGTGACGGGATGGCCTTGCGCGCATCGAGGTCGAGCGTGATCGCGACAACCTGGCTTGTGGCCCAGGGCAGGCCTGTATCGGGATCCATCATCCAGTGCACCAGCGAATGGGTCTTCTCGGCCGTCCCGCCCAGCGATGTATGGATTTCGAATGAATCGCCGACTTTCGGCCAGCGATGGTAGCGCAGCCGGTTTTCCAGCACTGCCGCGCCCATCCTGACGCCGCCTGCGGCCTCCGCCACCTGCTTGCGCCATTCATACAGGAGGTTCGGCACGCTGTCGGAAACTCGACCGATGATCCAGCCCGGCGCCATGCGACCATGCACGTCGATATGGTGCTGTGGCACGATACCTTTCCCGATCATGGGAATGCCCAGCTCGCGGGCGGTCTCGATGCGGATATCTGTGGTCGCAAGCGTGGGGGCGTATGGATCGAACGAACGCGGCGCGGCCTCGGCAGGCGGCGTATCGATATGAGCTTCCAGCGCCTTGCGCGCCCGCGTGCTCCACGGAAAGGCTTCCCGCCCCTTGATGTCGATATGCGCCACGCGTGTCAGGTAGGCCGCTGACAGGGCCCCATCGCTGTGACGCAGTTCCTGATAGAATACCGCGTCACTGGTCCCGACGCTCACGACACAGCCATTCATGCTGATCGGACGGCCGGGCAGCACTTCGCGAATGAAGCGCACATGCTGGTCGACCGGCACCAGGGTCGACGGTGCGTCTTCCCGGAAGGCATGCGGCATCGCCAGTTCATGGCTGAAAGCGGCGAGCCCTTCCATCTGCTTTTCGATATAGAGGCGCACATTCATGTGCCCCATCTCGTCGCAATCCCATTGGTTGCAACTGCCCCGCCAAAGTGTGATCACGCAGCACAATCCCGACATGTGCCGCGCACTTCGATGACCGCACGGGTCATATGGAAGCCTGCTGCGGCGGTTTCAGCTTTCAACGCGTCGCTGGTGGCGATGGCGTGCAGTTCTTCGGCGCCGCCGCATTCGTCGCAGATCAGGAACACCGCCGAATGAGTGTGGCTTGTATGGCCGCAGGCGACATAGGCGTTCAGGCTTTCGATCTTGTGGGCAAGGCCCGCCTCCTGGAGGAAGTCGAGCGCCCGGTAGACGGTCGGCGGCTTGGCCGAACCTTCCCCGTCGAGGTTTGCCAGGAGGTCATACGCCTTGGCCGGCTCGGCGCTTTCCAGCAACAGGCGCAGCACTTTGCGGCGGATACGCGTCATCCGGCCGCCGCCCCGCATGACCAGCGCTTCGGCGTCATTCAGGAACGTCTCCACGTCCTGCGGGCTGCAGGGCGTGTTGGCGTGGATGTGGTCATGAGTCTGTGCGTTGGCCATGGACGCAATGTCGTGTGTTTTGAGGCGAATGTGAAGGGGTAAGCGGTTTTGCCCTCTTTCGGGGCCTAGACGCATTCTGCAAATCACCCGAGATTCGTTTCTGAGGCGAATCGAGAGGATGTGTAGATGGAATTGTCGGAACGTGGCGGACTGGAACTTTGGCGTCGGGCTGTAACGGCTTCCGTGCGCTCGGATGCACCGGATCTGACAGCCCGCCAGCAGGCGATCCTGATGACCATCGCGCTTGCCCCCGGCCCCCACACCGTGCGCGGCCTGGCCGACCATCTCGACATCGCGAAACCCGCCGTAACCCGGGCCCTCGACACCCTGTCGCGGCTGGATTTCATTCGCCGCGTCAAGGATGACAATGACCTGCGCAATATCTTCATTGAGCGCACACCGGCCGGAATGACCTATCTTCGGGCCTTCGCCGGTCTTGTTCTTGCCGCAGCTTCAGGTGAGAGTGACGAAACATTGGCGCCGCGGCGCGGCGGAAAAACCACCGCAGCAGCCTAGGCGCGTAACCGCCCGAGGCCCCGTGCATGCCCGACCTGACTGATAGCCGCCTTGCCCGCCCTGCAGGCGAAAGCACGGTGTTTGACGTGGTGGTCGGCACGGCCGCCGTCCGCGAAGCCCCGGATGCAGCAGCGCGCCTCGCGACTCAGGTCCTTTTTGGCGAAAGTGTCGATGTTTTTGACCGGCAGGGTGTTTTCAGCCGCATTCGGTGCCATCGCGATCACTATGTCGGCTGGATGCGGTCCGACGCGCTGTCACCGGCAATCGCCCCGCCAACCCATAAAGTGGCAGCCTTGCGCACATTTGCCTATGCCGCGCCTGATCTGAAATCGCCCGTGAAGGTCATGCTCAGCCTCGGTGCCCGCGTCACGGTCACGGGTACCGATGGCGACTATGCCAGTTGCGCGCAGGCCGGCTGGATCCACACGCGCCATCTTGCCTCGCAGGATGCGCGCGACGCCGACGTGGTCACCGTCGCTGAGCGCTACTTCAACACGCCCTACCTGTGGGGCGGACGCGACAGTCTCGGCCTCGACTGTACCGGCCTCACCCAGCAGGCCTTCGAGGCCGTGGGTGTCCTCCTGCCGCGCGACAGCGACATGCAGTTCGCCTGGGCCGGGGAAGAGATAGCAGACTGGACAGTACCAGATGCCCTGAAACGCGGTGATCTCGTGTTCTGGAAAGGCCATGTCGGCATCATGACCGACGGCCAGCACCTCCTGCACGCGAACGCCTGGCACATGGCCACGGCCTGTGAACCGCTCGAAGACGCAATCATCAGGATCAGAACGCAATACGCCGAGCCCATAGGGGCCCGGCGTATTGATGTTGATCGTGTTGCGGGACAGGTGCCCCGCTGGATGGCTGAATCAGCCGCCTAGTTGTGGCTTTCTTCAGCGGCAGGCGCTTCTGCCGGCGCTGATTCGGCCGCCGTTGCTTCTGGCGCGTCTTCAGCGGGTGCGTCCGGAGCCGTTTCGACCGGGGCATCGCTTTCCACAGCCTCTGTCGCGGCAGCTTCACCCTCTGCAGGTGCGGCTTCGCCTTCAGCTGGCACGGCTTCGTCCGGTTCAGCGGCCAGCGGCGCAGGCAGCGCAGGCGCGTTCGGAGAGTTCGCTGCCAGATAGGCAATCACGTTCACACGGTCCGAATCACGACGCAGGCCAGCGAACGACATGGACGTGCCACGCGCATAGGCGCTCGGATTGTTGATCCAGTGGTTCAGCTCTTCATAGGTCCACTCGCCACCGATGCCTGAGAGGGCGGCAGAATAGGTGAAGCCGGGATGCACGGTCTTGGCCGCCCCGACCACACCATGCAGGTTCGGGCCGGTTCCGTTGGCGCCGCCATCGGCGATATTGTGGCAGGTGGCGCACTGGGCCTTGAAGGCGCGTTCGCCCTTGGAGGCGTCAGCGCTGGCCAGCGCTGCACCCAGGTCGAACA
Organism: Hyphomonas sp.; assembly: GCF_037969335.1. Taxonomy (GTDB): domain Bacteria; phylum Pseudomonadota; class Alphaproteobacteria; order Caulobacterales; family Hyphomonadaceae; genus Hyphomonas. The sequence continues at coordinate 23,771 of NZ_JBBKXE010000056.1, read as the reverse complement.
CTTCTTCAACCGGTGCGCTGGCGCCAGCGGCGCCCGCGACCTGGACGCAATAGGCATATTTTGCGCACATCTGATCGCTCATTGAGGTCGCTTCAGCGTGTTCCTCGCCGTGATGGCCTTCGTCTTCACCATGGCTGAACACGATGCCCGAAAGCTGATGCAGGGCCATCAGGCCGAGCGCAGTGGCGAGCAATGCGCCTAGGATCTTGTTGACACCGAGTTCTCCCATGGAGGCGTTCCTTCGAATCTATCTGGTCATGTGTCTTGGCGCGCGCCTTTTGGCACGCTAACGGAGTGCAGACAACATAAAGGCTGTGAGGAAGGGGCGCTTCTCCTTTCGTCGCGGCGATCCGACGCACGTAGGACAGGTAAAAAGGACGCCGAATGGCCAATCACATCGCCTACCAGGGAGAACCTGGGGCAAATTCGCATATTGCCTGCAACGAAGCCTATCCGCGCCTGTCGCCGCTGCCCTGCCGCACGTTCGAAGATTGTTTCACCGCCGTCGAGAAGGGCGAGGCCGATCTCGCCATGATTCCAGTGGAAAACACGATCGCCGGACGCGTTGGCGACATCCACTACCTGTTGCCCACGACCAGCCTTCAGATCGTCGGCGAGCACTACCTGCCGATCCGCTTCCAGTTGATGGGCCTGCCGGGCGTCAAACTTGAGGAAATCCGCAAGGCCCGGTCCCACATCATGGGCCTCGGCCAGTGCCGCAACTTCCTGAGAGCTCACAATATCGAGCCCGTGACGTCTGCGGACACGGCTGGCGCCGCACGCGAAGTGACCGAAGGCGGCGACCGGTCCATCGCGGCCATCGCGCCGCGCCTCGCCGCCAAGGTCTATGGTCTCGATATTCTTGCCGAAGATATTGAGGACGCCGCCCACAACACGACCCGTTTCATCATCATGGCCCGCGAGCCATCCGACATTGAAGCCGGGCAGGGACCGGCCAAGACCGCCTTCCTGTTCGAGGTCCGCAACATTCCGGCGGCACTCTACAAGGTCATGGGCGGGTTCGCGACGAATGGCGTTAACATGACCAAGCTCGAGAGCTACCAGATCGGCGGCTCATTCACGGCGACGCAATTCTATGCCGAGATCGAGGGTCACCCCGACGAGCGCCCGGTCCAGAACGCACTCGAAGAGCTTGGTTTCTTCTCGCAGTCGCTGAAACTCCTCGGCGTGTTTCCCGCGAAACCAACCGTCGGATTCTAGCAGGCCGGCGTTTCGAATCGCAGCGCGTCAGCAACATGTTCGGCAAACAGCTTGGCCTTGCCGCGCAGCTTGCCGGACGTCCACACGCAATGGATTGGACTCGGTGTCGCCGTCCATTCCGGCATGACGCGCACCAGGCTGCCATCATTGACGCAGTCCGAGACAAGCCAGCTGGCGGACAGGAACAGGCCAAGGCCATTCTGCGCTGCCTGCAGCAGGAGGTCTCCCGAGGAGGCCTTGAACCGCCCATCGACCTTGACGCTGACGGTCTCGCCGTCGCGCGACAGCACCCATTCATTGGTTGCGGTTTGGCGGAACATGACCGCGTCATGCTGAGCCAGGTCGCGAGGATGTAGCGGCGTGCCCCGGGCCTTGAGGTAGTCGGGTGCTGCCCATAGCGCCCGGGGGGCTTCGCCGACCTTCTTGGCCATCAGGCTGGAATCGACCAGCGTGCCGATCCGGAACGCGAGATCAACGCCTTCGCCAACGAGATCAGTATAGGCATCATCGGTCAGGACATCCACGCGCACATGGGGATACAGCTTCATGAAGCTCGCAATCCGTGGCCCGATCACGAGGCGCGCCATGGATGAGACACACGAAATGCGCAGCAGGCCTACAGGCTCATGGTCCAGTCCGCGCGCTTCGGCCTCGGCATCGTCGAACTCGGCGAGAATATCGCCGGCACGCTTGTAAAACCGTTCACCGGCCTCTGTCAGGCTGAGCGATCGTGTCGTGCGCAGGAACAGGGCGGCGTCGAGACTCGCCTCGAGATCCTGGATCCGCCGCGATACGGTCGGCTGGCCGAGGCCAAGATCGCTTGCGGCTTTGGAAAAGCTGCCTGCATCCGCAACGCGAATGAACAGGCGCATGGCATCAATACGGTCCACCCCCAGGGCCTCCTATGCGTATTTCGAATGATGCATATGGGGTGTGTCAGCGTTCTGCGAAGGGCAAAAGCGCCTAAATCTCACCCAACAAGGCCGACCCTGCCACTTGGTCTGCCCCTGATCGAGAAAGCTGTCCCATGAGCGACCTGAATATTCACGACGAGACGACTGCACCACCGGCTGCGCGACCCTTGCTGGAGCAGGTGAGGCAAGCAAACGGAATCATTCCGAACATGCTGGGTGTTCTGGCAGAAAATCCCGCGGCGCTTGAGGGCTATCTCAACCTGTCGCGCATGTTCGATGGCGCGGGGTTCTCGCCACTGGAGCGCCAGGTCGTGCAACTGACGGTCAGCATCGAGAACGCCTGCCATTTCTGCGTGGCAGCGCATTCGGCGGCAGCGGCGGCTGAGGGTCTGGACGCGTCAGTCATCGAAGCAGTGCGCAACAATCAAAGGATAGCTGACCCGCGACTGGAAGCTCTGCACGTCTTCACGCGCCGCATGGTGCATCAGCGCGGCTTCGTATCGGACACGGACGTCTCGGTATTCCTGAGCGCGGGCTGGGAAAAGGCCGCCATTCTCGGCGTTGTCCTTGGCGTCGCCCTCAAGACGATGTCGAACTATGCCAACCATGTCGCCGAGACGCCTCTCAACAAGGAGTACAAGCCGTATGCCTGGGCACCCTGCACGCGCGCCTGCGCCGGGGACGGTTCCTGAGGTCGACGTTAAGTATGCACCGCACACTTCGCGCTCACGCAATCGTGGGTCCGGCTCACAGGCGTTTGCTTTGCCCGCGAGCACCGCTTCGTGAGACCTTGCACGTAGAAACCTGAGAGGGACGGTCATAATGTTCGACAAGATCAAGAACTACGCACCGCACGTATTCAGCCTCATTGCCTCGGCCGTGTTCCTGGACAGCTTGCGCTACAAGTTCACCAATGCCCCTGAAACGCAGGTCATCTTTGGTCGGCTGGATGCCTGGGCCGACAGTTTCGGGGCAGGGGGGCTGTTCGCGCAGACCGGTCTGTTCAGCCAGTACGTCATCGGTTCGGCCGAACTGGTCGCGTCGGCTTGTCTTCTATTGGGTGTGTTTACAGCCTTTCGCCGCCTGCAGACGCTCGGTGCCCTGATCGCCGTCGCTGTCATGAGCGGTGCGGTGAGCTTCCACCTGTTCACGCCGCTCGGTATCGATCCGAACAATGATGGCGGCGGCCTGTTCGCCATGGCCGTCACGGTATGGGTCGGTTCGGTGGCGCTTCTCATCATCAGGCGAAAGACCCTGTTCGCCATATTGGGCGGCATCCGCGAAGCGATCCTGCCGGGCCCCGGCGTCGCATCGCCCAACACGTTTGCAAAAACCCGGATTCACCCCGTCTGAGTTTTTGCCCGGTCGCCGGGACCTTCATTCGAGGCCTCCCCCTTCCTGCCTCGAACGTCCCTCCCAGAGGTCTCGGCGACCCTACTTCCCTCACCGCAATTCCAAGAGAACGCACATGAAACTTCGTCCCCTTCTCATCGCCGCCGCCTTCGCCCTCTCACCCGCCCTGGCGTTCGCGCCGGCTGCGACCGCAGAGCCAGCCATCTATACCGGCCGCTTCTCCACGACCGCCCTGCAGGGCTATGATCCTGTCGCCTATTTCGAGACCGGAGCGCCCGCCAAAGGGTCGAAGGATTTCACCGTCGAATATAACGGCGCCAACTTCCAGTTCACGAGTGCTGAACACCGCGATGCGTTCATCGCCGATCCGGCGGCTTATGCGCCGCAATATGGCGGCTACTGCGCTTGGGCCATGGCTGACGGCAAGTACGCAAAAGGTGACGCCCGCTACTGGAAGATTGTCGATGGCAAGCTCTACCTGAATTACAATTTCGACATCCAGGATAAATGGAATGCCGCGATTCCCGGCTTTATTTCAAAAGCCGATACGGAATGGTCCGCCCTTAACCAATAAGGCAGTTTCCGCCACATATCTGAATCGAAAATTACCTGCGGCCCGCTTCTTTTCGAGAGGCGGGCCGTCTGTTTTTCCCTGAATTCTCAAGCTCCGGAATCCGGCGCGTTGCACGGCGGCAACACATTCTTTCCGCATGCAAACATGAATCCGAATTCATGCAACTTGCCACAATCAATCGCTAGATTCCGGTCTCCCGGAGACGGGATAACAAAAGGAATACCTCCCATGAAACTTGCACTTACCACGGCCATCACCCTCGTTGCGTTCGCCGCTGCCCCTGCCTTCGCGCAGGACACCGGATTCTACGGCACGATCGGCTACGGCAACTATAGCGCGGACGATGCCGACCTCGGTGCCATCCAGCTGCGTGGAGGCTACAACTTCAACGAATTTCTCGGTGCGGAAATCGAAGCAGGCGTCGGCATTGCTGATGAATCCACAACGATTGGTGGCATCAATGCGAACGTTGAACTCGAAAACTCCTACGGTGCCTATGCCGTGGGCCGGATTCCCTTCGCCGAAAAGGCCGACGTGTTCGGTCGGATCGGTTATGTGAGCACTGAGATCAAAGCCTCGGCTGGCGGCGTGTCTGCTTCCGCCGATGACGATGCTGCGGCGCTCGGGATTGGCGGCGACTACTATTTCGCTCCCAACCAGGGCATCCGCGTTGGCTATACCTATCTCGACTATGACGACTCGATCGACGTGATCGACGTTGCCTACGTTCTGAAGTTCTAGGTCTGGCCAGTAAGGGTCCGGTCGGGCGGGCAGCCCTTGATTGACTGCCCGGCAGGATGGCCCCCGCGCTCGTAGAGGGTGCGGGGGTTCCATTCCACCGACGGAATGCGCCATTCGCGCACAAAAAAACGGGCGAGTCATGCCCGCCCGTTTTCCGAATTCTCGTCCGCAGACTTATTTCTTTTTTGCAGCCGGCTTCTTTGCAGCAGGCTTTTTGGCGGCTGGCTTTGCAGCAGCTTTTTTCACGGCTGGTTTCGCAGCAGCTTTGGCAGCAGGCTTTTTGACGGCCGGCTTCTTAACAGCTGGTTTCTTCGCCGCTGGTTTAGTAGCGGTTTTCGTAGCAGTCTTGGTTGCCGGTTTGGCAGCAGGTTTTTTTGCTGCCGGCTTAGCGGCTGGTTTCTTCACTGCCGGCTTTTTAGCGGCCGGCTTTTTCTTTGCAATTGCCATTTCCGATCTCCTGTCAGTGGCGAGCCAATAATATTGTGATTCGCGGGAAATCAACTCTTGATTTTCACCTGACGCGCGAGCGGGTTTGAGTGATCCGTATACGATTAATCGTCCCGAAGAGCCCAAGTCTTCAATATATGATGGGCAATTGCCATTGCGGGCGGGCACAAAAGCTCAGGATGTTTGCCGGAAAGAATTTCACGTGCTTCGGCGCGTGTGATCCACCTTGCTTCATCGATCTCGGTTTTATCGACCGTAATCTCGAAATTTTCGGCTTCGAGAATCAGTCCGATCATCAGCGATGAGGCGAACGGCCAGGGCTGGCAGGCGACATATTCCGCGCTGGCCGGGTCGCACACGATACCGGCCTCTTCGAAAAGCTCGCGCGCCGCGGCCTGTTCGATCGTTTCGCCCGGCTCGCAGAAGCCGGCGAGACACGACATGAACCCTGCGGGCCACATCGCCTGACGACCGATCAGGCATTTGCCGTCCTTCACCGCCAGCATGATCGCGACGGGATCGGTGCGCGGGAAATGCTCGGCGCCGCATTCCGGGCACTGGCTTTTCCAACCGGCCTCGACCACGCCGACCCGTCCACCGCATTTGGCGCAATGGCCATGACTTGCGTGCCACATGAACAGGCTGCGAGCGGTTGAAACAAGATTGGCTTCCATGGCCGAGATCGCTCCCACCGCCATGCGGAATTCACCGAAGCTTCCGACACCGGCAATCAGGGACGAGTCGACATCGAATTTCGGCGGCAGGTTCAGGGCGAAGACCGGCGCGCCGGTCTTGTCCTCGCCCATGAACAGCCAGGGCGCAGCGGGTGACAGTTTGCGCGCCTCGGGGCCCATCCAGAACAATCCCTGCTTTTCGACAAAGGGTTCGCCATTACGCATCAGGAAGAACAGGACATTGTCCTGCTGCATGGCCGCTTCCAGCCAGGCTTCGTCTGTACGGTGATGCGCTGCGCGATCGAGCGGGTTCGCCGCGAGCGGCATATCGTTTGAATTTGTCATGGATTGGGACACTACCGGCTTTGAGAGGGAAGGGAATTGCTTAGCCGCCTGATGTCATCATGCCCATCCCCCATGGCCAAAACCCGTATATTCGGCTAGTGCGCGCGCCAGACACCCGATTCCTCCTCCCGAAAGCCTAAAGTCCCTATGTCCCAGTCCATCGAGAAAATGCGCAACATCGCGATCATCGCACACGTTGACCACGGCAAGACCACGCTGGTCGACGAACTGCTCAAACAGTCCGGCACCTATCGCGAAAACGAGAAAACCGTCGAGCGCGCCATGGATTCCAATGATATCGAGCGCGAGCGCGGCATCACGATCCTCGCCAAGACCACCTCGGTCGAGTGGAATGGCTACCGCATCAATATCGTCGACACGCCCGGCCACGCCGATTTCGGCGGTGAAGTCGAACGTATCCTCCAGATGGTCGACGGTGCCATCGTGCTCGTCGATGCTTCTGAAGGCCCGATGCCGCAGACCAAGTTCGTGGTCTCCAAAGCCCTTAAGGTTGGCCTGCGCCCGATTGTGGCCGTCAACAAGATCGACAAGCCCGAGCGCCGTCCCGACGAAGTCATCAATGAAGTCTTCGACCTCTTCGCCAATCTCGACGCGACCGATGAGCAGCTCGATTTCCCCATCCTCTACGGGTCGGCCAAGCAGGGCTGGATGAACACAGACTACGAAAACCCGACCACTGATATGGACGCTCTGTTCCAGATGGTCGTCGATCACGTGCCAACGCCGATGGTAGAGGAGGGCCCGTTCCGCCTCCTGGCCACCACGATCAGCTCGGATCCCTTCCTCGGCCGTATCCTGACCGGTCGTATTTCCTCCGGCACGGTCAAGCCGAACCAGCAGATCAAGGTTCTCGCCCGCGACGGTTCGCTCGTCGAGCAGGGCCGGGTATCGAAAGTGCTCGCCTTCCGCGGCCTTGAGCGCGTGCCCGTCGACGAAGGCGTCGCAGGTGACATCGTCTCGCTCGCCGGCATGACCAAGGCGAACGTCGCCGACACGTTCTGCGACCCGTCCGTCACGATCCCGATCGAAGCCCAGGCAATTGACCCGCCAACCATCTCTATGACCTTCCGCGTCAACGACTCGCCGCTCGCCGGCACCGAAGGCACCAAGGTTACCTCGCGGATCATCTGGGCCCGCCTGCTGAAGGAAGCTGAAGGCAACGTCGCCCTCAAGGTCGATCGCGCCACCGATGCCGAAGCTTTCACGGTGTCTGGCCGTGGCGAACTCCAACTCGCCGTCCTCATCGAGACGATGCGCCGCGAAGGCTTCGAACTCGGCGTCTCGCGTCCGCAGGTCGTCATGCAGGAAGGCCCGAACGGCGAAAAGCTCGAGCCGATCGAAGAAGTCACCATCGACGTCGACGACGAGCATTCCGGCATCATCGTGCAGAAACTCTCCGAGCGCAAAGCCGACATGCTCGACATGCGCCCCTCGGGCGTTGGACGCACACGCATGGTCTTCCATGCGCCGACCCGTGGCCTGATCGGCTATCAGGGCGAACTCATGTCGGATACGCGCGGTACCGCCATCATGAACCGCGTGTTCCACGAGTATGCCCCGCACAAGGGCCGTATCCAGGGCCGTCACACCGGCGTTCTGATTGCCATGGAGCAGGGCGAGGCTGTTGCTTTCGCACTCTGGAACCTCGAAGACCGTGGCCCGATGGTCATCCATCCCGGCGACAAGGTCTATGCCGGCATGATCATCGGTGAGCACAATCGCGACAATGATCTCGAAGTGAACGTGCTCAAGGGCAAGAAACTGACCAACATGCGCGCCTCGGGCACGGATGAGGCTGTCCGCCTTACGCCGCCGCTCCAGATGACGCTTGAAAAGTCGCTGGCCTATATCGCCGATGATGAACTGGTCGAGGTCACGCCAACCAATATCCGCATGCGCAAGATCTATCTCGATCCGCACGAGCGCAAGCGTCGCGCGAAATCCAACGCCGACCACTAGATCCGGCTAACCCGGCGCTGCGGCCTTCAGGACGCCAGCGTCGGCAGCCAGAACATCTGGGCGGCGAAATAGCTGCTCACCAGAACTGCTCCAGCAGCCGCGATCGCCATCGCGGCTGCTGTCAGTTTGAGGGCGCCTGACCGGCGTCTCTGGGCGAACAGGTAGAATTCCAGTCCCAGCAGCGCGACGATCCATGTGCTGGCGACGGCAATGTCGGCCGGTCCGGTCAGGTTGTGCGATCCCGGCATCTTGCCTGCCGTGATGAAGAAATAGAATCCGTAGCCGAGCCGGAAAAACCACACGCCGCTGACCACGATGAACATGCGCAGGGCCCACCGCCGATGGTCGTCGAAGCGACGCTGCAGGGCCGCCCGCAGGGCAAGGCATCCGAACGCGATGATAAGCACGCCGTCGGCCGTGTTCACGACCAGCAAGGCAAACGATCCGAAATGCGGGCGCAGGTAGGTGAGGAGGAGGGCGCCTGAACTCGTGAGCAGGGCGACGGTCAGGTAAAAGCGTCCATTCCAGCGGTGGAAGGTCCGGAACCGGTTGCGGACCTGCGGGATGAGTTGCAGCGGCCCGCTCGCAGTAATCCAGAAGGCCAGAAGCACATGCGACAGGAACAGGGCGTTGCCCAGCACGTCGCCGCTGATGAAGCCGTGGATTACACGCCCGTCCATACGCTCGAAGTCACCCAGGAACGTGGAGACGTAATAGAAAGCGGCGATATAGAGCACGAAGGCCAGCTGGCCGATCGCGGCTGCCGTGAACCACACGGCGCCGGCAAAGGACAATGCCTTTCGCGGATCGATCAGGGCGCGCGAACGCGGGAGGGCGGCGCTGTCGGTCATTTCGTGTTCACTCCGGTCGTTATAGTCTTGCGACAACTTACCGGACGGGCGACCCTCTCCCCATGACACTTGGCGACATAATCATGACGTGCAGTAACAGCCTGGCCGTTTCCCGATGACCGCCAGCGCCACTGTCTCTGCCGGCTATGCCTCGGCCCTGCTCGACCTCGCCGTGTCGCATGGCGCGCCACGTGAGGCCCTGCTCGCCCGCGCAGGCATTGCCGAGGCTGACCTCGCCGACGCCGACACGCGTATTCCGCTGACGGCCTTTAAGACGCTCATGCGCGCGGGCAAGGAATTATCCGGCGAACCGATGCTGGGGCTCCTGTTCGGATCCACCGTGCGATTCAACGACCTGACAATCGTGGGCCTGATCACCCACGCGGCGCCCGACATGCCGGAAGCCTTCCGCCAGATGAACCGCTATGGCCGCCTGGTCATCGACACCACGGCACCGTCGGATGGCGACCGGTTCGTCATCACGCGCGAAGGCAGCCGCGCCTTCATCATCGACACGCGCAAGAACCCCAACGAATTCCCCGAACTCACCGAGTCGACGCTTGGCCGCTTCATCTGCGGCACTCGGTACTTTTTTCCGGATACCCCGCTCTATTGCTCGGCTGAAGTCACCCATGCCGCTCCGGCCTATGCCGATGACTATGCACGCATTCTCGGCGTGCCCGTCACCTTCGGCGCCTCTCGCAATGCCATGGAGATCACCGAGGCCTTCTTCACGCTGCGCCTGTCCAAGGCGCCGCGATACGTGTTCGGCTCGCTTAGCGCCCGGGCCGATGAATTGATGAAATCCCTTGATGCGTCCCAGGGCGTCGCGGCGCGCGTCGAGGCAATCATCCTGCCGGTCCTGCACACAGGCGATGTCACCATGGACAGTGTCGCCGCGCGCATCGGTGTCAGCCGCCAGACCCTCTACCGCCAGCTCAAGGCGGAAGGCACCAGCTTCGACACCTTGCTCGATTCCCTGCGCCACCAGATGGCCCTGCATTACCTCTCCGGTGAGAAAGTGTCGGTCAACGAGACCGCCTACCTGGTCGGCTTCTCGGATCCGTCGTCTTTCTCGCGGGCCTTCCACCGCTGGACCGGCACCCGCCCCGGACAGGTCGCAAAAGCCTAGCCCATCTTGAACGTCATGTAGGCCTCCCGGAAAGCCGGCAGGTCCTCGCACATGTCGGTATGGCGTTTCAGCGCCTGCCAGGGCGACAGGTCCATATCGCGCGCCAGCGCATCACGCATGAACGTCACCGCGCACGACACCATCACGTCACCATGCCCGATCGTGTCGCCGTGCCAGAAGGGCGTGGTCTGTGCGGCGCGGGCAATTTCCAGCTGATTCATCACCCGGGTGATCTGTCCGGCGCAGCGTTCGATCCAGGTCGGGTCCATCCGTTCATGGACATGACGCTCATAGGCCAGCGACACCGCCTTGTCGGCGATGCCAGAGGCCAGTGCGCAGGTTTTCAGTGCCGCACGGCGCGGCGGTCCGTTATGTGGCATCATGGCGTGCTCAGGGCCGGCCATCTCGTCCAGCGCGTCGAGAATGGCGGCGCTGTCGATCAACGCTTCGCCATCGTCCAGCACCAGCGTCGGCACCCTCACAAGCGGGTTGTAGGCCATGATCTTCATGACATCGTCAAACGCGGACCAGGCGCGGTGGTCGTACGCGATGCCATAGAGGCGCAGGGCAATCCCCACACGCCGCACGAACGGGCTGTCATACATGCCGATCAGGATCATTCTGCACTCCTCCGCCACAAGTTCGAAACAGTGCAGCGGTGCGGGTCGGCGCACAAGGGATGTCTATGGCGCCCTATGCATCCGCCAGTGCCTCCGTGCGCGCCAGCAGGCGTGACCAGGCCGCGTCCGTCTCCGCCGTCCAGTCCGTCCCCATCGCCGCTTTCACGCAATCACGGATCGTGGTGAAGAAGGCGTCGAACAGGTTGTCCGGCACGCCATAGGTGCCGTGGTTCACGCGTTCGGCCCCGAGGATGACCGGCGCCAGGCTGCCGCCCTCGGCGACATCGATCAGGCAGTCGAAAGACTGTTGCAGCATCGAGCCGCGCACGCCGCCATCCGTATCCATGAGGAATAGCGGTTCGAGATCGGGATGGTCGGCGAACAGGCGGGCATAGATCACGGGCGCCGGGTCGCCCTCGCGTTCGGCGAGGGCCTCAAGGCTCTGCAGGATGAGATCGAGGTCTGACATGGCGCTAATCGTCCTCGCCGTTGTCTGCCGCGTCCTTTTTCGCCGGATCATATTTGGCGAACCAGCCCATGATATTGTCCGTCTTGGCAATCAGGCGGCTCGGGCGCGAGGCAATATCGTGGGGCGAACCCGGCACGCGGACATAGACCGTATCTACACCGCGCATCTTGAGCGCCGTGTAGAACTGCTCGGCCTCCCAGGCAGGCGTGCGATAGTCTTCCTCGCCCACCATGATCATCGTCGGCGTCACCACCTTGTCGATATAGCGGATCGGCGAGAACTTGAGGAAGGCCTCAGGGTCCGACCAGGGCTCGGCCCGTATCCAGTGGCGCCGCACGACCTGCGCGATGTCGCCGGCCAGGGCCATCGTCATCCAGTTGATCACCGGCTTGATCGACGCAGCTGCGGCAAACCGGTCGGTCTTTGTCACGATCCATGCCGTCAGGATGCCGCCACCCGAACCACCCGTCACGAACAGGCGTTCCGGATCGGCATATTTGCGCGCCACCATCTCGTCCACGACGCTCATCAGGTCGTCATAGTCATTGCCCGGATAGGCCTTGTCGATCAGCAGGGCAAAGTCTTCGCCATAGCCGGTCGAGCCGCGCGGGTTCGACCAGACCGTGACATAGCCTTCGGCCGCATAGCGCTGAATCTCACTGCCAAAGAAGGGGCCGTACATGGCATAAGGCCCGCCATGGATTTCCAGGACCAACGGGAAGCTGCCATCCGCCTTGAAGTCCGGCGGGAAAGCGACCCAGGCTTCGATCTCGCGGCCGTCAGCGCTGGACGTGACCTTGATCTCCTCGACTTTCGCCATGTCGAGATAAGGCAGCACGTCGGCATTCAGCGCGGTCAGCACTTTCGGGTTTTTGCCGTCAATGCCCACCACGCCCACTTCGGCGGGGCGGTCGGCAAAGCCGGCCATGTAGGAGACGACCGGTTTCCGGCCGCCGCTGACAGAGAAGCTGCCATTAGCATAGGGCCGGCCGATCGAGCCGCCGCCAATGCCGGTCACCACTTCGGATACCTTGCCCTTGAGGTCCACGTTGAACAGCGTGAGCACGCCATGGTCTTCCGACAGGACGAGCAGGCTCTTGCCATTCGGCGCCCATGCCGTCTCGCCAATGTCACCCGGGAAGTCTGCCGCAAGTGCGCGGACGTTCGTGCCGTCGACATCCATCAGGTAAAGATCGGCCTGCTGGTAGGACAGCGTCTTGTCGTCGAATCCACGATAGGCAATTGTCTTGCCGTCCGGCGAGACGACAGGGTCGGTATCCGGCCCGTCGCGGCTGGTCAGCGGCGTCACCGACAGGTCGGCCAGTTCCACCGCATAGATTTCGCTTTCGACCGGATCGAGGTCGCGGTCCTCGGCGGCATTGCCCGAGACCAGCAGCGTATCATTGTCCAGCCATTCCGGCCCCGACATGTCGGCCTTGCCGAATGTCACCTGGCGCGGTGTGCCGCCATCGACCGGCAGCACGAAGACCTGTGTCGCGCCGTCTTTCAGGTAACCAGCGCCATCGAAGCGGAAGGTCAGGCTGTCGATGACCTTGACGCCATCGTTCCATTTCGCGCCTTCGGGCGGTGTCGGTGCCTTGGCAAAGCTTGGTGTCTCGCCCTTCACGAACATGCTGAACGCGACATGCTTGCCGTCCGGCGACCAGACCGTCTCGGACGGAGCTTCGAGGAATTGCGCGAGCGGGAAGCTGCGGCCGGTGTCGAGATAGAAGACGCGTACTTCCGGCTTGCCGTCGGTGGCCGTCGCATAGACGATCCGCGTGCCGTCCGGCGACCAGCGCGGCGAACTTGCGCCGGCAACGCCGGTCACCAGCGGGCGGTTCGAGCCGTCGGCCAGGCTCAGGGTCCATATCTGGCCGGTATCCTTGTCGGTCATCCGGTCCATGGAATGGCGCACATAGGCGACCGTCTTGCCGTCCGGGGAGACTTGCGGATCGGACGCATATTCCATGTCGAACACGCGGTCTGCCGTGAAGCGCGTGGACGGGGCCTCATCCTCTTTCGCTGCCGCGCCGCCTGCCGCAAGCAGGACAGATACCCCTGCCATCATGATATGCCGGAATTTCATCGCTCACCCCTTCATGCGTGTCTGGAACCCGAGAAATAGCACGAGGGCGTCCACGCGGACAATAAACTCAACGACGCACCCCCACCGACTCACTCCTGCACTTGCGATTCGCGGCCTCCCCGCGCATATAACCCGGAGGAGGCAGGTGGCGGACGGGCCATTCGCCAATCGGGTCAGGTCGGGAACGAAGCAGCCCCAACGATTTCAGCCCGGGTCGTTCGCCTGTCTCCGCCTTTTCCCTCTCTCGTCCATCTCAGATTATTTCGCGACAACCAGTCGCGTGCTGCACGAATTGTGGAATACGTATTCGTCTGTCTGGACAGGTGATCTCGGGATGGCTTAACTGCTTGTTAACCGGAATTCCACGCCCTTTTTGACGGTTTTAAGTATTGCCCCGTTGACCGCATGTTAACCTTCCGACACTATATGTTGTGTCAGGAGAGAAGTTGGGGGCCATATCTGGCCGCCGGGGGCTTCAGTTCCTATATATATTCAATAAAACCGGAGGGCTGCACATGTCTGCATCCGAAGCCAAGTCTGTGACCAAATCCGCGCCGCGTAAAGGCAAGCCGAAAGCAGGTGCCGAGGCGGAACTGCGCGTGGTTGAAGGCGCTCCGGTGAAGACCGATCCGTCCCGCGATGCGCTGCTGACGGATTTCGGCAAGACCACGCTGAAAGACCGCTATTTGCTGCCCGGAGAGTCCTATCAGGACATGTTCGCCCGTGTGTCCACGGCCTTTGCCGATGATTCCGAACACGCCCAGCGCCTCTACGACTATATGTCCAAACTCTGGTTCATGCCGTCGACGCCCGTCCTGTCGAATGGTGGCGCGTCCCGCGGCCTGCCGATTTCCTGCTTCCTCAACCAGGTCGGCGATTCGCTTGACGATATTGTCGAGACCTGGACCGAGAATGTCTGGCTCGCCTCGAATGGCGGCGGCATCGGCACCTATTGGGGCAATGTCCGCTCGATCGGCGAGAAGGTCGGCCAGAATGGTCAGACGTCCGGCATCATCCCGTTCATCCGCGTGATGGACTCGCTCACCCTTGCGATCAGCCAGGGCTCGCTGCGCCGTGGTTCTGCGGCTTGCTATCTCGACTGCCACCACCCGGAAATCGAGGAATTCCTCGAAATCCGCAAGGCGTCCGGCGACTTCAACCGCAAGAGCCTCAACCTGCACCACGGCATCAACATCACCGATGCCTTCATGGAAGCGGTCCGCGCGGACGAAGACTTCGGCCTGATCAGCCCGAAATCCAACGAAGTTGTCCGCACCATCAATGCCCGCAAACTGTGGCAGAAGATTCTCGAGCTGCGCATGCAGACCGGCGAGCCTTACCTCCTGTTCACGGACACGGTGAACAATTCCATGCCGGCCCACCAGCGCAAGCTGGGCCTCAAGGTCACCCAGTCGAACCTCTGCTCGGAAATCACCCTGCCGACCGGTATCGACCATCGCGGCCAGGACCGGACAGCCGTCTGCTGCCTCTCTTCGGTCAATGCCGAGAAATTCATGGAATGGTCGAAAGACGAGCATTTCCTCGAAGACATCTTCCGCTTCCTCGACAACGTGCTCGAAGACTTCATCGAGCGTGCGCCGCCGGAAATGGCCCGCGCCGTCTATTCCGCCAAGCGCGAGCGCTCGGTCGGTCTCGGCCTGATGGGCTTCCACTCCTTCCTGCAGTCGATGAACGTCTCAATGGAAGGCGCCATGGCCAAGGTCTGGAACGAGAAGATGTTCAAGCATATCCGCCAGGGTGCGGATGCCGCCTCGGTCAAGCTCGCCAAGGAGCGTGGCCCCTGCGAGGATGCCCGCGATGTCGGCATGATGGCCCGCTTCAGCCACAAGATGGCCGTTGCGCCGACCGCCTCGATCTCGATCATCTGCGGCGGCACCTCGGCCGGCATCGAGCCGATCCCGGCCAATGTCTACACACACAAGACGCTGTCGGGCTCGTTCACGGTGAAGAACCAGCAGCTCGAGGCCCTGCTCGACCAGAAGGGTCTCAACAGCGACGAGATCTGGACCTCGATCCTCGAGCATGAAGGCTCGGTGCAGCATCTCGATTGCCTCGACGAGCACGAGAAGGATGTCTTCAAGACGGCCTTCGAGCTTGACCAGCGCTGGATCATCGAGCTTGCAGCCGACCGCACGCCTTATATCTGCCAGTCACAGTCGCTGAACCTGTTCCTCAAGGGCGACGTGTCCAAGTGGGACCTGCACATGTTGCACTGGACGGCGTGGGAACGCGGCCTGAAGTCGCTCTATTACTGCCGGTCCAAGTCGGTCCAGCGTGCGGCCTTTGCCGGCTCTGAGCGGATCGAAGGCCAGACCCTCGACACGCCGAACACGGACTATGACGAGTGTCTCGCCTGCCAGTAGGTGACGGCCATTCCGACCATGAACAGCAAAGCGGCCAGCTCTGAATGGGGCTGGCCGCTTTTCTGTCATAGGTGGAAAAGCCGATGCCTGAAAATCAGGCGCGCGTCGCGTCACTTGCCGCAATTCCAACAAATATATCTACAGGTTAATGGCGCCACGGCCCGATGTGGCCTGCATTTTGCGAGAAAATGCCTGCAGTATTCGGGTTGTGGAACCAAAACTACAGGTTAGCGTTATATCAACCAGAATTAATCTTTGTTGAGTGAAAGGCGTTTGGGCATGGTGTGTCCTTTATGCTACATTAAGTGGGTTGGGGTGTAATCTTCGAACGGGCGCAAGCTTACGAGGATTAGCCATGAAGGGTGTCAGGCGTATGGTATTCGCAGTTGCCTCTACAGTATTGACGCTGGCCTGCCAGGGCTGCGTCTCGACGTCCCCGCATGATTTCGTCCGGTCAGAACCAGCCGTGCCGCCAACGCTCGGCATGACGATGGCCGTTCCGACAGCGCTCGGTACGAGCCCGGTTCAGCCCGATTCGCCCGAGACAATCTCCATTCATGTCGTCGATGGCTCGCCCGCCCGGTTTTCGGGCACGGTCATGGGCGCTCGGCCAGCACCGGTTGTAACATTCGAAGGTGCGACTCCTGCCAATTTCGGCATCTCGGCCGGTATCGTTCCGTCCGACCTGCCCGAACTTGCCTGGACCGGCAGCCCGGCCCTGCTTGCGATCACCGCAGAGCGCGGCAAGGCCCGCCTGACCGGCGCGACCCAGATCGAGAAAGACATTGCCGCCGAAGTCGCGTTCTCGGCACCCATGGCAATGACCGGCCTCAACTTTGACGTCGGAGTCGCGCCCCGCATTGCCGTGCGAGAAGAAGGCGAACTGCAAAGCCAGCGCGTCGGTGGTGAGGTCCGCATCGGTCGTGACTTCAACATTCTCGGTAAGGACGGCCAGCCACAAGGCTGGTACATCTTCGCCGGTGCCGATGGCGAAGCCCTCGTCTGGGATGCCGGCAATACAAGTTTCGCCCCGAATCTCAACGATATGTCCCTGACCGATCAGGTCACTGTGGGCGATATGCAGGCTGGTGTGTCGATCCAGCGGGCGGGCGGCGAACTCTCGCTCAGCTACATCCGCCGCGAAGTGAAATATGAGGACCGGAACGGCTCCATCAGCGACACTGAAGATTTCGCAGGTGTAAGTTTCACCATGCGCCGATAGGTGCTAGGGCACCGGCCATGATGATGGCCCAGACACGTTTTCGGGCCGCGCTAGTCGCGGCCCTTTTTGTTGCGCCCCTGGCACACGCCCAGGAGGTCAAAAAACCTGCCGTGACTTCGCTCACGGTGGAGAACGACAAGTTCGGCGGCGGCACCGACCGCAACTATTCCAATGGGCTGCGCATCGAACGCGTGTCCGGCGCCGACGAGATCTTCCCGGCGCTCGAATGGGTGGCCGACCGTATCCCGTTCCTCGACCTCGAACGCCAGGAACTGCGCCAGGGCTTTGCGCTCAGCCATGTCATCTTCACGCCAGAGGACAAAACGCTGGTCGTGCCAGATCCAACCGACCGGCCCTATGCTGGCTGGCTGTTTGCCTCCGGCACGATTGTCGGCAGCAGCGCCAACACGCAGGACACGCTGCAGGTCAATCTCGGAATCGTCGGTCCCTCGGCGGGCGGCGAATTCGTCCAGAACAATTTCCACCGCATCATCGGCGTGGCCGAGGCGCAGGGCTGGCCCAACCAGCTGCGCGACGAAGTCGGTATCGAGATCATTGTCCAGCGCCTGCATCGGTTCCCGGGGCCGACGCTGCCGCTCGGCGTTGAAACCGATCTCGGTTTCGATGTCGGCGGCGCGCTCGGCAATGTGCGCACCTATGCATCATCCGGCCTGACCGCCCGGATCGGCTGGGACCTTGATTCCAGTTTCGGCCCGCCGCGCATCCGTCCGGCGCTCTCGGGGGCGGGCGAGTTCATCCCCGGCACTGACGAAAACCCGATGGGCGGCTATTTGTTTATCGGCGCCAGCGGCCGGGCCATCGGCCGGGACATGTTCCTCGATGGCAACCTGTTTCGCGATGGCCCGCGCGTTGACGACCGCAAGGATTTCGTCGGCGACCTTCAGGCCGGCCTCGCCATCCACTATCGCGAAGTCCAGCTCGCCTTCACCTATGTGAACCGCACCGAGGAATTCGATTCCCAGGTCACGCCGCAACGCTTTGGCGCCTTCTCAATCTCGATTGCGCATTAAAGCGTCGAGCGAAGGGCGCTTCACCCCGCCTTGCGGAAGGTCAGGCTGATCCGACGCGGACCGGTCATCTCGTGTGTGCCCGCCTTCACCGGCAGGACGCCATGATAGGCAAGCCGCGCACTGCGCCCGAATACCAGCGCGTCGCCATGTTCCAGCAGCACGGCCTGCTTTGGTCCTGCCCGTTGCGCGCCGCCAATCACGAACCGGCCGGGCAGGCCGAGCGAGACTGACACAACCGGCTGGCCAAGATCCTGCTCGTCCCGGTCCTGGTGCGCCGTCAGGCGCGAACCGACCTCATAGCAATTGATCAGGCAGGCATCGGGAGAAAAGTCCGGCGCGCCAAACGCCGCTGCGGCCCGCCGTGCCACCATGCGAAACACATCCGGCATGTCCGGCCATGTCCGCCCGCTCAGCGGGTCCAGCGCATCATAGCGATAGCCGGTCCGGTCAGACACCCAGCCGACCTCGCCGCAATTGGTCATCGAGACCGACATGGTCTTGCAGCCCGGCGTCACCAGATGCCGGAACGGCGCCGCCGCCAGTACAGGCTGCAGCGCATCCCACAGGACCGGCGCATCGGCAAAGCCCGGCAGATGCAGCACGCCCTCGCCATGCCAGCTCTCGCCCGGCCGCAATCCGCTCAGCAGGTCAGCCATCACAGCGCATCATGGAAAATGATCCCCGTCGCAAACCGCGCGCCCCGGATCAGCGTACTCACCCCGTGGCGCATCTTCACGCGATAGTCGCCGCGCGTGCCTTTCACGGGCCGCTCGTTCACCGCAAACACAAAATGGCTACGCCCGCGCGTATCGGCACGACATGCGCACGCGACTGCATCCTTGGCCGTTGTTCGGTCAGCACGAACTCACCTCCGTCAAACTCCTTACCGGGTTCACTCAGCAGGATAACGACCTGCAGCGGAAAAACGATCCCGCCATACAGGTCCTGGTGCAGGCAATTATAGTCGCCTTCGCGATACGACAGGATCAGCGGCGTCGGTCGTTCCTGTCCCGCCGCATGGCACGTCTCCAGGAAATCTACATGTGCCGCTGGATAGTGCACATCCAGCCGCATCCGCTCGGCCCAGCGATTCGCAATGGCGGCGCAGCCCGGATACAGCGCCGTGCGGAGGCCCGCGATGGGCGAGGGCAGGGGATAGCGGAAATACTTGTACTCACCCCGCCCGAACCCGTGTCGCGCCATATGCACATGGCTGCGATAGGGTGCGTCCTCTCCGAACGCACCGGCCAGCGCGGCCCGAGCCTCCACATCCAGCAACGTGCCGAGCGAGGCAAAGCCTTGTCGATCCAGCGCCGTCCCGACGGCTGCCCAGTCAATATTCGCGACGCCCATGTTGCCTCCTGCAAGTTCATGAAGCCGGGTTTAGTCTGGCAGGGCCGTGCCCGCATTCCGATTCATGCGGCTTGATATGGGCGCCCTTGCGCGGCTAAACAGCGGCACCCGTAACACGCACATCCTGGAGACCGGACATGGGCAAACATACAGCCATCGTCAGATGGTCGCGCGGCGATGATGACTTTGCGGCCAACAAGCACTCACGTGCGCATGAATGGGAATTTGACGGAGGCCTCAAAGTGCCGGCCTCTGCGTCGCCCGACATTGTCCCGCTGCCCTATTCGGTCGCCGAGAATGTCGATCCGGAAGAGGCCTTTGTCGCGTCGATCTCCAGCTGTCACATGCTGTTCTATCTCCACAAGGCGCGCGATGCGGGCTTCGTCGTCAACACCTATGAAGACGACGCTGTCGGCGTGCTGGGCAAGAATGCGGCCGGTCGCATGGCGATCACCCGGGTGACGCTGAATCCGGTCGTCAGCTATGAGGGGCCGGGCCCGTCCGCTGACCAGATCGAAGCCTTGCACCATCAGGCGCACGAACTTTGCTTCATCGCCAATTCGACCACGACGGAAATCACGACAAACACAGCCAACTCCTAGGCGAGGGGGCCCGATTCAACAGATGCCGCATTGTCGCCCGGCGCGACTGCCCCCATCTGAATAACGAAGCCGACAGCATTGCCCGATTACCCGGCCCGGAAAACCTTCCCGCCATGACGCTCGATTTCCTGACGCCCGAAATGATTCAGGCGTTCTTCGCCGTGATCGCGATTGACCTTGTGCTCGCGGGCGACAATGCCGTCGTCATCGGCATGGCAGCCGCTGGCCTGCCCAAACACCAGCGCGGCAAGGCCATCCTGATCGGCATCCTCGCCGCCACGGTCCTGCGCATCGCCTTCGCGCTCATCGCGGCAGAGCTTCTCCTGATCGTGGGCCTACTGTTTGCCGGCGGCATCCTCCTGCTCTGGGTCGCATGGAAAATGTGGCGCGAATTGCGCGAAAGCGCCGCCCATGCCGCACAAGAGGCGCTTGCCGCCGCAGACCTTGATGGCGACGGCACCGTAGCCGGTCAGGCTCCCGGCAAGAGCCTTCGCGCCGCCGTCACCCAGATCATTCTCGCCGACGTCTCCATGTCGCTCGACAACGTGCTCGGCGTCGCAGGCGCGGCGCGCGAACACCCGGTTGTGCTCGTGTTCGGTCTCACACTGTCCATCCTGCTGATGGGCCTCGCCTCATCCTTCATCGCCCGCATCCTGACGCGCCATCGCTGGATTGCCTTTGTCGGCCTGGCAGTGATTCTCTATGTTGCACTCCACATGATGTGGCAGGGCGGTCTTGAACTCTGCAATGAAGGCCTGCCGATGCTCGACATCGGCGTTCCGGCGGCCTGCAATACCGGGCACTAGGCGTCTGACGAATCCATCTTGCAGGCCGCACGCGACAGGCAGATAATATGCGTGTGCCAGCGCTTGCTGGTGTTCTCACGGAAAATGAAACTCACATGGGCCGCTTCCCGAAAGCCCTGGTCATGACCCTCCTCATCATGGAGATCACGGCCATCGTAGCGCTGACAACTGTCTGGACATCCCTGTCCGAGCTTCATGCCAGCCAGGTCATCATCAATACCGGGCTCGGCCTCTCGGTCGCGGGCCTGTGCGTGCTCACTGTGGTCGTCTTTCGCCGCGCGCTGGCCGCCGAGTTGAGGCTGGAGGGCGAAGCGGTCGTGGAGTTCGCGGACGCGACCGTCCCGCTCCAAGGTCCGTCCAGCGACATGCCCGGCCCGAACGCCATCGGCCCGGCCACCGATCAGGCCCTGTCAGGCGACCTTTTGCTGGCTCGTGGACAGCCACGCTTTCAATCCATCGCGTGACATGGCCTGGCTGAACAGGAATCCCTGCAGCAGGTGGCAACCGGCAGACGTGACAAAGGCTGACTGCAAATTGGTCTCGATGCCTTCCGCGACGACGCGCACTTTCAGTGTCTTGGCCAGCTGCATGATCGATGTCAGCAGGTCTGCGGCCTTGTTGTTCGACCCGATACCCTGGATCAGGGACCGGTCGATCTTGAGCGCGTCCAGCGGCAGGTCGAGCAGGGCGCGCAAATTGGAGAATCCTGTACCGTAATCGTCGAGGGCGATCATCACGCCGGCCTTGCTCAGGCGTTCAATATTGGCGCGCGCTGCATTCACATCGCCGACGATTGCGGATTCGACGATCTCCAGGCAAATATTGTGCGGATTGGTGCCGGTCTGCGCCAGGCTGGCGAGGAATCGCTCGGCAAAGTCGGGCGCAACCACATCCATCGGTGAGACGTTCACGGACAGGTAGGCGAACGTGCCATCCTTGAGCCAGCCGCCGACGTCGCCGCATGCCGTCTTGAGCACCAATGCGTCGAGCTCGGTACTCAGGCCGCACTCGTGGGCAAGATCGAAGAATTCCTCCGGATTGACCGGTCCAAAGGCCGGATGGGTCCAGCGCGACAGGGCCTCGACAGCGCAGACCTTCCGGCTTTCGGCTATCATGATCGGCTGGTAGAAGGGCTTGATGTCACCGTTTGCAATCGCGTCGGGCAAGTCACGGACAAGCTGCATTCGCCGCGACAGGCCGTCACGGATTTTCTGGTTGAAGATTTGTACGATACCTTTGCCGCTCCGCTTCGCGATGATCAGGGCGACGTCGGCATTGCGCATGAGTTCGTCGGCGCTGTGCGCATCTTCAGAGAAAACCGAAAATCCGACCGATCCGGAAATTTCGATCGTCCGACCTGCGGCCCGTACCGGGCGGAACACAAATTTCCAGGCCTCTTCGAGGCCTTCCATTTCTAACTTGGGGTCATCTGAATGGATTTCGGTCAGGATCGCGAATTCGTCGCCGCCCCAGCGGGCGACTGTGAACACATCCGCCAACTCAGTCAGGCGTCGCCCAACTGTCTTCAGCACAAGGTCGCCGGTTGGGTGGCCGTAACGGTCATTGATCTGCTTGAATCGGTCGAGATCGATGATGCCAAGGCCGAAAGGCTTGCCCTTGGCCGTGTAGGTCTCCACTGAGGCAGCGAGGTCCTGTTCGAAGCCGAGCCGGTTCTTCAGTCCTGTCGCAGAATCGGTCTGCGCCATGGTCATCGTCAACTTTTGCTGCATCTCGGCCAGCGACAGGCGATCTTCAAGTTCCAGTGCGCGGCGCGCCGAACTCTCGCGCAGGCGTTGCAACTGAACGTCGGCTTCCCTGATTTCGGCCTCGTAATTCACCTTGGTCGAGTTCAGTGTTTCTGTCGTGGTGACTGAGGCCAGGATAATGGCGACAAGCCCTGTCGATCCGTCAGGAAACTTGAAAGGCACCTTGCGCGTGAGGGCAAAAACGTCCGGACCGATCTCTTCCTCGTTGATGCTCTCTTCGCCGGCAAAGACCCGCCGGTCTTCGGTCCAGAAAACCTTGACCTGGTCAGCAGGGAAGAAGTCGCGATCATCCTTGTTGAGATAGTCCTTGCCGACCATCAGCGCGTCGAAGGCCTTGTTGCCATAAATCCACTGGTGCTGGGCATTTTTGACAAACACTGGATAGGGCAGCGCATCGAAGACCTGCTGCAGTTGTTCGAGATTATTCATGTCACATCCCCCGCCGACGTGCCCGACGCGCAAACGCGGGTCTGCCGAACCGGCAAGCCGGTCGGTGGTGCCCTGTGATTGAAATCGCCCATGAATGCTTACTACCCTGAACAGTATAACTAATTCGCTAATCCAGCGGGTGATATTTGCGCCGTGTGCAATCGGAGCGAGAATCAAAACCTTGCCGGCGGCGCCGCAAACACGCGCTCAAATGCCAGAATGGCACCAGGAACAGGCAATCTGCGTGGGGGACTCTGTTCGGCAAATGGCGTAGGGTCGTCTCAGCGTAGAGTGTCCGAAAGTGCGTTGCGGCCATATTTCCTGTGGGCATCCCTGTGGACAAGTGTCGCAGAGGTTACCGGAACATCTTGCGCCATTAACCTGAATGAAGCACTATATGTGGTGTATATTGCTCCAGACATCGACATGAACACCCAAGGAGGCCCCAATGGCTGACGGTACCAAGAATTTGCCAGGACTGCTGACCCCCAGCTTTGCCTACAAGCCGTTCCGCTACCCGTGGGCCTATGACTTCTGGAAAAAGCAGCAGCAGGTCCACTGGATGCCCGAAGAGGTGCCGTTGGGTGAGGACTGCAAGGACTGGGCGGTCAAGCTGACCGACGGCGAGCGCAACCTGCTGACCCAGATCTTTCGCTTCTTCACGCAGTCCGACATCGAGGTCGGCGCGAATTACATGACGAACTACATGCCCCTGTTCAAGCCGACAGAGGTCTCCATGATGCTGGCCAGCTTCTCCAATATGGAGAC
>NZ_JBBKXE010000055.1:0-3059 GCF_037969335.1 Hyphomonas sp. | reverse complement strand
GGCGGGGGCTGGGCCTGGCGGCGTGTTTTGCCTCGGCGACGATCTATGCGGTGGTGCTGGTGCTGCTGCGCCTGCGCGCGGTGCGGGAAGACGCGACGACGATTGCCGTGTTCACCAATGTCGTGCCGGCGCTGTGCATGGCGCCGGTCCTGTTCGGCGTCGCGGGGCCGGTGAACATGGGCGACCTGCCGGTGTTCGGATTGCTGGGCGTGCTCGGCTATTCGGTCTGGTTCCTGATGACGCTGGCCTATGCGCGGGCCAAGGCGCAGCTGCTGGCGCCGCTGGAATATACCGCGCTGGTCTGGAGCGCGCTGTTCGGGATCGTGTTCTTTGCCGAGATGCCGGGCTGGCAAGTGTGGGCCGGGGCGGTGCTGATTATCGGCGCGTGCCTGGGCGTTGCGTTCGAGAACCATTTCGAGACGCGGCGGCAGACCGGCCAGCCGGTCAGCGACTTGCCGGACTAGAGGGCCGGAGCAGGGGCCTGTGACCAACCCTTTGCGCAAGAAAAAACCCCCGCACGGTGAGGTGCGGGGGCTTTCGGGAATGTGTGGCTCTCGCGGCGTACGCGGGGCCTTAAAAGGCTTTAGGCAGCCGAGAGCTGGCCAGCAGACATTTTACCGCTGCGAGCGTCTTTCTCGAGCTCGTAGTTGACCTTTTGGCCATCATTGAGCGTTGCGAGACCGGCGCGTTCGACTGCGGAGATGTGCACAAACACATCAGCGCCGCCGGCATCGGGTTGAATGAAGCCAAAGCCTTTTTGGCTATTGAACCACTTAACAGTTCCTGTAGACATAGATCTTACCTGGTCTTAAAAATTCACGGGCATGCGGAGTTGCGCGCACGTGATCAATCTCGGGTCTTGCGGGGGAGAAGTCGGTCTTGCAGCGGCGCTTAAGCACGGCCTTAGTTGCGAGTTATCCGACACAATTTCGAAGTCGATAAGCGCTTTATTGCACAGTTTCACGCTAAGCTCAATCGCTGTTCGCATAATCGCGAATTGCCTGACCTTGCGTTGAAATGAGTGCTTTCTCTTTGCAATCCGTTTACCGGCTGGGCGCATAGATGCGCGCATGAACAGATTTGCGTCCAAACTGCAGGCGAGCTTCACCCGGTTCCAGATGGAATTGCGGCGCGCCGATCCGCGCGTCCAGGCCTACCGGCCGGGCCGCATGGTGTGGCCTGACCTCAGCGCGTCGCGCGACATCTCCATTCTCGACATGTCGCAGTCGGGTGCCAAACTGACCTTTGGCGAGGGCGCGATCCTGCCGGACCTGCCTGGCGAGTTCTATGTTTTCGTCCACGGACGCGGCGGCTCTGTCACGCGTCGCATCGTGTGCGAGAAACGCTGGCAGAAGGACGAGCTCGTCGGCGTGCGGTTCATCCAGCGCCTGGACGAGGCCGACTTCGAGCGGCTGGTGGCGGCGGACCCGTCTGCGCACTGAGGCGGCGCCTCAAAAATTCGCCTGAAATTTCATCGATTGCATACACCAGACCCTCACGCCCCTGTGTCATAACGGGTCGTCGCGATGTGGGACGTTGCTGTTCCAAATTGCGCCAGTGAATTCAGGCACGGTGGGCAAAACAGACCCTCCGGCCACGTACAAGGGTAAGATGATGGCGAAGACCGTACTGGTTATTGATGATGATCCGACACAACGCCGCCTGCTGCAGGCTGCCGTGGAGAAGGCGGGCTTTGCCTGCCGCACGGCGCCGGACGGCGAGACCGGGATTGCGGTCGCTGCCGATGCCAAGGATGGCGTCGATGTCGTGCTGCTCGACCTGACCATGCCGGGCCTGTCGGGCCTCGACACGCTCGAGCGCCTGTCGAACAAGCGCCCCGACCTGCCGGTGATCATGTTGACCGCGACAAGCGGTATCGACACGATCGTCCAGTCGATGCGCCGTGGCGCGGTGGACTTTATCGTCAAGCCGGCCAATCCGGAACGTGTGGTTGTTTCCATCCGCAACGCCCTCAAGATGCAGTCGCTGACCGGCGAAGTGAAACGCCTGTCACGCAAGGCCGATGGCGGCATGAGCTTCGAGGACATGATTGCCTCGGCAGCACCGATGCGCCAGGTCGTTCGACTTGCCGAGCGCGCAGCGGCCTCTGATATCCCGGTCCTGATTCTCGGTGAGAGCGGCGTCGGCAAGGAAGTCGTCGCCCGCTGTATCCAGGGTGCCTCGACCCGCGCCGGCAAACCCTTCGTGACCGTCAACTGTGGCGCGATCCCCGAAAACCTCGTCGAGTCGATCCTGTTCGGCCATGAGAAGGGTGCTTTTACCGGTGCCGTCTCGAAAGCGCCGGGCAAGTTCCTCGAGGCCGATGGTGGCACGCTGTTCCTTGATGAAGTGGGGGAGTTGCCCCTCGAAGCCCAGGTCAAGCTGCTCCGCGCCCTGCAGGAAGGGGAGGTCGATGCCGTCGGCTCGCGCCGCCCGACCAAGGTCGATGTGCGCATCATCTCCGCGACCAATCGCGATCTCGCCGCGCAGGTGGCCGAGGGCACGTTCCGCGAAGACCTTTTCTACCGGCTGAATGTCTACCCTGTGGACATGCCGAGCTTGCGCGAACGCCGCGACGATATCCCGGCGCTGGTCGAGCATTTCGTGACACGGTTCAATGCAAGCGAAGGCGCGAAAGTGTCCGGCGTGGCCGATGACACGCTGAAGATGCTGTATGCGTTCGACTGGCCGGGCAATGTGCGCCAGCTGGAGAATGCCGTCTTCCGCGCCGTCGTGCTGTGTGAGGGCGACCTCCTGCAGCCGCAGGACTTCCCGCAGATTTCCGGCCAGATGCCCGATCTCGACAGCCTGCCGGCGACGCCGGTTGCGGCCAATGCAGTGCCGACCGCGCCGATGGCGGCCAATGACAGCGGCCCTGTCGCGACGGGCAACAGCCCGGTGAGCATTACGGACGCGCATGGCGAACTGCGCACACTGACGGAAATCGAGCAGGACATCCTGCAATACGCGATCGAGTTCTATGACGGCCATATGAGCGAAGTCTCGCGCCGCCTCGGCATTGGCCGTTCGACGCTTTACCGCAAGGTGCGCGAATACGA
>NZ_JBBKXE010000054.1:0-6281 GCF_037969335.1 Hyphomonas sp. | reverse complement strand
CAGATCATGTCGAAATCATTGTCAGGATCGACCGAGCCATTCTTCGATGGCAGGTCCCGGATGTGACCGTAGGAGGCGAGAACCTTGTAGTCCTTGCCGAGGTATTTGTTGATCGTTTTAGCCTTCGCGGGCGACTCGACGACGACAAGTTTCATGGGGGCACCTCTTCAAGGGCGGGAGTGATGGGATGGGCAGGCGCCGCCTGTCAAGGCCGGAACTGGATCAGCCGTCTTCGCGATAGGCCAGGAAAGTGAGCGTGCAGAAGAGCACGAACAGGGGCGGGCTCCAGGCCGCAACCACGGGCGGCACCGCCCCGGTGGCCCCGAGACTGGACGAGAATTGGGTGAAGAAATAGAGGCCTACAGCCATCAGCGACCCGATGGCGAGCAGGCGCGATGTGCCGCCAAGCCGCGACAGGCGCAGGCAGACAATAGCGCCGATCAGGCCCATGGCCACGAACAGGGCCGGCGTGGCCATCAGGCTGTTCCAGCGCATCTTGTAGCGCGAGGCATCGAGGCCCGCCGCCTGGGTCTGGCTGACGAAGCGGGGCAGGTTCCAGAAGCCGATCGTGTTGGGCGAGGCAAACTTGTCAAGCAGGGTGACGGCGTCGAGCGAGGTCGGGATGGCGAGGTTCGCCTTGCGCTCCGGCGGCAGGTTCGGGACGTTCTCGACCACGTTCTCCAGTTGCCAGAAGCCGTTTCGGAGATAGGCGCGGGTCGCGTCGATGCGGCGCACGAACGTATAGTCATTGGTTGGCCGGTTGCCGGCAAAGAGGCGCTCTTCCTCGATCATCTTGACGTCGACGAGCACGATGCCGCCTTCCTCGACGCGCCGGGCATGGATCACGATCTGGCTGGAATCGTCGCCCTGGCGCAGCCAGACGCCGGTATCGGAGACAGCCATGGCCTCGCGACCGTTATCGAGCAGGCGGGCGCGCTCAAGCTCGAAGGATTCCGTGAGCTTTGCGGCGAAGGGGTTCAGCACCGTGGTTGTGAAGATTCCGAGCACGAGGGCCATGACGATGACCGGGGCGAGGAAACGCCAGGCCGAGATGCCGCTGGCGCGGATGATGGAGAGTTCTGACCGGCGGTTAAGGCGGGTAAAGGCCAGCATCGACGCCACGAGAATGGCGAAGGGCAGGGTCTGCTCCATGATCAGTGGCAGCTTCATGAGCGACAGGCGGAGGGCACCAGCGAGGCTGAGCTTCACGTCGCCGCCAACCGTGCGCAGCTGTTCGACAACGTCGATCATCAGGATGGCGAGCAGCAGCACGCCCAGCACGAGCACGAGGCCACTGAGGCATTCGCGCAGGATGTAGCGCTGGATGCGGGAAAAGGTGAAATTCATGCAGGCGCCCCTTTGCCCGGAAGGATCCGGTCAAGGTTGGGGCGGTCGACCTGCCCGATTTTTCGCCCGCGATGGAAGTAGATGTAAGCGAGCACGCCAAATACGCCGATGGGCAACAGCCATTGGAGAATATTGAGTGACGGATCGTCTGCGGCAGACGATTGCAGCGCCAGCTGGACGATGAGCACGACGATCGCGCCGGCGCCGGCCAGTGCGATACGCTTGCCATAGCCCTTGCGGCTGAAATCGCCGCCAAGCACGGCGAACACGGCAATCATCGCCATCACCATGTTGAGCAGTGGCGTGGTGAGGCGCGCATTGGCCTCGGCGAGCAGGTTGTCGGCTTCCTTGGCCTCGAAATAGTTCGATCGGTCGACGAAGAAGAGTTCATACAGGTATTTGTCGGAGGCTTTCAGGACGAGGTCGGAATCCTCTTTCATGAAATCCGTGAGATCGAACATGTACTGTTCGAATTCGAGGATCGAGAGTTGCTGGTTGTCATCAAGCTGCTGGCTGATCGCATCGCGCAGGAGCAGGGTCGGGCGACCCTCCACTTCAACCAGCGCTGCACTGCGGGCCAGGATGTCTGTCGGGAATTCCGGATCTGTCATGTCCGAGATCAGCACGCCGCGCAGTTCGCCATTGATCTGCTCGCGGGCGTAAAAGGTTAGGCGTTCGCCATTGCTGGTGAACTGGCCGGGGCGAATCAGGGCGGCGGCAAGATCGGCGCGGGCAACCGACACGGTTTCGCGCATGGCGCGCTGGGCGGCGGGCTGGACCCAGAGGTTCACAGCCAGGTGGGCCACGGTGCACAGGACGGCGAGGCGCATGATCGGTGATGCGATCTGCCACGGTGTCATGCCAGCAGCCTGGGCGACGACGATCTCGCTGTCCTTGTGGATACGGTTGAGTGACCAGACACCGGCCACGAACAGGGCGAGCGGCGTTAGCAGCGCGATGACCTGCGGCGCGCCGAGCATCACTATATAGAAATAGGTGAGGGCAGACTGGCGGTTTTCGAGGATGAGATCGGTGCGTGACAAGCCTTGCGCCAGGAGCGCAAGCATGGCGAGGCCACCGACAATGATGAGCACGGCCCGCAAGACTTCGTAGAAAAGGTAGGTCTGGACTTTGCTCATACGCTCAATTGGGAAACATTTTCCGGTAAGCCTGCCTGAAACAGGTCATTTTTTTCTTAGCTAACGAGTTGCACTGCGCACGTCGACGTTTAGTTTCCGTCACAAATGGAGAATACTCACATGAAAATCACATTCGCCGATGCCGCCAAGGCTGACATTGTTGCCTTCATTGTTGATGAAGGCGACGGTTTACCGGCCGGTGCGGCGAGCCTGGACACGGCATCTGGCGGGCTGCTGACGGAAGCCCTGACCGGAGCGCGCTTTGACGGGAAGAAGGACCAGCAGGCCTTGATCGTGCTGCCAAAGGGCAGTGATTCCCGGCGCGCCGTGCTGATTGGTGGCGGAAAGCCGAAGAAACGCGATGCGCGGATTCTGGAGTCCATCGGGGCCAATCTCGTAAAATCGCAGACCAAAAGCGGGTTCAAATCCCTGGCCGTGCATGTGGGCAGTGCCGAGGATGCCGCAAGGGTCGCACTGGGCGCCAAGCTCGCGGCCTATCGTTTTGATACATATTTCACCAAACAGAAGCCCGACCAGAAGCCGAGCCTGACTTCGGTGACCGTGGTTGTGGACGATGCCAAGGCCGCAAAAGCCGCCTTTGCGCCGCTGGAGGCGGCTGCAGAGGGTACGATGCTGGCGCGGGACCTGGTGAACCTACCGCCGAACGACCTGTATCCGGCAAGCTTTGCGGCGAAACTGAAGGACCTGTCCGAGTTCGGTGTCGAGGTGGAGATCCTCGGCGAGATGGACATGGCGAAGCTGGGCATGAATGCGCTGCTGGGCGTCGGGCAGGGCTCGCGCAAGGAAAGCCAGCTCGGCATCATGAAATGGAACGGCGGCAAGCCGGGCGAGGATCCGGTGATCCTGATCGGCAAGGGCGTCTGCTTCGACACTGGCGGCGTGTCGCTGAAGCCCGGACCCGGCATGGAAGACATGCGCGGCGACATGGGCGGGGCAGCGGCTGTGACCGGCGCGATGCGGGCGCTGGCAGCCCGCAAGGCGAAAGTGAACGTCGTCGGCCTGGTCGGTCTTGTCGAGAACATGCCGGATGGCGATGCGATCCGCCCCGGCGATATCCTGAAATCGGCCAGCGGCCAGACCATCGAGGTCCAGAACACCGATGCCGAAGGCCGTCTCGTGCTGTGCGACGTGATCTGGTATGCGCAGGAGCATTTCAAGCCGAAGGCCATGGTCGACCTTGCGACGTTGACCGGTGCCATCGTGATGGCGCTGGGCCATCATCATGCGGGCATGTTCACGGGCAGTGACGATCTTGCCGATGAACTGAGCAAGGCCGGCATGACCGAAGGAGAGCGCGTCTGGCGCCTGCCGATGGGGCCTGAATATGACAGCCTGCTGAAATCCAAGTTTGCCGACATGCGCAATATTGGTGGCCGGGCGGCTGGCTCGATCACGGCGGCGCAGTTCCTGAAGCGGTTCGTGAAGGACGGCGTGAAATGGGCGCACTTGGATATTGCCGGTGTGGCTTGGGTTGAAGGCGAGAAGGCGGCACTGGATGTCAGCTGGGCGTCCGGCTTCGGACCGCGCCTGCTCGACCGCTGGATCGCTGAAAACTACGAGGACTAGTCAGTGGCGGATACGCCGGCGCCTGAATGGTGGTTCTACCATCTCTCCCGCACGACGCTGGAGCAGGCGGCGGCGCCGTTGATGGCGAAATGCCTTGAGGCCGGCTGGCGGGTGCTGGCGGTCTCGCCCAATGCCGAGCGCCGGGCGGCGCTGGACGCAGCGCTGTGGACCTATGAGGACAAGAGCTTCCTGCCGCATGGCCAGGCCGAGGCACCGGGGCTGGATGCCAAACGCCAGCCCATCCTGCTGTCGGCGAAGGCGGACAATGTGAACGGCGCGGCGGCTTTGGTGCTGATGGACGGCGTCGAGGTGCCGGTGGACGCGCCCTATACGCGCTGCATGGTGATGTTCGACGATGGCGACAGCGGCGCGCGGACAAGGGCGCGGGCGCAGTTCAAGGCGGCCAAGGATGCCGGCTTGGTGACGCGCTATTTCCAGCAGACGCCGAAGGGCGGCTGGAGCGAGGCGGGCGTGTGACCATCATTCCGGCAGACTGGGCCGTGTTCGCATTCCTCGCCGTGTTCGTGCCGGTTTGGGGATGGTTCGATCACCGGGCTTTCCTGCGGCGTGAATCGGTTGCCGACACGGACATCCTTTCCGCCGAATACATGAAGACGATGGCGTTTCATGGCGTGATCGCGGCCAGCGTCCTGGCCACGTGGTTTGTACTGGGACGGGACTGGAGCGCGCTGGGGTTCAGGGATCCCAACCTGGCGGGCCATTTCAGGATCGGCAGTTTCATCGCCGCGGCCCTGTTGATCGGGATGGTGCTGAACCTGCTGGGCGGACGGGTCAGCGGGAGAGGCGATGCGGCGCGCCTGAAGGCCTATGGAAAGTTGGCGCCCTTCCTGCCGAAGACGCCGCGACAGCACAGATGGGGCATGGCCCTGTCCCTAAGCGCGGGCGTCGCGGAAGAAATTGCCTATCGCGGGTTCGTGATGTGGATGCTGGCTTTCGTCATGCCGGTCTACGCGGTTATCGCGGTACAGGCCGTGGTGTTCGGCATGGCGCACGCCTATCAGGGCTGGGGCGGCACGGTCGGCACGGCGATCCTGGGCGCGGTCATCGGCTTGGTCTATTGGGCGACGGGATCGCTGTTCCTGCCGATCCTGCTGCACGTGCTTGTCGACGCGATGTCACTCAGCCTCGCCTATTTTACCTATCGCCGGCAGGCGCGCCGCGAGGCCGGCGCCTAGGCCTTCTTCACGAACTCCGATTTCAGGCCCATGGCGCCGATGCCGTCGATCTTGCAGTCGATGTCGTGGTCGCCGTCGACGAGGCGGATATTCTTCACCTTGGTGCCGCGCTTGACGACGAGCGAGCTGCCCTTGAGCTTGAGATCCTTGATGACGGTGACCGTGTCGCCATCGGCGAGCGGGTTGCCATTGGAATCCTTGACCACCTTGTCGCCAGCCTCGGCGGCTTCACCGGCGGTCCATTCATGGGCGCATTCCGGGCAGACCAGCATCGGGCCGTCTTCATAGGTGAATTCGGACTGGCATTTGGGGCAGGGTGGCAGGGTGCTCATGATGGGGATCCTTGATCGGGCGTGATACTCGCCCCTAAGCCCCATCCAGCACCTGTGCAAGCGCCGCCCTGAATGCTTGCCCCGACGGGCAGGCGCCGCTATAGGCCGCGCCAACACTCCATTTCCCACACAACAGGAACTTCTCCATGGCTGTCCAGCGCACTTTCTCTATCATCAAGCCCGACGCGACCCAGCGTAACCTGACCGGTGCCGTCAATGCCGTGATCGAAAAGGCTGGCCTGCGCATTGTCGCCCAGCGCCGCATTCAGATGAGCCAGGCCCAGGCCGAGCAATTCTACGGTGTTCACAAGGAACGTCCTTTCTTCGGTGAACTGGTCGAGTTCATGACTTCGGCACCTGTCGTCGTTCAGGTTTTGGAAGCTGACGACGCTGTTGCGAAATACCGCGACGTGATGGGCGCGACTAACCCGGCTGACGCCGCTGACGGCACGATCCGCAAACTGTTCGCCCTGTCGATCGGCGAAAACTCGGTGCACGGTTCGGACTCCGAAGAGAATGCCGGCATCGAAATCGCGCAATTCTTCACGGCTGACCAGATCGTCGGCTAAGGCTTCCTGCTGATCTTGCAGACGGAAAGACCGGATGGCGTTTCGCCCTCCGGTTTTTTTGTGCCTGCACGCGCGGCGCCTGCGGGGGGCGCTTGGGAGGTGGTTTGGGTG
>NZ_JBBKXE010000053.1:0-50788 GCF_037969335.1 Hyphomonas sp. | reverse complement strand
TGACCAGACCCTGACACCGGCGCTGCGGCCTCCCACTGTCCGGCGGACGCGCTCTGACCTCTGGTCAGGCGACCTTCTGCTGAGCGGGGATGTCCTATCGCTACCGGGCGGCCCGGTAGCTGCCGCGATTGGCGGCCATTATCGCGAAGAGGACCTGACCAGCGATGTCGCCGGCGGCAGCGTCGAGAACCAGGCGACCCGGACGGTCGGGGCGATCTATGGCGAACTCGGCATTCCGGTCGTGGGCGAGGCGAACACGGTGCCGGGCATCCGGCGGCTCGAGTTCAACCTTTCGGGCCGGCTGGACGATTATTCGGATTTCGGGACCACGTTCAATCCCAAGATCGGGGCCCTGTGGTCGCCTGTTGATGGACTGAACCTGCGCGGCACGTTCAGCGAATCCTTCGCGCCGCCTGCGCTCGGGCGGGTCGGTGACCTGAGACGGACGGCGGATGTCTATCCCTATGCCTTTGTCAGTGCCGGCGTGGGGCGCCTGCCAGCCGATCCGGCATTACTCGCGACCGATTACATGTATGTCACCGGCACCGCCGGCGACCTCGACCCGGAAACCTCGCGCACCTACACGTTCGGGTTCGATTACCAGATCGATCGCGGCAACACGCACTGGGCGCTCAAATCGACCTATTATGACATTGCCTTTGAGGGCCGTCTGGGGACGACGCCGCTTCCGGGCGGATTGCCCGCCGTGTTCGCTCCTTTCATCCACGATACCGACCCTGCGGGCCTGCCGGACGGAACAGTCATCTTCTTCCCGTCGGGCGCCGAACTCGACCGTCTCCTGTCGGCCCTGACCCGGCCGGTCAGCTTCTTGGTCGGGTCGCAGGACCTGGACAATATCGGGGTCATCAACAATGCCGCAGTTGTCCGCAATCTCGCCGCGACCGAGACAAGTGGTGTCGATGTCCAGCTGGACTATGAGACAGATACAAGGATGGGGGCTGTTTCGGCAGGCCTGAGCGCGAACTATATCTTCGACTTCACCCAGCAGGCGTCGGCATCGACGCCAGTGGTCGACCGCCTGAACACGTTCGTCAATCCGGTCGACCTGAAGGTCAGGGGCCATCTGGGCCTGTCGCGGGGCGGGCTGTCGGGCCATGCCTTCGTCAATTACCTCGATGGGTACAGCACCAACAATACGGCCTCAGCCCAGCCGATCGATGCATGGACCACGGTCGACCTCTCCGTTTCCTATGCTTTCGATGCAGGGCAGGGCGGCTGGCTCGACGGAACCCAGCTCAATCTGTCAGTCAGCAACCTGTTTGATACGCCGCCGCCTGACGCGCCGACGACGGGCGGTCTCAGGCTTGTCGGGTTCGATCCGACAAATGCCTCGCCGCTGATGCGGTTCGTGGCGGTTGAAGTCCGACGCGTCTTCTGATGCAGGGCATCCGGCGGGTCGTGAGAATCCCCTTCAACGGCCCGCCGGTATCGCCTCGCCATTGGGGCGGTGGACTTGAGCAGATGTACACAAGAGTAGAAGGACTTACATTAATGGCGCGCAGATATCTCCCTGGCGTGCGGGCCATCGTGTCTGCCGGCCTGATCATTGCGCTGGCAGGCTGCGTCTCCGGCGCGGCCGAGCCACGTCATTTCGGCCTGGGCGACCTGATGCAGATCGAAGGCTATGGGTCGGCGGTCGCAGACCCGTCCGGACGCTGGCTGGTCTATGAGCAGGTCCGTCCGTACGGGACTTATGATGATTACAGTTTCCGGACCTATGCCTATGAGAAGTCCGGCCATCAATTGTGGCGCTACGATCCGGCATCGGGCGCGGCGCCTGAATTGCTGCCGGGGCTGGACCCGGCGCCACACAGCTACCAGCAGGGGTTCTCGCCATCCGGGCGCTTCCTCCTGGTCATGCAATACCGTTTCGGCGACCTGTCGATCGGCGCCTATGACATGGTCACCGACACATACCGGCGTTTCGGCCCGGTTCCGGCCTTCAGCCGGGGCGGCGAGCACAATCCGGTCTGGATATCCGATGAGGCCTTCGTATATGCGGCCCTTGCCGATGGCGAGCAGCCTGCTGGCACGAGTGTGCGCGCCCATACAGGCCAGGTATTGGCGCAGGCCTGGGACGATTCCTGGCGCGGCGCAGGCGTCACGGCGAACGAGGTCCGCACCACGATTGCAGACGTTTCGGACCAGCAGGCGCCGGGTCGGCTGATCCGCGCCAATGCACGGACCGGTGAGACCACGCAACTGGCCGACGGGCTGTTCGCCGACCTGCGCGTTGCACCCGGCGGACGATACCTGGCCGGGCTGTCCGTGTCCCTCCCGCGCCCGAGCCGGGCTGGCAGCCTGGTCGAGCAGGATCTTCGCCGGTATCGCCTCATGCTGTTTGATCTCGTTTCTCACCAATCACGACCGCTTGCGCCGGGTCTGGAATTCTTTCCCTACACGCTCGCCTGGTCGGATGACGGCGAGCGGCTGGCGGCGTTTGGCTGGCGTCCGGACGAAGACGCACGCAATGGCCGATTCTACGCGGCGGACATCCGGACGGGCAAGGTAATGTCTTACGCGCATGACGGACTGGACCTTGTTTCCGAGCGGGAACGCGGCTGGCGCCAGCGCCCGGAGCGCGCGGCCTTTCTCGGGCCTGATCTTGCTGTCTTTGCGCGGCCCCTGCCGCCGGGAGAGGACCAGGCCGCACGGTTCAGGTTCAAGGACATCAGGGGCGGCGGCGCGATGCGGGCCGACTGGTATGCCCTGTCGGCAAAGGGGGGGGCGACCAATCTGACCACCGGACTGGCCGACCTGTCCCCGCAATTATTGCGCGCGACGGCAGGCCAGCTCACCGTGCTGGCCGCGGATGGGATCTACACGGTGGACACAGATGGCGGCCGGAAGCGCCTGACACCTGACCTTCCAGGCCGTTTCAGGTTCCGGACACCGGGAACCTTCGCGACGCGTAGCAGCGTCATCCGGCCGGACTTTCCAGGCCAGGCATTGGTCGAGGTCACGGGTGACGGGCCGGCGCGGATCGTGATGGTCGACCTGGCAGGCAGCAAGCCGCCCCTGATTGTCGACTCGCCCGCTGGTGGCGCTGAGCCGCTGGCCGGCAGCCATGCGTCGGGGTCCGTCCTGTTTCGCACCGAGACCGGTCCTGTATCGCATTTGCAGGTCGCCAGCGTCGGCGCGAAGGGCACATTGCGCGAGATATCACGGATCAACACGCATCTTGACGGGATCGATTTCGGACGCTGGCAGGTGGTGTCCTATCAGGTCAGCGATCCGGAAGGACTTTTGCCGGGTCGCACCGTCCGAAGCTGCGTCCTGCTCCCACCTGGCTATAATAGTGAAGCGCCGCCACCCCTTATCGTAGAGATCTATCCGGATGTCGGACCGAACTGCCTGTCCGGTGGGCCATCCATGGCCTATCCCGATCCGGATTCTGCCTATCTTTGGGCCGGGCAAGGGTTTGCCTATGCGCGGCTCACGACACCGCGTGATCTCATCCGGACGCGTGAAGGGCCGATTGCCGGCATGGCTGCGGTCGTTGATGCCGGCGTCACGGCGCTGATCGACCAGGACCTGGCGGATCAGGGCCGTATGACGCTCTACGGGTTCAGCCAGGGCGGCGTTTCTGCGCTCTTTGTTGCAGCGAAGTCGCCGCGCTTCCGGGCCGTGATTGCCAAGAACAGCTTTGCCGACCTGTTCAGCCATTATTTTTCAGGATCAGGCGTTTATGCGTACCTGTATGAGTCCTTTGGGGCCTTCCTGTCCTATGATTCTGTCGCCGGCAGCGATTTCGGCATCGGCCGGACGCCGTTCGAGGACCCGGACGCCTATATTCGCAACAGTCCAGTCTTCCTCGCGCCTGCGATCGACATGCCCGTGCTCCTGATCCATTCCGATATGGACGGGTTCGGACTGTCCCAGTTCGACGAAATGTATGGCGCCTTGCAGCGGGCCGGCAAGGAGGCCCGCTATGTCCGCTATTGGGGAGAGGGGCACGGGCCCTCATCGCCTGCCAATATAAGGGACTTGTGGGCGCGCCAGATGGCCTTTCTTCGCGACGCCGGTGCAGCCCCCTAGCGGGGCGAGGGCGCGGCGACAGGCTGGGATTCTACTCTGCGCTAGCATGACTTTTTTGAAAAGCTGGAGTGGAAATTGAGCGAACTTGCCGAGTTCGAGAACGCCAGGATGTCCGCACATCTGAGCGTGATCGGGAACGCTTTCAAATGACCCCGCAAAAATCACCGGAACCCGCACGGTGTCGATTTCTAACGACCGTAGTGACCCCCCACCGGCTCACCTCACGTCACACTTGACGCGCACCCTTTTGCGTTTTGGGATTGTTGTTGAAACAGGTATTGAAATTGACCGAAGGAACAGGCGCGACCATCATGTCCATCAAACCCGACAAAAAAGAGCGATCCCCCAATGATGTCGACAGATTGGTGGGCCGGAATGTCCGGCGTCTGCGTACCGAACGCGGGCTGACCCTGGTTGATTTGTCCGCCGCGCTGAAAATCAGTCACCAGCAATTGCAGAAATACGAGACAGGCGCGAACCGGCTCAGTGCAGGCATGATAAGCAATCTGTCCGAAGCCCTGTCGGTTCCCATCGAGACGCTGTTCGTCAGGCCAGGTCAGCCGGCACGTGGACGCAGCCGTTCACAATCGGGGGCCTTGGACGCATTGCGCCAGCAGGGCCTTTTCTGCCTGGAACGGACAAGGTCGGAATCAACGCTCCAAAAGATGGTCGACATCCTCAAGATCCTGGCCTCTAAACCCTGAGCAGCGGATCGGTCCCGGCCGCGCGGCTCCCATGGGCCTGATGAACTGCCGTCAGAGGCAAGTCATCAACACGCCGGAACGAGTTCTTGTTTAAATTGATTTCGATTTCTATTAGACGGGATGCAAAAGGAGTGCATCCATGCGTGACTATGATGGCGCGGTCGTCCTGGACGCGATCAGGCAGATCCAGCAGACATCGACAACCGAAGCGGTGGTTTCGGCGCTTGGCGGTT
Organism: Hyphomonas sp.; assembly: GCF_037969335.1. GTDB lineage: Bacteria > Pseudomonadota > Alphaproteobacteria > Caulobacterales > Hyphomonadaceae > Hyphomonas. Next base: position 45,792 of record NZ_JBBKXE010000053.1, on the reverse strand, counting down.
TTATTGCGCCATACGGGTTCGAGCGAATATTCCTCGGCCAGCTCGTCAATCCCGCAAACGTGGCGCTCAAGAACATTCTCTACCTGTCCGACTGGCCCGATGAATTGCAGGCGCGCCGCCGGCAGCAGATGGCAGTCTTGCACGATCCGATCGCCATCTGCGCGTTGAGGTCCAAGCGTCCTTTCAGCTGGGCTGAAGCCCGGGCGCATGCGAGCCGCGCCGGCAGGATGGTCGTGGACATGGTGCATGATTACGGCATGTCCCATGGCATCATGTTCCCGATGCATGCCCTGGACAGTATTTCCGGAGGCGTGTCGCTGGGGGGACGTAACCGGCCGGAGCTTTCACCTGTCCAGGTATCGGAACTCGAGATTGTCTGCCAGGCCGCCTATTATCACCTTGAAGACATGCTGGGACCGTTTCCCTACCAGAAGCTCGCCGAACTGACCCCGCGTGAAACCGAATGCGTTCAGTTTGCGGCCGCCGGAAAGTCGAATTGGGAGATCGCCCGCATTCTCGGGATCAAGGAAGACACGGTCAAGAAGACGCTGGGCCGTGCGAGCGCCAAGCTCGAGACTGTGAACCGGGCCCATCTTGTCGCGACCGCGATTGCCGGCAGCAAGATTTTCCCCTGACAAGTCCCTGAACGGGGACATGAACTGTCCGCGCCTTGGCTAGATGATGGAGCTCCAACAGTCGGAGGCCCATTCATGTTCACCATCATCACGCCAAAGAACCGGCATCAGTATGAGGATGTCCTGACCGACATGCACCATATGCGCTACCGCATCGTCGTCGGCGAATGGGGCTGGGATATCCCGGGACTCGCGCCCGGGTGCGACAAGGACCAGTTTGACACCGCGAAGACGGTCTATGTGGTCGTCAGGAGCGCCAATGGCGCTGTGATCGCAACCGTCCGCGTCAATCCGACAACGGGTCCGCACATGCTCAGCGAGCTGTTTGCCGATTATTGTGACCTCCAGCCTTTTCCGGTCGGACAGCATGTCTGGGAGTGCTCACGGTTCGTGACGGACAGGGCCGCCATGGCCGACCGGGTGGATGATCTCCGTGTGCGATGCCAGCTCGGGATTGGCCTGACGGTCTATTGCCTTGATCATGGTATCAATCGCCTGAGCTGGCTCACCCATCAGAAATTCTACAACCTGGTCCAGCAGGTCTGGCGGACTGAACCCCTTGGCCTGCCAAAGCGATCAGACGGCGACTGGGCATGGATCGCGGCTGTCTCGGAAATAGATCTTGCCGCGCTCGATCGACAGCTTGACCGACACCGGAATGCTGAATCGATTGTTGCAGGATATACGGGAGCAAAACGTGTAGCGGCGCAGGCGAGAAGCGCATGACCGCGCGTCCGGACCGGCCTGTTTCGCCCGCTGACCGCGCCGCCTTCGACCGGGACGGCGTCGTCTGTCTGCGCAAAGTCCTGACAGACACGGAGATAACGCATTTGCGCGATGCCGTAGACCGGCAATTGGCTGGATTGGGACAGACGACAACCGGTTATGATTTTGAAGACCTGGCACGCCAGATCTGGCATCCCGCTCGAAGCATGGACACGGGCGCAGCCGAGCGCTTCGACATGCAGATGATGAAGGACATGATTCTGGATGACCCCGAGGCGCGACCGCTCCGCGAAACCGACGCGTTCGACGCAGCAGGTGTCTTCTTCTACGACGCAGCTGCCTGGAAGTCTGACGGTGGCGTGCGCAAGGTGGCGTTCGATTCCCGACTTCCCGAAATTGCCGCAGAACTGCTCGATGCGCGCTATGTGAATTTCTGGGAGGACACCACTTTCGTCAAAGGGCCGCACACGCGCCAGAAAACCGCCTTCCATCAGGATCTCGCCTATTTCCAGATTTCGGGGACACAATGTGTCGTGGTCTGGATCGCACTGGACCCTGTGACCCATGACAATGGCCGCATTCAATATGTTCGCGGGTCTCACCGGTGGGGCGAGACCTATGCGCCTAACGTGTTTGTCTCCCAGACCCCGTTCCGCTCGTCACCAGAGCGCAGGTGCCCTGACATTGAAAGCGCGCCAGACGCTTATGACATTGTGGCATTCGATGTGATGCCGGGTGATGTCATCATTCACCATGTCATGACCTTGCACGGGTCCGGGGGAAACCGATCGGATCGGTGGCGCCGGGCCATGTCGCTGCGTTATTGCGGCGACCAGGTCCGCTATTTCGACCGGCCCGGGGCAATCCCGCAAGTCGGCGTCGCCCACGACCTGAGGGATGGCGACAGACTGCTTTCTGCCGACTATCCGATCGTCTGGCCCAAACCATGGCCGGATCTTAGACTCGCAGACGTGTACGAATGTCTTGGTCCGGGTGCTTCTTCTTCAGAAACTTGAGGCAGTCAAATAGATGAACCAACGGGAATAGCGCAGGTTGTTATAAGGGGGCCGGATAACCGTCTTGGCAGGGGGGCTGGACCTAACCAGGCAATCTTAAAAAAAAGCGAATGGAGTGTCCAAATAAACGGCTCGGATAAAGGGGCTGGTTCAGGAGCAGGAGTGATTGGCAAAATCCGACGAGACAGTATGGCGCCGAGTAGACCTCGATCTCTCGCAAGACACGCCAAATACGCATGGCTCACTGGCGCGTGATCGATGATGTTTAATAAACGTTGTGAATATCTGGTCTAGCGAACTTGCACTGAGTCATTGATTTTAATGCATCTGACCGCACCCGTTTTTCTTCTGTTCGTCTTTGTAAACAGACGGTCGGGCGTTATCTGCTTTTGAAGAGATCGGGATCTGATTTGGGTTAGTTTTTGGGCAAAGAGGTGCAGGATATCGGTCAGAAGCAGTTCCTGATGCTGTTGCTCATGTGAGAGTCCGAGTGCAAGAAGTGAAGAATCGATCGCGCCTGGTGTCTGAAGAAGTTGCCGCATGTGGCTGACAGGGATTCGATGAGGATGGACCTTTTCAAAGGAATAAGTGACAGTAATTTATCCCACATAATTGAATAATTAGAAATTGTGGGATAAATTGCTTTTATGTCCGCTGTAAAACCCTTTTCGGATGAGCAACTCCGAACGCTCATCAACCTGCGCCAGCGCTATGAAGTCTGGATGGATGCGGAGCGAAGCCTCACGTCGATGCCTTATGACCTGCGTCGCAAGACAGTCTCGGGAAATCCTTATCTCTACGAGATTTTCGATCGCAGTGGTAATGGCAAGAGCCTCGGACGCTGGAATGACGATCTGGAGGCGACATTCACTGCCTATCATGACGAGAAGGCTGCGGCGAAAGCCCAAAGGGATGGTGCAAGGGAGGTCCTGGACGAGAGTGCGCGTCTCTATCGGGCGCTTCGCCTGCCGCTGCTCTCAAGTGATGCGGGGCCCTTGCTGAGGGAGATTGACCGCCGGGGTCTTCTGGGAAGTCATTTGCTGGTGGTCGGAACCAACGCGATGGCGGCTTACGCTGTCGAGGCTGCCGGAGCACTTATTGGTGCGCCCGATGAAACCGAGGATTTCGATCTTGCGTGGTCGGCAGAGCAATCGGAGGAGCCGGCCACACTTGTCTGGGACATGCTCAAGTCGGTCGACCCGACCTTCACCGTAAATACCGAACGCAACTTTCAGGCGCGCAATTCGAAGGCCTACGAAGTCGAAATCCTGGTTGCGCCATCGCGGGCCGGTAGCATGAGCAGGAGCGACAGGCCAAAACCCGTCCCCCTGCCAGAGCAGGAATGGCTCCTGCTGGGCCGCCCTGTGGATCAGGTGGTCGGGTGCAGGGATGGCACACCCGCCCGGATCGTCGCGCCCGACCCACGCTGGTTTGCGCTTCAGAAGCTCTGGATGTCGGAGAAGAAAGACCGCAACCCATTGAAGCGCCCGAAAGACCGCCGACAAGGCATGGCGCTTCTCAATGCGATCTCGGAGGTCATGCCCCAGTATCCGTTAGACCAGGACTTCGAATCGACGATGCCTGGCGAACTTGTGCCATTTTACAAGGCTTGGCAGTCTGTGACCTGAGCCCCAAATGGTCCCGCATTTGAATGGAGAGTCTGTCGTAACGGAGACAGACAATGCGCAAGAGCAAATTTACCGAGGAACAGATCATCGCGATCCTGGCAGAGCAGGAGCGTGGCATGGCAACGGCAGACGTGTGCCGGCGTCACGGGGTCAGCTCGGCGACCTTCTACAAGTGGAAGGCGAAGTATGGTGGGATGGACGTGTCGGATGCCCGCAAGCTGAAGACGCTGGAAACCGAGAACGCACGGCTGAAGCGGCTTCTGGCTGACAGCATGCTCGACAACTCGATCCTGAAAGACCTGCTGGGAAAGCCCTGACGACGCCCCAGTTGAAGCGGGATGCGGCGCTCAAGGTGATCGATAAATACGACATCTCCCAGCGCCGCGCCTGCCGACTGGTCAGCGTCGATCCGAAAACTGTCAGGCGTGAGCCGGAACCGGACAATCCGGAGATCCGCAAATGCATGCGCGAGATCGCGGCAACGCGCCGCCGGTTCGGCTATCGGCGCATTGGCATCATGCTCGAACGGGAGGGCATCGTGATGAACCACAAGAAACTGAGGCGTCTCTACAAGGAGGAAGGACTAGCGGTGAAACGCAGGCGAGGCCGCAAGCGCGCTACTGGCACGCGTGAACCAATGCCCGTGCCAGACGGTCCGTCGCAGCGCTGGAGCCTCGATTTTGTATCAGATGTGTTCGGTCCTGCGCGGCGCTTCCGCATGCTGAACGTGATCGATGACTACACCAGAGAATGCCTTGCGCTGGTCGCAGATACGTCCCTGTCCGGTGCCCGCGTGGCTCGTGAACTGGATCGCTGCATCCGGCTCTATGGCAGGCCCGAAACCATTGTCTCGGACAATGGGACTGAGCTGACCAGTCGCGCCATCCTCGAATGGCAAAACCAAACCGGCATCGCCTGGCACTATATCGCGCCGGGCAAGCCGCAACAGAACGGCTTCGTCGAGAGCTTCAATGGCAAGCTACGCGATGAGTGCCTTAACGAGGAAGTGTTCGACAGCCTTACCCATGCCCGCAAGATCCTCGGGCGCTGGCGACACGACTACAACCACCACCGGCCTCACTCATCACTGGGCGGGCTGACGCCCGCAGCGCGTCGTGATCGTATACGATCACCTCGTGCATGTGGGGAGCTCCGCTCCCGACGCGCTCGCCACACCTCTAACCATGGACTATGAAAGGGCCAGACTCTCAAAATGAATGAGGGACGCGAGGGGCTCAGGTCAGGATGGATCGATCGCGTTCAGGATTGCCGGCAAAACTAGAATGTCGTTTGAGCGTGGAGCCCTTCTCTGCGCGAGCCATCAGCGGTTTCGCAAATGTTTCACACTCAGCAGACAGAAATCCCCTAATTGAAATCTGACTTGACGATCAGGATCGGTGTACTGGCGCGCCGGTCGCGTTTCATGGGGGACAGAAATGCCGCTGGACGCAATTGTGAACGAGGCCGTTCTCGTCAAGTTCGCGGATCGTCAAAATCGGCGCGACCTTCGTTCGGAACGGGTGTTAGACGGTCATGTGAAGAAAGCGGTCCCGAATGATTGCGGGCGGTTGCTGGACCTTCAGCGAGAACATGGTCTTGTGATCGCAAAAGCCCTGGTTCATCGTTTTGGTGCTCCCCCACCGGATCCTGAAGATGCAGTCCAGAGCGCAATGTTGAAGTTTCTGGAACTCGAAGGTGCAGAAACGGTCAGGAATGTCCGCGCTTTTCTCTTTGCCATGGCGCGCAACATCATGCTCGACGAAATAAGGCGTATGAAAGTGCGGGAGAAGTTCCGGACTTCGGCGTTGCGCATCGCAACCGTGCCCGAATTTGAAGAGTCTACGCCGGAAGTCATTCTCATCAACCGTCAACGATATGCGCTACTGAATGAAGCCATCGCCGCGCTCCCCGAGGAGGCGCGGCAACTGATTGTCCTCAGCCGTATCGAGAATATCTCCTACGCCGACATCTCGAAAAGGACGGGTCTTTCGGCGGCCTATATCAGTCGCAGCATCCAGAGATCTCTGGGGCAGCTGCTTGAACGGCTTCAACAGGAAGGGATTGAGAGCGTTTGACCCGTTCCGTGTCTGTATCCGATGCCGCCCGCAAATGGTTTGCCCTCAGCCGGAGTGGCGCAATGGACGTGCCGCAAGACATGAAACTCAAAGAATGGCTCGCTGCGGATATCTCGCACGCTGAAGCCTTCCTTCAATTGCAACGCGTTTGGGACGAGATCGGCTGGAGCGAACCGCTCAATGCGGCAGCGCTGGACCATGTCGATGCGCATAATGAAATTTCACGTCCAGTGCGTCATCCGATCATCCGCGGCATGGTTGCCGGCATCGGGCTGATTGCTGCCTGCTTAGCCGTATTCACGGTGATCGGGCAGATTCCGGACAAGACGAACTTGCCAATTGAAAGGCCAGCCCAGGAAAGCAGGTTCGAAACTGCGATCGGAGAAGTCCGCGAAATTGTCCTAGAGGACGGCACGCGTGTCACGCTTGCGGGCCGTTCGGATATGCGGGTCCGGTTTTCTGCAGAGGAGCGCCGGTTGCGACTGACGGAAGGCGGGGGATTTTTTGATGTCAGCAAGGATCCGGCCAGGCCATTCGTGGTGGAGACAGACCAGGTGGAGGTGCGAGTGACGGGGACCGTGTTCGAAGTCGACCTGAAGCCGGACCATGACAAGGTAAGCGTCGTTGAGGGAAGTGTTCGCGTCATACATACGAGCGGAGGACGCGAGGCTGTGCTGAGTGGAGGAGAACAAGCGCTCGCGACGCGCGATGGCACGCTTGAGGTCGCTCCCTTTGATCTCTTGCAGGCTGGCGCGTGGCGCAATCGAAGACTCATGTTCCGGAACAGCCGGCTTGCGGACCTGGTGTCAGAAGTGAACAGGTATTTCGAAGGTGGTGTATACCTGCAATCGAGTGAATTGGCAGACCTTCGCGTCACGGCATCATTCGGCACTGAGCAGGTTGAAACGGCCATATCGGGGATCGCCCTAAGTCTGGAGCTGGAAACCCTGAGGACCGAAACCGGAGCGATCATTTTGCGTCAACGTCGCGGCGCAGATTAAGAAGATTTCGTGAAACTGTCTGAAACGATGAAATGACTGTCACCTGTTGAACGTCAAAGAGGCATGGAGGGGCTGGGCGAGGGTTCCCGGCGTCCATTTGCAGCGTACGTCTGTGCGCCTTTGACTGGAAGACATTATGGAAACTTACGCATTCGATCTGCGGCGCGTTCTGCTTGGAACGGTCGCGAGCCTTGTGCTTGCCGGCACAGCCATCGCCCAGAACGGCGATATGACGTCGGTCGACATTCGAATTCAATCGCAGGCACTTGAATCCGCGATAGAGGATCTTTCCACCCAGACAGGCCTGGTCGTGATCGCGCCGGGCGACCTGCTCGACAGTTTGCGCAGTGGGACCGTCACGGGAACCATGACGCCACATGATGCGCTCGCGCAGCTGCTTCGAGGCACGTCCCTGTCATTTCGTGTCGATGACAGCGGCGCTGTCATCATTGAACCGCTCTCCGCTACGCGTCGGTCAGGCGGCTCGGCAAGTCTCCAGCCGGGTCAATCTCCCGCTGAGGATGAGACGTCTGTTCTCGCAACGGTGATGGTCACGGGTACCCGGCTTGACCCGCTGGACCAGCTTCAAAAAGGTGCGACAGACTCCCTGACGGGCCTGTCGATGTCACTGCTTGAAACGCCGCGCTCTGCCAGCCGTGTCAGCGAGATCACCATTGACCGTTACGGCATGGAGGATGTCGATGACCTGCTGGCCGCCGTACCCGGAACATTTACTGCCAGCTTCTTCGGCGTGCCGGGAAACCTGAACGTGCGGGGGACCCTGGCCGACACATATTTTCAGGGGTTCAAGCGGATTGAAAACCGCGGGAACTATTCATCCAACCTGAGTGCTGCCTCCTATGTGGAGGTCCTGCGTGGTCCGGCATCACCCATTTATGGTCCAGGCAAGGTCGGCGGTCTTCTCAACTTTGTACCAAAGACGGCCCGGGGTGACGGCAAAGCCTATATTGATGCGATCGGCGGGTCAGTAGCTGCAACCACGGGGTCTTACGACAAGGCCGTTGTATCAGGTGAGCTTTCGATACCGGCTGGCAGGGGTGGCTTCCACCTGTTCGGCGAGTATGAAAACTCGGGCTCGTATTACGATAATATCGAACCTGAACACACAAACCTGCAGGCGACATATGTGGGTGACCTCTCCGACAATTGGTCTGTCGAATTCAACGTCATGTATTTTGATGAATCGGGACAGATCCAGACTCCCGGCTGGAATCGAGTCACGCAGGACCTGATCGACAACGGCACCTATGTCACTGGTCGAGACACGGATATTCGGGACCTCGATGGGAACGGCTACCTGAGCTATAGCGAAATAGACGCTGCTGTCGGTGCCAGCTATGGAACCTCAAACCTGCGCCAGATTGCTGAGTTTTATGGTTCGAACCAGCCGGAATTCGCGCTCGACGAAGGCGTTGGCACAACCCGCCTGGATGGCAGCAAGATCCTGGCTGACAAGGATGACTATAACAATACGAGTACGCTCACGGCGTATGCTGGTATCGAGCGTGCAGTTGGTGAAACGGGAAAGCTGTCTGTTCAGGCATTCATCGACAAGATGGAAAATCAGCGGTTCAACAGCTTCGGTTTCGCGGCAGACTATGAATCACAGGCCGAAGAATTGCGCGCCAGCTATTCCTTCAAGAACGCGTTGGGCAATTACCTGACAGCTGACTCGGTGGTCGGTCTTGGGTTTCGTCATCACGACGCCAAACAGTATGAATCCTTCCTCTCCGGTTATATCGCCTCTGACCGGCGGGACCTTTCTTTCGGCGCGACAGCGGATGATCGCATACAGGCACCGAACCGCGATGCGCAGGGCAACCTGCTTTGGGACTCGCGTTACGACATGGAGTGGACTTCGAAATCGGCATTCGCGGTTTCAGATATCACCTTGTATGACCGCCTCAGCCTTCTCGCTGGCTGGCGTTACGACTATTATGATGCGGAAGCGATCAATACTGGCGAAACCGTGTTTGGTCTTGCTGACACACTGGTGGAAGATTCCGATGGCGTGCAGAGCTGGTCCTTGTCGCTGCGCTATGAAACGCCTGTCGGCATAACACCCTATGTAACCTTCGCAGACTCCCGGTCACTGGAATCGACTCAGACAGGAGGCATCAGCACAGGAACGATCGCGGCCAACCTTTTCATCTCTCCATCTGAATTGAAGGAAATCGGCGCGAAGTTCTCGCTTCTGAATGGCAACCTGTTTGGTGGACTAGCCTATTACGAGCAGTATCGTCGCCAGGTCGACCAGCGTGGCAATGTGGATGGGACGACAGCGGACGGCATTGAGCTGGAGTTACACTGGCTCGCATCAGACAACCTGTCATTTGCGGCTTCGATGACTCAGCAGGAAACCCGGGTCGATGCGCCCGGCCAGGGCAAGGGCGAGTATCTTCAGGTGCGCCCAGATCAGTTCGGTGTCGAAGGGGTCCTTGGTTATGGCGGGACCTTTGCCTTCAATAATGCCGGCTATGTCGCGCAATTGGCAGACGGTTATACGCTCACGACAATACCGGAACATGTGGCAAGTCTTTACGGTACCTACACGACCGACACGTTCGAACTGGGTGACCGTGATGCGCAGGGCGGTTTAACGCTGGGAGCAACTTACGTTTCCGAGACAGGCGGTGTCTTTCCTGACGATATTGTCTTGCCGTCCTATACGCTGGCGTCGGCAGCAGCCTTTATCGAACTGGGTGATTTCACCGTCTCGGCGAACATCGACAACCTGTTCGATCAAGAATACTTCACGCCCGCTGCGGAGGTCTACAAGGAGGTTGCGGTCATGCCCGGCCTGCCACGGACCTTCCGCGTATCGCTGAAGTATCAGTTCTAGATCTCGTGAACGGCGGGGGCAGCGCTCTCGCCGTTTACCTGTTTTGACCCTTCACAGAAAGTTTCATCATGTCCAATCCGTTTGGCGGAAAATCAAATCCGTCGCGCCGCGATGCCCTCAGGCAAATGACGGGTGTGACCGGTCTGGTCACACTGGCGGGATGCCAGTCCTCCTCGCGGGTCAGGGACAATGCGGCCCACGATGCACTGTTCAGTTGGGGTGTCGCTAGCGGCGACCCGACCCGGTCGGCAATCGTCATCTGGACACGCGCCCTTCCGGTCGATCCTGGGGTCACAACGCTTTCCGTGGTCTACCAGGTGTCGATGACGCCTGAATTTGACACGCTATTGCTGGAAGGCGTTTCGCTGACAACGTCTTCTCGCGACTTCACGGTCAAGCATGATGTCGCGGGGCTGCAGCCAGGTACTGTGTATTATTATCGCTTCCTGGCTGGCAGTGTCGTGTCGGCGACCGGACGGATGAAGACCTTGCCAATTGATGACAGTCGGCCCGTCAGCCTGGCGCTGGCCTCCTGCGCCAATTACCCGTCCGGGTATTTTAACGTCTATCGCGAGATATCTCAGATTGCAGACCTCGACGCGGTCATTCATGTCGGCGATTATATCTACGAACATGCCGCCGGTGAGTATGACGGCGCGGTGGGCAAGCGGCTCGGCCGCAATCATGTTCCGGCTCATGAAATCGTCACGCTGGCAGATTACAGGCAGAGGCTTGCGCAATACCGTGAAGACCCGGACCTTCAGGCAGCTCACGCCCATGCAACCTTCATTACGGTCTGGGACGATCATGAAACAGCCAACAATTCCTGGAAGGATGGTTCATCGGGGCAGGACAGGGCAGTGGGTGATGCCTGGCATAACCGCCGCAACGCCGCTCTGCAGGCCTATTTCGAATGGCTACCTATGCGAGACCCGGTTACGGGCGCCGCCCGAGAGCGTCTCAACAGGGTCTATGATTTCGGCAGTATTGCGTCTCTTATCGTCATTGAAACTCGGCTTACGGGGCGTGACCAGCAGATATCCTATGAGCGCGACATGCCGATGCGTGACGGCGCTCCCGACCTGGAGACTTTCGAGCGCGATGTCCTGAACAAGCCGGAGCGCACGATGATGGGCGCTGCCCAGGAAGCCTGGTTTGCCGAGGTTCTCCATGCATCCCGCCAGCGGGGAGTTCAGTGGCAGGTCATCGGCAATCAGACCGTTATGGCGCGAATGCGGACGCCGGATTTCATGAGCATCCTGCAGCCAGAGGTGGTCGATGCTGTGCTGGCCAATGGTGGATATGCTTCGAAATGGCTTCAACGTAGTTCATGGGGTATGCCGGCTGGGCTCGATGCATGGGATGGTTATGCTGCCGCCCGTGAACGGCTTTACAATGACGCGCAGGCCGCTGATGCCAACATGATTGTCCTCTCGGGCGACAGTCACATGTTCTGGGCGAACGAGCTTCACCATCCCAAAACGGATAAGCTCGTGGGACTGGAGCTTGCGACAGGCAGTGTGACATCGCCGGGTGGATACGGATATATCGGTAACACCCCCGATTTTTTTGATATGGTTGAGCGTGCAATCATCGCGAAAAATGAGGACGTCTGTTACGCGAATGTCCGCGATCACGGGTTCATCCACCTGACCCTGTCGAAAGACGCGATGAATGGGCGCTACATGCGGGTGAGCACGATCATGCAGAAGGCATATCACTGCGATTGCTTCTTGCAGATCGAAGCGACCCCCGGTTCCGGCTGGACGCAGGTGCCTATTGCCTCGGACGAGACGCCAGGTGACCCGCGCGAGACGGCAGCTCGGGAAGCATAGGCAGGTATGTGGCATATTGTTAAGTGATCGCGGCTTCGTGAAAATTCATCTATGGGGGACTGCGACGCAAAGCGGTTCGCGAGTTTACAAATGGACTGTCAGCATTTCACGGTCTTAGGTGGGCATTTGAGACATGAAATAGGCAAGAATGTCTGGTTCTCATCAACCCGCATTTTTGGGCCAGTTTTTGGGCTAGTTGTTGGGCTAGTTTTTGGAAATCATGACCACATAACACATTGAAAAATAAGAATATTTAAATAGTTTTGGCGCTCTTCGCCCGCTCCAGAATAAGATGTTCACAGAGCGTAGTTTCCAGGTCGCCAGCGGCGATCCATGTGCCAGGGCGGCGTGACCTGGCGCGTTGCCTAGACGTTCCAGGAATTGAATTTGTCCGTCAGGGCGGCGCGCGCTTCGTCTGAGATGGCTGCGTCGCCACACCCGAATACAGCCAGTCGCTGGGTTTCCAGCAACGGCATGAATGTCCTGGATTCATCGAACGGACGGCGCGCGCGCGGGTTCAGGTAAGCCACGAAAACCGTACGATCCCTGGCCTCGGCCTCCAGGCGCTTGACGAATGGCTGCATCGGACCTTCGTCGAAAGGGTTGAACACAAAGAGCAAGGTTTTATCGCCGAGGCCGGTCAGTTCGCGGGCGTCGATACAAGCCGACGAAACGTCCCCGCAAACCGCTTCAGCGCTCGCGGAGAAGGCTTGGATGTTGGCCGCAGCGACGGCATGGAGCTTGGGCGATAGCTCCACACCGAGAACGCGCCGAAACGGGAATTTCGATGCGACAAGCAGGGCTTTGCCCTTGCCGGAGCCGATGTCGATAAAATCGAACGTCTGAGCTTCCTGTACAAGATTGGAAATGATCGTGCGAAGGACGCCTTCGTGGATCGCCTGATAGTAGCCCGCACCCTTGGTCGCCTCTTCCGGAACATCGTACGCGTCTAGCAAAACGTCTGTCGCCGTGTCGACGGCATAAGTCCTGTCGAAGATTTCGTTGTCTGCCTTGACCCGTTTCATCATGCGCTGGATCTGGCCGTTTATGCGCCATTGCCGGACTGTGTTCTTCAGTTTGTGTCGGATGCCCCCAAACATATGCCCACCACTCCCCTTGTTGTCGTACAACCCGTTCAGCCATTTGGGCCGAATTTTCGATGAAATGCTACAGACGACGTGCAATTGTTCTGCCACGGGGTGAGGACGCGTTGAAACTTGTCGCGCGTGTGGGGATATCGGGTGAGAAAATGCGGAAATGCCGGGGAAACGAGCGTTTACACGTTGAATCTTGATAGGCGGCCTGCTGTAATGATCGCGGGGGATGCCGGCGATACTCGCAGGTTGCCACGGGAGTCTGCAGTATGAAAAAGGCGCTCAAAAGTGCCATCCGAAGGACGGGTCTGACCCGCTCCCATGTCGCATCGTGCCGGCTGTGCTGTGAGCGCAATATCCTGGCGGCGCTCGGTCGTGCGCGGAAACGCTATATCGGTCGAATCCTTTGCTACCATACGGTTGGTCAAACCGAGTGGGGCGTCAATGATGTGACTCCCGACCAGTTCCGCCGCCAACTCGAGCGGGCCCTGAACGCGGGCTTCAATTTTGTGCCTGCAGGCGAAATCGTGCGAACGGGCGGGGGCCCCAAGGACCTGGCCATTACGTTTGATGATGGCCTCAAGAGCGTGCTGACCAATGCCGCGCCGATTTTGAAGGATCTCGGGCTGCCCTGGACCTTCTTTCCCGTCTCGGAATGGTCCGAGGGGCGCCACTGGATGCCGGAGGACTTTGCCCTGTCCTGGAAGGATATCGAGACCCTTCTCGCGGCCGGCGCAGATATGGGGAGCCATTCGGCAACGCATCCGCAATTCAACGAGATCGGCGTCGACCAGATGGTCGATGAGCTTGCCGGCTCACGCGAAGTATTCCGGAAGCGCCTCGGATTTGCTCCCGATACATTCGCGATCCCCTTCGGACAGTCCGGGAACTGGACGGATGACGCGCGCAGGCTTGCCCGCGATGCCGGCTATTCAACGATCTATGCCCAGGCTGAAGAGACGCGTCCGCAGGATACGGTCGCCCGGACATTCGTGACGAAATATGATGGCGACTTCATTTTCGACGCGCTGCTCAAGGGCAAGTTCGATAGCTGGGAAGAGTGGTTCTGATGGCCGCGCCACGTCTCGTATCGGTCATTGTCGCGACCCGCGACAGGCCGCAGATGCTGCGCGAGGCTTTGGCCTCGATACGGGCGGTGGAAGGTCCAGATCTCAAATTTGAAATCCTCGTCGGGGACAATGGCGGCCTGCCGGAAAGCCGCGAAGTGGCCGAGAGCTTTGGCGCGATCTACCAGTACACATCCAAGAATGGTTGCCCCGCTCCGCGTAACCTGGCCATGAGTCGGGCAACGGGTGAGTTCATCGCCTTCCTGGATGATGACGACATCTGGCTACCCGCGCATGTCCGGACACATATCGAAGTGCTCGATGCGAACCCCGAATTTGCCGGCGCTTTCGGGCAGATCATTTCCACCGATCCGGACCTGACGCCGATGAACGACCCATGGCCGCACATCGTGCCGGAAGACGGCGATTTCTTCATGATGCTGATGAACGGCTACTTCCCGCAAGTTGGCGGCACGCTTTTCCGGGCCAGCGTGCTTGAGTCGCACGGATATATGGATGAATCGCTGATCGGCGATTCCGATTGGGACTGGCAGATCCGGATCGCCGCAGACCGGAAATTCGGCTTCGTGGCCAAGCCCTGTGTCCTGTTTCGCCAACGGCCAAAGGGCTCGTTCAACGACATGCAGCTGATGCGGTCTGCCTTCACGCGGCGCATATTCCTGCGTCACGCATTGCCGAACAGGAAGCGCTGGACAAATGCCAAGGCACTGATCCGGTCCTACTACGCCTGCCAGATGTATTACTGGGAGTATTTCCTGGATGTCGCTGCGCAGCGGGCCGGACGGCACGAGCGCTGGGGCGTGATCAAGGCGGTGTCGAGCGCCTTCTGGATTTTCCCATCTCGCACGCTGCGATGCCTGATCGGGAAGACCGAATTGCGTCAGTCAGCACGGACTATTTTCAGCTAGTTGATTGCGTCCATCCGGAGCGGCGCGATGTCTATCCAGACCGCGTCAGCCAATCGGAAAATCCACTTTGCCCGCGAGTTTTTGCCGGGCCGTAATCAGCATGTTTGCGGGCAGGAGCAGGAATGACGGAAAGTCATGGATGACGAGGCGGCTGAGTACCCAGGCATTGGATCTCGGGTGACGCAGGAAATTCCGCATAAACAGGTAAGCGATGCCCCGTCGGAGCAGGGTGATCTTCTCGCCGACATGACGCTTCTGTTCCTGTGTTTCACAGTACTGGTGCTTGATCTTCTGGTGCAGCCTGAGCGCGTAATACAGGCGCTTCACGCATTCCGGATTGTTCCAGTCCAGGGCTGACCGGTAGAGGTCGATGCCGCGCCCGCGATCGCTCAAAATATGAGTAGAGTAGGCTGCCATGTCGGTCTGCTGAAGAACGCAAAGCCAGAACAGGTAATCTTCACCGGCCGTCAGTTGCGAGGCGTCGAAGCGGACGTCGGGGATAGCGGCATAGTCGAAGATGACCGTGGATGTGTGGGCCAGGCATGACTCGATAAAAAGCGGCAGAATCTTTTTCTTGGAGATCAGGTAGAGCGCGTCGCCTTGAAGGTCTGATGCCGCCACGAGACGATCGATACAATCCAGTCCGCTGAACCAGGTCTCCGTCTCGCTGTACAGACTGTCGCAGAAATAGATCTGTGCGCCTTTTTCCAGCAAGGAGAGCCCCGTCGCCAAGTGCGCTGGCCGCCACAGATCATCGCTGTCAAGGAATGCGACATAGTCGGCACCGGTTGCTGCATCGAGGCCCGTATTCCGCGCTTGGGCGGGCCCGCCATTCGGTCGGCGAAGGACACGGATTGAAAAGCCGTCGCGGTTCAGGCCGTCCAGTTCCAATTCGGGTGGAGAGGGGGATTCATCGTCAACGATGAGGATGTCGACCTGGACATCGCGTCCGGACAGGTCCTGCGCATATACCGTATCCAGCGCGCGGCGCAGGATGCCCTGCTCGCGCTGGTAATAAGGTATAATAACAGAAATCCTGGTCATTCTACTCGTTCCCCCCCCGAGGCTCAGCGATCTTTGATTCGCCTGATAGCCCATTCGGGCGCCAAATGTTTAAAGGCAATACCTGCATTCTTGAATCCGCCGGCACGATAAACACGTCGCCAAGCTCGCAGGCGTTGTCCCAAAGGTAATAGCGTCAAATGTCCGCGTAACAAGTCAGTGAATGGCGGGGAAAATCCATATAGTGACTGTAACCGCACGTCTGGCTCTCCCATGTTGGGAACATCGCTCAGCAAACTTCCGTAAACATGGCCGGGCTCTACCGGTGGTAGACTCATCACGGCGGCCATCGCGGCTTCCATGTAACGGTTCCATCCGGGCGTTGCGTTGGACGCAATCACGGACTGCATGATGGCCGTGCCCGATTGCGCGCGCTTGTCGGCGGCGTCGATGAGGGGCCGGATAAGACCGAGATATTCTGCGTTCGTGCGGCCTTCGAGTAACGGCCCGGCCAGCCCCGGATGGTCCATGCCGCTGATCCGCGCGGCATCGGGCCACAGAAAGCGTGAGACGCAAGGGATGGAATAGCTCGCCGCTTCCATCATCGACGTCGCCGAGCAGAACGGGAAGGAGTCGACGTAGATATCAGCTGCCTCGAACCAGGGTTTCGGATCCTGCGGCTCGAGGGACTGGATGCGGCCGCCCACCTGTGCGCTCGCAGCGTCCCAATCGGGGCGCGCACCGCCACCGACGACGACAAGGCGGGCGTTCGGGCGGTCCTGCAGCAGGGGAACGTGGACGTCGGCATAGGTCAGGCCTTCAAGCGTCCGGAATTTCTGGGCGCGGGCAACTGAAATCATGAGGATCTCATCGGCAGCGAGCCCAAGCTTCTCCTTGGCTTTTGCCCGTTCCTGGCTGCGCGAGGGCGGTGTCGCCAGAATGGGGACGAGAATCGAACGCTCCGGCGCAATGCCGCGGCGCTGCGTGGCGATGTCGAGCGCAGCCTGCCGCATCGAGCCGACGATATGGCTGATCGCCGAGCCGAGCCAGAACATGTGATCGGAATGGTTCAGGAAGAAGACGGGCGGAAACAGGTCCGGCTGCGCGAAGGCGATGTTGGGGATGACGTCGGAATTGGCCGTGTGAAGCACGATGACGTCATTTTTCAGGGCGGCCCGCCGGAGGGCCCGCGCCGACCCGATGATGCCGTCGGCCTCGCGATTGACATAGATGATCTCCCCGCCAGCGTTGGCCACTGCCTCTGTCAGGCCTTCCAGGACGAGACCGGACTGGTGCGTGATGGCGAGGGAATGCGTGCGTGAGGGATCGCTCTCGATCCAGCGGCGGAGCATGTTGGCCAATCCGCCGAGATTGCGCACATCGCTTGCGACGTGGAGGACGCGCTCGAAGCGTTCGGGGCGATCGGCATTGCGCCCCGGAGAGCCTTCGTCGCCCTGTGCCTTACGCCCGATGGACGTGAGGAGGCGCTCAAGCCGCGCGCTGGCAAAGAGGCCGCAATGGGAATGTGCCGCGATCCATGCGGCGAGCAGGGCGTAGACAGCAGAGGCGTTCAGATTGCCCTTGGCGAAAAGCCCTTCTGCCTGCGCGTTCAACGCTTCGAACTGGCGATGGTTTTCTTCCATCGTCGCGCGGAGTTCGGGAAGGTTTTCGAGAAGACCCGTCTGGATTGTACTGGAAATGTCGGACATTTGCTTCGTTCTGCGCTCTTATTCTATGTGGTTTTTGAGCGGAAGCTTGATGGGTCCGCAATCATATTTGTCAAAGGTCTCTAAATTGCACCTGGCGGGGAGTCAGCCCGGATGTTCAAGTTTCAGTCCCGGGACCATTGCAGGGCCTCGATCAGTTTGGGACGGAAAATCGCCGCATAGCGCTGGGTTCCGAAAGGCCCCCAAAGGGCTTTGTAATCGTGGCCACCGCCGAAATCATGGACCTGGTAACCTGCGGCAGCGGCGTGCTGCAGTGTCGCGTCGAGCACGCGCGTGCCGACCCCGCGGTTGCGATAGGCGGGGAGCTGACCGAGGCACTGGCCGAGCTGATCTTCGCCGACACTGGTCGCAATCGCTCCGGAAACGCGTGTGTCTCCATCATATAGAAGGTAGGTATGGACGCGCATCGTATCGTCGATCTCCGGAGTTGTTCGCAGGGATTTCCAGAAGCGGATACGATCCGGCGCGGCGACGGTCTCCAGCGCGGCCGATGAGGCCCAGTTGGTTTCCCATTGATTGACAGTCCATTCGAGGTCGCCCTCGCCATCGACCACAAGATGCATGCGCTTGCACTTCTTGCGGGCGCTGGAGATGTGTTTCATGTGCTTGCGGTCGTCCAGCAGCCAGTGGTCTTCGTATTCGGTCTGAAGGAACACGCGAACGACGTCATAGGGCCAGGCATAGCGGGCGCCCATTTGCATGGCCTCTTCGCTGAGACCGGACTCGATCTTGAGTTCAATCCCAAGCGCGTTGATGGCGCGTCCGAGCGCGGCAGGGTCGGCCGCTGGGGCAACGAATCCGGACAGGGCCTGGTAGGACACCGGCTCCCAGGCCTTGCCGCGCCGGCGCATGGAGATGATCGAGATTGGCGTATCATTCTCGAGGACAAGCGCGTGGCGCTTGGCGTGCTGGGTCGGCAGGAGCAGTTCGCGGTACTGATCGCGACTGACGCCGGGCGGGGGAGGGAGATGGTTGAGGGCGTCGTCCATGGCCGGGTTCCAGGTATCCGCCCAGACGACTTTCAAGCCCCGGCTGCCACGCGTCAGGGCCGCACTTTGGTAGGCGGCCTGTTCCACTAAGGGCCAAGCCGTCTGCACCACCGGTTTGGCCACCGATTTAACCGAACGTCTGATTGCCTGGCGCAGGGCCATTCTGTGAAACCTCGACTTGAGTAGCCCCTGAATCAGGTGCTCGTGATGCCCCGGACGAGGCGCTTTAGCGTGCGTAACATCGCGTTGTTATTTTGCGGTTGCCAGCTTCAGGGCGTCGACGACCGCGCTGATGTCATCGTCAGTCATCTGCGGATAGAGCGGCAGGATGATGCGGTTGTCCTGGGCAAACTCGGAATGCGGCAGGGGCGCCCGCAACGGCGTCTGGCTGTATACGGCCTCACGATGCGCGCACATGATTCCGCGACGCGTCGAAACGCCCGCGTCGAGCATTTTCTGCATGACATCGCGTTGATCGCAATCGTCCGGGATCTGTACTGAAAAGCTCTGCCAGTTGGACCGCGCCCAAGTGGGCTCTTCCGGCAGGCCGATCCATTGGGCGGACGCAAGCTGTGCCTTGTAGGCGGCGGCAATCTCGCGACGCCGTGCCGTGATGGCAGGCAGGCGCTTGAGCTGCTCCCGGCCGACGGCCGCCTGGATATCAGTCATCCTGTAATTGTAACCCAGCACGGGGTGCGTCTCGAATATCACCGTATTGGCCTTGTGGCGCACCGTGTCGGGTACGCTCATGCCGTGCTGGCGGAGGAGACGGAATTTCGCGGCCCAGTCTTCGTGTGGCGTGGTGATCATGCCGCCGTCGCCGGTGGACATGATCTTGCGCGGGTGGAACGAAAATACAGCCGCATCGCCGCGGACGCGTCCGACCTTTTCCCACTCGCCCTGCCAGTTTATTTCCGAACCAGCGGCACAGGCTGCATCCTCAATGACCTTGAGGCCGTGCTTGCGGGCAATGCCGACAATGGCCGACAAGTCGGCGGGCATGCCCATCTGGTGAACCAGCAGGATGGCCTTGGTGCGCGCCGTGATGGCGGCCTCGATGAGGGCCGGATCCATGTTGAAGGTTGCCGGATCGACATCGACAAAGACCGGCTCGGCCCCGCAATAGCGCACCACGTTGGCGGTTGCGATATAGGAATGGCTGACCGTGATGACCTCGTCGCCTGCCTCGACACCGGCGGCCAGCAGGGCCAGGTGAAGCCCGGTGGTGCAGTTGGAGACGGCGACAGCGTGTTCGGCCCCCATGAAGGACGCGAACTCTTTTTCAAACGCCGCGACTTCCGGCCCTTGCGTGATCCAGCCGGACAGGATGACGCGCGCGGCGGCATCCGCTTCGGCCTGATCCATGACGGGTCTTATGATCGGGATCATTCGAATACGTCCTTATTGGCCTGCCACCATGATACCAGCCGCCTGAGGCCTTCTTCGAGGTCGATTTCGGCCTTGAAGCCGAGCATTTTTTCGGCCTTGGACGTATCCGCGAGACGCCGCGCCACGGCGTTGACCGAGCGCTCGGGGCCGTATTCGGGAACCATTGCAGGGTCAGCGCCCATGACTTTCATCAGGGCTGCAGCCAGTTCGTTGAGGCTGGTTTCGACGCCCGAGGCGATATTGAAGACCTCGTCGGAGACGTCGGATTTCAAGGCCAGAACGTTGGCGCGGGCGAGGTCTTCGATGTTGATGAAATCCATCGACGTCTTGCCGTCGCCGAGGATCAGCGGCGGGACGCCTTCGGCGATGCGCTGCATCCAGCGGACGAGCACTTCGGTATACTTACCGTGGATGTCCATGCGCGGACCGTACACGTTGAAATAGCGGGTCGAGACGTAATTCAGGCCGTACATGTCGTTGAACGACCGGAGCAGGCCTTCGAGCATTACCTTCGAAGCGCCATACCAGGTCCGGTTATTGTAGGGGTGGTGTTCTTCGGTCGTCGGGAATGTATCCGCCATGCCGTAGACGGACGCTGACGATGCCGCGAGCACTTTCTGGACGCCGCATTTCTGGGCGGCTTCGATCACGTTATACGTACCGTCGCACATGACTTCCATGGCTTCGCGCGGTTCGGCAGCGCAGGCGGTGATGCGGATGGCCGCCATGTGGATGACGGCGTCCATGCCTGACGTCACGTCCATGACGGCCTTGGCGTCACGAATGTCACCTTTCACGAGTTCGACCCGCGGGTCCTTCATGATCTCGGCGACGTTTTGCATCGAGCCGCGGACCAGGTTGTCAAAGATCACGATCTTCTTCGGACGGCTCGTCGCAAGAATTTCGTCAATCGTCGTGGAGCCGATCAGGCCACACCCACCAGTCACCAGGATTTTTGCCTCATCTAGGTTCATTTCCGTCGCCTTTTTATTCTACGCTTGTTGTCGGTCGTGCAGCCGCCGAAGCAGCCGCTGAATCAATATCTGGATCAGGAATCTGCGAGTTGCATCTGGAGCACTTTGACGGCGTCAACGACTTCAGCTTGCATGTCGCCGGTGATCTCGGGATACATTGGCAAGGACAGAACTTCGTTGCCTGCTTTTTCCGAATGCGGGAATTGTCCCTGCTTGTATCCAAGGTCGGCATAGGCCGGCAGAAGATGCACGGGGAAGGGGTAGTGGATCCCGGTCTGAATTTGTTTCTTGGACAGCTCTTCGATCCACCGTGCGCGATCCGGCGTACGGATGACGTAGAGGTGGTATACGTGGCGACGATTGTCCAACTGGACCGGAGTGGCGACGCCGGTACCCGCAAACATTTCATCATAGCGAACGGCGGCGTCACGACGCATCTCCGTCCACTTCTCGATGTACTTCATCTTCACCCTCAGAACGGCGCCCTGAATGCCCTCGAGGCGCATGTTGAAGCCCTTGAGTTCGTGATGGTATTTCTTTTCGGCGCCCCAGTCACGCAGCATGCGGACCTTGCGGGCATATTCAG
Source organism: Hyphomonas sp. (assembly GCF_037969335.1). Classification (GTDB taxonomy): domain Bacteria; phylum Pseudomonadota; class Alphaproteobacteria; order Caulobacterales; family Hyphomonadaceae; genus Hyphomonas. Next base: position 24,256 of record NZ_JBBKXE010000053.1, on the reverse strand, counting down.
GATTGCCGGTGACGACCATGCCACCTTCGCCAGCCGCACCCAGATTCTTGCCGGGATAGAAGGAGAAGCCCGCAATATCACCAACTGAACCGGCGCGACGGCCATTGTATTCCGCGCCGTGCGCCTGGGCGGCATCTTCCAGAACCACGAGGCCGTGCTTCTTCGCGATGGCCATGATCGGGTCCATGTCGGCCATCTGGCCATACAGGTGAACGGGAATAATGCCCTTGGTGCGCGGCGTGATCGCAGCTTCGAGCGCTTCCGGGTCCATTGTAAACGTCACCGGATCGATGTCGCAAAGCTTGATCGTGGCGCCGGTGTAGTAAATCGCGGCAGCGGAGGCCACGAACGTGTGTGGCACGGTGATGACTTCATCACCCGGGCCAATGCCTGCTGCCAGAAGCGACAGGTGCAGCGCGCTCGTTCCGTTGTTTACGCCAACGGCTTCAGCATTGTTGCAGTAGTCGGCGTATTCCTTCTCGAGAGCGACAACATCAGGGCCCAGCGTAAAAGCGCAACTTTCGAGTACGCCTTGAATGGCCGCGTCAATTTCAGGCTTGATCGAGTGATACTGGGCTTTGAGGTCAACAAACGGGATCATATCTACTTTCCTTGGCGGGGGAGGTGAACGGTTTCGCCGCGGCCACGCATCGAGCTCGTCGCCGCTTCTATGACTTCGACCACGCGCAGGCCCAGATGGCCGTCGGTAAGGGGCTTGGTTCCATTGACGATGCAGTCGACGAAATGTTCGCCTTCGACCCGCAGCGCTTCGGCGCCATCGACCTTGGGCGCCCACATGTCGCCCGTCCGGTAGCCAACGCGCATTTCATGGATCTGTTTCGGATCATCCGTGAAGCTGACGCCCTTGTCGTAAATTTTCAGTTTTTCGCTCGGCTCGAGATCATCATACGTGATCATCTTGTTGGAGCCACCGATGAGTATTTGGCGAACCTTGACCGGCGCGAGCCAGGACACGTTGGCATGGGCGATCAGGCCGCTTTCATAAAAGAGTGTGATGTAGGCGAGGTTCTCAGGCGTGCCCGGGAAGTGATTGATACCAGCTGCGGACACAGCGACCGGATGCTCGTCAAACAGGTAATCAAGGATGGAGAAGTCGTGGACGCCGAGGTCGGAGATCACGTTCACATCGCGCTGGAACAGGCCGAGGTTCACGCGGATCGAGTCATAGTAAAGAATCTTGCCAAGGTCGCCAGCGTCAACGAGTTCCTTAATCTTCCGAACCGTGCCGGTGTAGATGAATGTGTGGTCGACGTGCAGGACGAGGCCGCGCTTTTCGGCTTCCTCGACCAGTGATCGCGCCTGGAGAGACGTCTCTGCCATCGGCTTTTCGAGCCAGACGTGCTTGCCGGCCTTAAGGGCGGCCATGGCGAGTGAAAAGTGCGTGTTGACCGGGGTGGCGATTGCGACTGCATCGATTTCCGGATCGCGGATCATTTCCTGAAAGTCAGTCGTGGTCTTTGTCGCCGGAAAGCGGCGTGCGACGATTTCGAGAACTTTCGGATTGAGGTCGGCCACCGTGTGGACGCGCGCATCCTTCAGTTCGGAAAAATTGCGTACGAGGTTGGGACCCCAGTAGCCGTACCCCACGACGCCGATGTTGACGGTTTTCTTCTGGTCTTTTTCGGCGCTCATTCTGGGCCCTTTGCGTGTTTTGGCGGCGGGGCCGCGATCAATTGTGCCTGTGACGTTCTTACTTTTTTCGGACATCGCCCACCACCTTGGCTGGCACGCCAGCGACTATTGCGAAATCGGGCACATCCTGAGTGACGACCGCTCCGGCGGCGACAAGCGCGCCTTCGCCGATCGTGATGCCACACAGGATCGTTGCGTTCGATCCGATCGAAGCCTGTCGTTTCACTGTTGTAAGTTCCAGTGTCCAGTCGGCCTCGGATTGGGCGGATCCGTCCGGATTTGTTGCGCGCGGTAAGCGATCATTCGTGAACATCACGCCGTGGCCGACAAACACCTCATCCTCAATCGTGACGCCTTCACAAATGAATGTATGCGATGAAATCTTGCAGCGCTCGCCAATGACTGCGCCCTTCTGGATCTCAACAAACGCGCCAATGCGACTGCCATCGCGCACCTCGCACCCGTACAAGTTGACGAGTGCCGGATGATGCACGGTAACGTCACCGATAAGTTTAACACTGTCAGATATTGGCATTTGCGATCCCCGACGCGCTTGATGGCCCAGAGGAATGCAAGTGTCAAACCACTTGCTAGGACAGTGGGGTCGCAGCTGTGGATTGAAGAACGTGACTCTTGCGCTTCAGTCGAAAACTCTACCACTGGTGGGTGTTCAATCGCCGAATACGCTATGTGACCTCGGCGCAATTCCCCGACCGAGGGAATTGCGCGATTACTGGATTTCGCGACTGTTCCAATTGGCCGTCCGGGCGGCGTGCCTGTTTCCGAGCCGCGTGCCGGCTGCGCTGACAAAAGGAAGCATGGCGACGGATGCCATCTTCTGCACCTTATGGCTCGATCCGACGAAGGGGACCTTGCGAACGGTCGGGAGCACGACGTTGTCATGGTAACGCCAATTCTTCTGTTTGGCGTATTTGTCGAAATAGGGATCAGCCTGAAGGCCCCATTTCTTGCGGAAATAGTCGAGGCTTTCGCGTTGCCATTTGGGCGACCAGCGCAGGATGAACAAGGGCAAGTCCATTGCTTCCAAAGGATGAGCGCTGTCCGGATGGCAGACCGTCGCAATTGACGTCGATTCCAGCATGATCCTGCCGCCCTTGGCCCATACAGATATGCTGAAATCGACGTGATCTTTCGAATATGGCATCTTTTCATCGAAATCGCCGAACCGTTCAAAGGTGTCGCGTCGCACCAGCATGCAATGGGTTTCGCAGACCTGGGTTTCGCTTCGCGCCAAGGCGACATCGCCCACCTTCTTGCCTTGATGAAGGAAGTGGCGATCCGCGAGACGACGCGCGACGACGGGCCCGTTGAAGAAACCGTCGAAATCATTCGTGAAATTGCCACCCCCATGGTGGATTTCGCTGTGCAATGGGGCGCCCTGGCAAATCAGGGGCTGCACAACTTCGGCGTCTGTCTGTTCGGCGCAATCGATCAAGGGAGCGAGCCAGTTGTCGGCAACGAAGACGTCATTTTCCACGAACACCGCGTATTTCGTGCCTGCCATGTGATGGCCGCGGTTGCGGGATTGGGCGGGGCTCAGATAATGGTCGATCCTGTGATAAGTGAAACCATGTTCGGCGCAGATCCGTCTCAGTTCAGAGGCGACGCCTTTAGGGCTGCCGGCATCGATATAGATGAGGTCATACGGCGCCCGCGTTGCCGATATGAGTGTATTCAAGGAGCGGACAGCCAGACTGAACCGCTCCCTCGCCGAAACGATGATGGTCGCGTTCGGCGTCTTGTCGGTGTGATGTGGCATGACGTTTCGATTCTTTAAGCAAAGCGGAAGGCAGGCCCCGGCAGGGGCCGTGACATTGACGACCCCGTTGGAGTACTCGCACCTGAGGTGAGCCTGCAGGGCGGATTGAACTGAATCTCGCTCGGATGTTCAAAGCGAATGGGCTGGGTTCCCGATCCTGCGCTGCGGGGTGTTGGCAACATCCTCGACCAAGGTCTTTTCGTGGCGCTTTGCCAGCCACAAGCTCCAGGCGACCACGACCGGTTCGAGCGCCCGCATTACAATTTTCTGGACCTTGTAGCTGCGTCCGATGAACGGAATTCGCCGGGCAAAGGGCTTCAGGATCGCCTCATGATAGCGCCAGGTGATAATGTCGGTTCGTTGCTGGAAATATGGATCGCCTTCGAGTCCCCACTTCGTCTTGAAGTGATTGAGGCTGTCGGCCTGCCATTTGGGCGACCAGCGCAGGATGAAGAAGGGATAATCGGAGAGATGAATGGGGTTGTGCCGGCTGGGGACATAGAACGTCGCTACGGACGTGGGCTGGAGCATGATGCGGCCACCATTTTTCCACACGGTCATTGAAAAATTGAGATGGTCCTTTGTCGACAGCATCGACTCATCGAAATCGCCGAACCGTTCAAACGTGTCGCGCCTGACAAGAAAACAGTGGACTTCAGTCACCTGGGTTTCCGTCCGGACGAGAGGGACCTCTGTGACCTGTTTGCCCTGGTGCGCATGAATGTCACAAATCACGTGATCCTCAGGGGCGCCCCGAAAGAAAAGTTCGACATCTTTCGCGAAGGTGCCGCCCGCCTGATGGATTTCGTTGTGGAAAGGCTTGCTCTGGCACATGAGCGGTTGGACGACTTCGGCGCCGGTCTCGTCAGCGCACTTGATCAGTTCTTGCAGCCAGTTATCCGCAACGAATGTGCAACTTTCAACAAAGGCGACGTATTTGGTGTCAGCCAGGCGAAGACCGCGATTTCGTGACTGGGCCGGACTGAGGAGTGCGTCGCTACGCTCGTAGCGAAAACCATTTTCGTCGCAGATGTGTTTCAATTCGGCCGCCACTTTACGGGGGCTGCCTGCATCGACGTAAAGCAGGTTGTAGGGGCTGTGAGTGGCGGCGATGATCTCTTTCAGGCTTTCAACAGCAAGACTGAACCGGTCGCGATGAAGCACGATAACCGTGACATCGGGTGCGGTCTTGATTGTTTGGCTTTGCATAATCTCCGAACCTTCACTCTATAATAATTTGCCGCCGGCTTTTGGGGGCAGTTCCCCCGCAGGCCATTCCACCGGACAGATTGGATCAATCTTGGTTCGGCGGGACTGGATATCGTTCCAAATCGCAACGCCCTGGGGGCGCAGACTGTCTGGATCGGGAATATTGCAGCAAGTTTCGTGCCTGCCGGTTTTGCCCCGATTCCGCGTGTCAGTCCGTCGGGTGTGCATTTCCCCGTGCAATTGTCCGTTCATAAAGCGTCACAAGTCTTTCTGTCACCCGATCCAGGTCATACATATCTTCGACTTTTGCGCGTGCTCGCGTCACGAGTTGAGGCCAATTGGCCCGCTGGTCCATGAGGCGTATGATAGCGGCGTACAGGCTGTCGACGTCGTTTTCAGTCGCCAGAACGCCTGTTTCTCCCTCTATGACCAGTTCAGGAATGCCGCCATGAATCGTGCCGATAACCGGTCGACCGACAGCCATTGCTTCCTTCAACGTATTGACCGGAGCGTCCTGGCCGCCTCTGGCACTGGTCATCGAGGGCGCAAGAAATACATCTGTATGACGTAGGAAGCCTGCAATCTCGGAATGTGTGCGGGCGCCGTGAAACTGGACTGATGCGCCAAGTCCGAGATCATTCGCCAGCGCTTCCAGACCTGGGCGCATTGCGCCATCGCCCACGATATCGACCTTTATCGGTGTTTCAGTACGTCGAATGAATTCGGCAAGCGCGCGAAGCGCGACCTGGAACCCCTTTCGTTCAATCAACCGACCAACCATGAGAAACCGGACGTGGTTTTCTCCCCGGTCGGTGGCCGGCTCAAAAGGGAAGTTTTCGAGGCGGATACCCGAGCCTATGACGTCGATACGGTCTTCCGGGCATCCAAGATCGACAGCCCGTCTACGAAAATAATCGCAATTGGCAACATAGCTCGATGCTTCAGACCAGACGTGATCATAAACGTGTGGCCCAATCGCTGCGACTGTTTCCGAGATATCATAGCCTCGGAAATTGACGACGATATGGCCTTTGAGAAAACCGGCTTTGCGGTGCTTGATGACGCCTTCGGCGAGTGTTGCAAACTGGCAATGGAGTATGTCGTACTCTCCGTCGCGACCAAATGCGCTGGCCTGATAGACGGCCGTCAGATCGCGCATTGAGCGCCGATAGATGTTCGGACGAAGCCTGCCGAGCGCAGCCACACCATTTTTACGCGCAATTGTATTGAGTGCGCCTGGCAGGCCGGCAACGCGGCCGAGGCGTGACGTTGGCCAGCTCATGTTGACCGTCCGTCTCTCCAAATGGTGATCTTCAACCGATTTGACGGAAAGTCCGGTCGGCGTGACGTTCCCGACTCCGAAAATGTCGACACTGTGGCCCTGATCAATCAGGGCCGCCGCGCTATTCGCAATGAATGCCTCTGACATCATCGGGAAGGCATTGACGAAGAACGCGATTTTCATTCTCGGACGGTCCTTTGTTTTGCGGAAGCCAATATGTGCGAAATTTACGTATCGAAATTCCAACTGGCGCGCTATTTGCTACGATCTCTGGGAGCAAGTTCGGTGCCACGCCGCAGTAGGTCGCGGCGAGGAGCCTAATATTGGCCCAACAGCATGAGTCGGAATGAACAATGAAGCCATTTGACGTTACGGTCCTGATCCCGACTTTCAATCGGTCGGCCTTATTGATCGAGAGTTTGGAGTCCATTCTGGCACAGACCCGTCCGGTACATGAAGTCATCATCATTAATGATGGCTCAACGGATGACACGCTTGAGCAATTGAAGGCTTATGAAGGGCGCGTGCGCATCCTGTCCAAGTCCAATGCGGGTAAATCCGCCGCCCTGAACTTTGGCCTAAAGCACGTGACGGGAGATCTCGTCTGGATTTTTGATGATGACGACCTCGCTGTTCCGACGGCGATTGAAACGCTTGTTGGATTGCTTGAAGCTAATCCGGCTGCCGATATGGCATATGGGCGACATGAACGTTTTTCTGTCGATGGCTCCGGAGAATTGCGGATGCTAGGAACGGGCTATTGGACCAATTGCGATTCAGACCAGTTCCTGACGGCCACCTTGGACGATATGTTTGCCCACCAGCAGGGCATGATTGTTCGCAAGTCACTCTATGATCAGGTCGGCGCGTTCGACGAAAGTCTCGTTCGTTCACAAGATTACGACATGCTGATCCGCCTCGCGCGGGTTGGGACGCCGGTGTCCACCGAAGAATTTGTCTTCAAGCAGCGCGTACATGACGGCATACGCGGAACCCAGACAAAGCAGGTTCTGGCAAAGAAAAGGAACTCCTCCTGGTCTCAGTTCGATCAGGTGATCTTCCGCAACTACTATCCGCAGATCAAACTGAACGAATACCTGAGCGATGGGCAGTCTATCTCCGATCCGGTGAACAAGCGGCACGCCCTTTTGAGACGTGCCAGCGTGATGGCCCGCAAGAAACTCTGGGAACTCGCCATCAAGGACCTGCGTGCAGCTGAATGTTTAAGTCAGGCGCCGCTCTCAAAACCCGAGACTGTTGCGTTGCGCTCTGCTTTTGCGTCAAAGTACGGGTGCGATGAAATTCTGACGAATACCAAGTTGATCGACGAGTTGTGCGAACTTGCTGGCGCCTCACCGGTCGGCGCGCAAATTGTGTCATCTCTCGCGCGGGGGCTGCGTTGGAGAGTTCGTTCGGAATTCACAAAGATCAGATGTTGGAAATCTGTTAGCTATTTTCTGATCATGAACAAGCTCAAACGGGCGGCCTCTATGACCATCAACGCCAAAGACTCATTACCAATTGATCGGCACGAAAGCCAAAGCGCGGACCACGTATAATGGCTCACAGTCTGCTCAGACGCGCAGGCCAGGCCGTCGTCTTCAACGCGATGGGCAACTGGATCGGCATGATCGGCGGACTGGTGTCTCTGGTCTTCATAGCTAGGCTGTTGTCACCAATGGATTTCGGTGTGTTCGGAATGGCACTCGTGACATTCTCGATCCCCGAGATTTTCGCCTCAGGCAGCCTGAACGATTCAATCGTCCAGCGCCCGGGTTTGACCAAAGGTCATGTTAATTCGGTTTTCATGCAGTCTCTGGGGCTGGCGTTGTTATTCTGGTTGGGTATCAGCCTGCTGGCACCCGCCATCGCCGCCGGTTTCAGCCATCCGGAACTCGTGCCAATTTTGCGAGTTTTCTCGATCGTCCTGATCATTGGCGCCGCCACGTCGGTGCCCGCAGCGCTTCTGCAGAGGGACCTGCGCTACAAGGAAATCACGATTGTCGATGTTGTCGGGACAGTAAGCGCAGCTGCTATTGGCATCTGGTTGGCGGTCGTTCTGAGGGACGCATGGGCACTCGTCTGGATGGAAATTTCGAGGCGGATGGTCAGGTTGCTGATGTTCGCCTGGCTCGCGAAATGGCGGCCATCATTCAAGTCCAGCTGGAGCGAAACCCATGAGCTCACACGTTTCAATTCAACAAACCTGACGACAAAAGTCGTGCAGGCCATCGGCGGAGCCGTTCCGAGGGTCATGATTGGGGGCGTGTTGGGACCAGCGGCGCTTGGCATGTACAACATGTCCGGGCGATTGCTCGAACAAGCGAAGTCAGCGTTCGTGACGCCCTTTGCGGCTGTCGCCTTGCCGGTCGCGTCTCAAGCGCAAAATGATCTGCCGATGCTGTTCCGAGCGATCGAAGGGGCGATGCGACTGGCTGCCCTGGTCGCATACCCGATTTTTATTGGTGGGAGCGTCATTGCACCAATTGCCATTCCGGTCGTGTTCGGAGAGCAATGGGTGCCCGCAGTCACCACGATTCAGGTGTTCTTGCTGATGGGACTGCGCGCTCCGACGTCCGCATTCAACACAGGGGTGCTGAACGGCGTTGGCCGGGTGGACCTGAATTTCAAATTAGCGATCGTTGGCACGGTTCTGACGGCCATTGCGGTTATGTCCACGATTCACATCGGTCTCGAGGCGATCGCGTGGGCGCTGCTGGCCCAGCTTATCGTCAGTTGGTTCTTGGGTGCCTACGCTGTGAAACTGGCGATCGGATTCCCCATGCACCGGCAAATAATCGCAGGATCCAGTGCACTCATCGCGTCTGTCATCATGGGCTTCATTGTCTGGGTCAGTATGGGGATTTTGCCTGACGCATGGACTGGATTTGTCCAAATCCTGGTTCTGATTCCAATTGGTGCGGTGACCTATGTGGCGACGCTCGCAGCCCTGTCTCCACGTCTCGCCAAACGCGTCGTTCAGGCACTCTTCATTCTGATTCAGGGTCGTCCCGGGGAAGCCCTCGCGGTGGCGCGGGGGACGAGTTGAACAGCGCGGTATGCAGGGCGTCAGTCTGGGAACGACCAACGTATCTATTTTGCCGGTCTTGAGCGTCCTGCGCTTTCCTCAGCCCGTTTGATCGGGGACGGCTGACAGGATCGTCTCGATGTCCTGAGGTCGGGCATTGCGATGAGTATGAGGCGCGACGGGTGGTCGACCAGTCAGATGCCGCACGCAGCGAATTGCCAAGGCGGCTGCGACTTGTGGCGGAGCGATAAACGTCCGCGCGACGCCCTGCAGATCGCGGGCCCGAACAGATTCAATCAGGCGCACCCAGGCCCAGTTCTTGTGCCAGAGGAGTTTGTGTTCTCCGAGCGCACGACGTTCCTCGTCGGTTAGGTTTGCCATTCCGAGTAGCTCGATATCCCGATTCAACACGCGCTTGAGGTCTTCCGCAGCATATTCCTTCGATAAGGAGTTGGGATAGTCGACCGAAAAATAGCCGCATGGATCAATGAGGCTGAACCTGGCGCCCGCATTCAGGGCGCGTGCATACAGCTCAAAGTCTTCGGCAAGCCGCATCTCTTCCCTGTAGGCAAGATCGTTCGCCTTCAGAAATTCCCGTCGCATGACCGGCTTGAGGTATCCGAGCTCGCGTCGGCTTCCGGTTCGGCTGTCGATGTTTTCCAGCGCAAAGCGGCTGAGGGTGAGCGGAAGCACACCGATCGGCGTGTCGGACCACAACCGTGTGCCTTGCTTCGGGGCGGTCACGGCTTCAACGCGGATCAGATCGTCGGCGACCAAATCGAGATGGTCAGACTCGGCCCGCTCTATGAGACGGCGCAGACGGTCGGGATGGATCCAGTCATCGGCGTCCAGAATGGCGACCCATTTGGTTTCGGCGAGCGCTATGGCACGGTTACGGGCCGCCGACGGGCCTTGATTGTGGTCTTGAACGAGAACGACAAGGCGCGGATCCTTCGGCGCGACATTTCGGGCACGCTGAGCCGAATCGTCACTTGAGGCATCATCGACAACGATAACCTTGACCGGCATCGTTTGGCCAAGCGCGCTCTGTACTGCCGTCTCAATGGTGGCAGCATTGTTGTAGCAGGGAACTATTACAGTAACGTCCGTCAAATCTCACCCGGTTTGCTAAATCTCTGCCGTAAAGACGCAGTTTGCACTGCAAGATACGGACCGAGCCGAACGGCCGATCCTAAAGAATTGACCGGAGTTCGATACAGCCGTGCCATCCATGACCCGGGTTCGCGCGCGCTCGAAACCATCACGCGGTCATCGCGCCATCAACAACGAGTTCCTGTCCGCTGATATAGCTTGAGGAGTCGCTGGCGAGAAACACAACCATGTCTGCGATCTCTTCCGGTTGGCCGGCGCGACCCATGGGTGCCCCGCGCGCAATGGCATCGGCACTCAATGCATTGGCGCCATTTTGGGTGGAGAGGGCGGCCAATTGATCGGCGCTCATTGTGTCGGTCATACGTGCGATGGATTTTTGCCAGATCGGTGTGTCGATAATCCCGGGATGAATGGAGTTGACGCGTATCGGGAACCCGAGCTGGCCGCATTCGACAGCGGCGGCCTTGCTGAACAGGCGGACGCCGCCCTTGCTCGCGCAATAGGCACTGACGCCAGCTGAGCCTCTCAGGCCCGCAATGGACGACAGGTTGATGATCGATCCGCCGGACTCCTGCATGGCCCTCATGGCCGCGCGCGTGCCAAGGAAGACGCTGTCCATGTTGATGGCCATCTGCTTCTGCCAGTCGGCCAGGCTGAATTCGAGAATGGCTCCGCCGATCGCGACGCCGGCATTGTTCACCATGATGGCCGGCCTGCCCAATTCGGTCTCGCAGAGCGTCATGATCTCATCCCACCGGGCTTCGTCGGTGACGTCGTGATGGGCCGAGAGGGCCTTTCCGCCACGTTTCTCTATAAGATCGACCGTTTCCTTGGCGCCAGGATCGTCAATATCGGTAGCTAAAACTGCAACCCCTTCGTGGGCCAGTGCCACTGCGCAGGCCCGGCCAATGCCGCTGGCGGCTCCCGTCACGATTGCCACGCGTCCTTTCAGGTTCCTCATTTTCTTCCTCCCATGATTCTTATTCAATATTTGTGCTGCAGCACTAGCAGGGGGATGGCTTGACGTACCAGTCAATTTGGTGTTTTACCCGCCGCTTATCTACGGGTTGGTGCGGAGCCGCCGTTGAAATCGTGGGTGCGAATACGCGCCGCCCACCGGCCCGCGTCGAATTGAGGTACTACCATGTCACGTCGCCACAGCGCGAAGTACAAGATCGACCGTCGGGTCGGTGAAAACATCTGGGGCCGCGCCAAGTCGCCCGTCAACAAGCGCAATTACAAGCCCGGACAGCACGGCCAGAACCGCCGCAGCAAAGTGTCCGACTTCGGTATGCAGCTCATGGCGAAGCAAAAGCTCAAAGGCTACTACGGCGACATCACGGAGAAGCAATTCTCCCGCGTGTACGTTGAAGCCAGCCGCATGAAGGGCAACGCCGCAGAAAACCTGATTGGCCTCCTGGAGTCGCGCCTCGAAGCCTTCGTGTATCGCGCTAAGTTCGTGCCGACGATCTTTGCGGCACGCCAGTTCGTGAATCACGGCCATGTGATGGTCAACGGTCGTCGCTGTAACATCGGTTCAGCGCGCCTGAAGCCGGGCGATGTCGTTCAGATCCGCGAAAAGTCACGCAATATTGCACTGGTCCTTGAGGCCCTCGGTAGCCCCGAGCGGGATCTCCCGGAATATGTGGATGTTGACCCAAAAGCGATGTCGGCAACCTATGTCCGCGTGCCAGAACTGGCCGACGTGCCGTATCCGGTCCAGATGGAGCCAGCGCAGGTCGTCGAATTCTATTCGTCCTAAGAGACCTGTTTTTCTTGAAGTTTTGGAAAGGCCGCGCCAGACTGGTGCGGCCTTTCTCGTTCCGGAGACTACATTATGCCCATACCCAGCATTACCGCGACCCGACGGGCGCTCGTCGCCGCACCCGGCAAGCCATTTGACCTCGCCTCGCGGAATTCCGGGGATCGATCACTGTTCGACGACAAGGAAACGGCGAAAACCAGTCTCAAGAAAGACGCTGCCGTCATCAACGAGTTGAAAGACAGGCTATACGCCGAAAAGAAGCGGTCCCTGCTAGTTGTCCTGCAAGGCATGGATACGTCAGGGAAGTCCGGAACGATCAAAGGCGTGTTTTCGGATACGACGCCCCTCGGCATGGAAGTGAAAGCGTTCAAGGCGCCCAGTTCCAACGAGTTGGCGCGTGACTATCTGTGGCGCGTTCACAACGCCGTTCCGGCCAAGGGGCGGATCGGCATTTTTGATCGGTCGCATTATGAGGACGTGCTCGTGGTCAAGGTGCGCGGTTTTGCACCGGCAGAGACAGTCGAGCAGCGCTACGGGCAGATCAACGCGTTCGAAAAGCACCTCGCCGAAAACGACGTGACCATCGTCAAATGCATGCTCAATGTTGGCCATGAGGAGCAGGGGATCCGTCTCGCCGAACGGCTGGAGGAGCCGCACAAGCTCTGGAAGTTCAACCCGGCAGATCTTGAGGATCGCAAATTGTGGCCCGAATTCATGTCAGCATATGAAACAGCCGTGGAGCGCTGCTCGACCCGCCATGCGCCCTGGTACGTCATCCCGTCAGACAGTCGCACACGGCGCAACGCGATGATTGCGAGACTGGTGCGTGGCGCACTCGAGGGAATGAAGCTCGAATGGCCCGGCTCGAAATACAAACCGGGCGACTTCGATATAGGTTAGTGGAACGTCGTTGAACCGCCGGAAATCGAGCGATTGGCCTCGCGGTCGGCTGGATCGCCATAAATATCGACGCTTCCACCGCTTGATGTGTGGCTCTTGGCCTCTGCCGACGCATAGGCTGTGGCAGAGCCCCCGCTTGACGCATTGGCCGCGACCTTCTGGCAGACCACGTCTTTTGCAGATGCTGAGCCGCCCGAGTTGGCCACGATTTTCAGCGAGCCGCACGTGCCTTCGGCCTTGATGCTGGCGCCGCTGGCGGCGTCGAGCACGAGGATGTCGGAATCAATGCCGGTTGCACGGATGCTCGACCCGGAACTGGCCTCGATCTCTTCGAGATGCGGCGAGGTTACGCGCACCTTGGCCCGGACCTTGTCCCTCCAGCCGGAGGTTGCCTTGCGTGCGATATAGAGCCTGGACCCGTCCTGACGCAGTTTCATGTCGTTGGGGCCTCCCTCTTTGAAATCGATGACGACCGCGTAGTCCGGTCCGGCCTCATAGGTGACGTCCACGCCTGCCGAGATGTCGAGCTCGTTAAAGCCCGTGAAATCATAGGTCTGCGTGCTGTCCGCGACGGCGACGCCGGGGGCGATGAGGGTGAGGCAGAGGGCTGCCAGGATAGTCTTTCGCATGGGGTTGGCTCCTTGAGGATTTAGCCGTTGATTTCGATATCGCCGCCACTGGATTTGCTCACGTCGCGCACTGGAGGATTTCCAGCGACGGAAATGTCAGCGCCGCTTGAGGCCTTCGCTTCGATGCTATCGCTCAGAAATGCCGAGACGTCGGCGCCGCTGCTGGCCCGGATATCGCCCGTTGTGCATTTGAGGTTGTGGGCTTCGACATCGGCGCTCGAGGACGCGGAGATTTCCAGCGCCTGGCAGGTCCCCGATAGCTCGACGTCCGAACTGGACGACGCATCAACGACTACTTTGGTCGCTCCGAACGCTTTGACATTCACGTCGGCACTGGAAGATGCGTCAACGTCGAGCGTTCCGTCGCGAACCAGAGCGAGCGCATCGGCACTGGACGATACGTCGAGCTTCAAGGCGCGCGCCTCGAGGTTGGATGCGTCGAGATCCGCGCTTGACGAAGCTCGCAGATCGACGTCTCCAGCGGTACCGGACAAGATCAGGTCGGAGCTGGACGAGACCGAGCCGGAGAAGGTGGGGCTATCAAGACCGGTCGCGGTCAGTGTGGTCGAATTCGAAACCGATATTTCTGCGAGTGTCGGTGCGATGATACGGACAGTATAGTCAGGCACACGTTTGCCGTTCACCTTGACCACTTTGCGGCCATTGCTGTTCTTGATCGATACATTGCGTGACCAGCCGAACCCTTCGCGAAGACTGTTGCGGCCGATTTCGAGCGTGTCACCGGATTGCTCGATATAGATATCGGTGTAATCGCCGTCTTCCTGTTCCACATTGATCGACGCAATCGGGCCGGTTTCAAAGACGACATCAATGACGCCCCGGGCATCGATCCCGGTGAAGTCGCCGGCGGGATAAGACTTGGTGTCGGCACTTGCGAGCGGAGCCAGAACGGCGGCGAGGGCGAATAAAGGTAGTACGGCGCGGGTCATAACGTGTCTCCCAATTGATTTCAGTTGACTATGATATATCGAAAGACGATAAGTCAGCATATTGTTTTTCAATAAGGAGGAATATTCGTGAATCCAAGGACTTTCGCTATTCTCGCCGTCGCAGCCGCCAGCCTCTCGGCCTGCATCATCATTGATGCCGACGAATCCGACCGCGACAATTTCCATGTCGTAACCCAGTTTGGCCTGCCCCATATGCAGTCTGTATCGATCGGGCAGGGTGCCGTAACTGTCGAGATTCCAGGTGCCTGCGCCACCAAGAAGAACGTCGAGGCGGAGGTCGACAAGGATGGCCGACGTGAGTACGAAATCGGAATCGAATATAAAGCTCCCGATTTCTGCAACGAAGATTCACCGGGACTGGCGCAGCTGAGCTGGACCTATGACGAACTCGGCATTCCGCACGAATCAACTGTGCGCGTACTCAACAAGATCGCCCGTTAAGCAGGCTCTGCGTAGAGATCATACTCGTCCGCATCGGTGATGCGGGCGGGGATGATGTCACCGGCTTTCAGGTGGCCTGCATTGGACAGGAAGACGACGGCATCGACTTCCGGAGCGTCCGCCTTGGTGCGCGCCAGCATTTCGCCATCGTCTTCGCCCGGACCATCGATAATCACGTCCTGCGTCGTGCCGATCTGGGCCGCGGCGCGGGCGGCGCTGACTTCGGACTGTGTTTGCATGAAGCGGTGCCAGCGGTCTTCCTTGACAGCTTCATCGACATGATCGGGCAGAGCGCGGCTGTCGGCATGGGCGACGTTCTCGTACTTGAAACAGCCCGCACGATCGATCTTTGCCTCGCGGACGAAGTCGAGCAGGATCTGGAAGTCTTCCTCGGTTTCGCCCGGAAATCCGACAATGAAAGTCGAGCGAATGGCGAGGTCCGGAACATCGCGGCGCCATTGCTGGATGCGCTCAAGGACACGGTCCTGTTTCGCCGGGCGTTTCATCGCTTTCAGGACATTAGCGGACGCATGCTGGAACGGAATGTCGAGATAGGGCGTGATCAGCCCTTCCGCCATCAGCGGGATGACCTGGTCGACATGGGGGTAGGGGTAGACATAGTGCATGCGGGTCCAGACGCCGAGGCTGCCGAGCCCCTTGGCAAGGTCGAGGAAACGAGTCTGGTATTCCGTGCCGCGCCATGTCTCCGGCTTGTAACGCACGTCCAGCCCGTAGGCTGACGTGTCCTGGCTGATCACGAGCAGTTCCTTCACACCGGCGCGGACGAGTTGTTCGGCTTCGGTGAGGACATGGTGGATCGGGCGGGAGGCGAGATCGCCACGGAGTTTGGGGATGATGCAGAAGCTGCAGCGATTGTTGCAGCCTTCCGAAATCTTCAGGTAGGCATAGTGGCGCGGCGTGAGGCGAATGCCGGACTCGGGCACGAGATCGAGGTGGGGGTTGTGTGGGGGTGTCAGGTGGGTGTGGACCGCCGCCATGACGTCCTCGTACTGGTGCGGTCCGGTGATGGCGAGCACCTTCGGGTGCGCCCTCTGGATGACTTCTGGCTCGGCGCCGAGGCAGCCGGTAACAATGACCTTCCCGTTGGCCTGAATCGCTTCGCCGATCGCCTCGAGGCTTTCGTCGCGCGCGCTGTCGAGGAAGCCGCAGGTGTTGACCAGCACGAGGTCGGCGCCGGCATAGTCGGGTGCGATCTGGTAGCCTTCGGCGCGCAGGCGCGTGATGATGCGTTCGGAATCCACAAGCGCCTTCGGGCAGCCGAGGGACACGATACCGACTTTTGGCGCACTAGTGCTGAGTGTGGTAGTTGTCATGGCGGGCGCTTTAGCACATCGCGCGGCGTTTGCGAGCCGATTGTCTCAGCGCCCAGGCCCTTGGCGCTGGTCAACGATGGGTAAACACGATCGGCTATTTTTGCACGTTTCGTTTCCGGGCCAGAAAACATGCCTGTGCTACAAAAATGTGGAGGACGCGACGCGGAGGTTTCGATGATAGGGTTTGGCGCAGGCGCGCTGTACTGGCTCGCATCCGGCGTAGGGCTGTACCTGATCGGTTATGTGCTCGTCCGCTGGCGCAAATCTGCGCGAGCCTGCTACCCGATGCCCTTCCGCCGGCGCAAGGGCTATTTGTCGGGGCTCCTGTTCAGCCTCATTGTCATGCTCGTGCCGCTCAGCCTGCGCCCGAACAATTGCGCGGGCTGCGCTCTGGCTGCGGCGCCGGATATGGTTGCGAGCCTCATAAGTAACTAGACGGCTGGCGGGTACAGTTCTGCGCCCAAATTTGCTATAAGCGTTCGCATCGCCGCGAAGGGGACTCGCATGGATCAACAGCCAGATTTCAAAAGGTTGCGCCTGCTGCAGCTTGGCGCGCTGATCGTGGGTGCAGCGGTTTTCATTTTGTCACTGTGGTTGATGGGACAATTCCAACAGCAGGAACTCGCGCCGGTCGTCATGAGCTTCGCATTTGCGGGCATCACTTTCAGCGGCCTGTTTTATTTCGGTGCCTTGCTGACGGAAGGCTCGTTGCAGAAATATATCGTGTCCGATGACACGGTCATAAAAGGCGAGAGGGTTGAAATGGTGACGACCACGGCGTCATCAGGTGATCCTGAGATCGACAAATGGATCGGGACTTACGCCTTCACGCGCAACCTGTTTGGCATGTCGGTGATACCGCTATTGATACTTGGCGGCCTTTACCTTTTTGCCTGAAATGGGTCAGGACTTGTTCAGGCGGCTCATCAGGCTCGCGGTCTTGGCGTTGATTAGCTGGGTCAAATCTCCCGTGCCAGACGCGGCAGGTGCGATGGCGGGACCATGGTGGCCTGCCAGGGCGGCGAACGGTGGCTTTGTAGCCCCGAGGACAGGCACGGTCCCCGCCGGATACACTGTCAGTGGTGATGCCTGCGTCGTTGGTTGCACGGCGGGATCCGCAACATTTACCTCAGTGCTAGCGACCTGGATTGCGCTCAGTGATTGGTTGCGCAGTGAGACGCAGACTTGCGTACTACCTGAGTTCTCAAAGGTTAGCGTCAGGTCCATCTGATTCCGCTGACGTGGAAACAGGCGGTAGATGCCCCCATTGGCACCAAAAAACTCGACAATAACAGAATGTGCCTCCGCTAGATTCTGTAACTGCATGCGCCACGGTGTACCTGCTGCCGCCGGAGGAGCAGATATTTGAGGCATAGGCCCAAGCGCCGCAGATGGGGCGGAGCCGCGATTCTTGTTGCGGATCTGGACTGTGTGCGTGACCTCTTCAACGCACTGACCGTTTTCATTGTAGCCGCGAGCCGAGACCGAGGCGCTGCCTTCAGTATATGCACGAGCAGACGTGCTCGCCGAACCACCGCTGACGTGGACTCTCGTGCTGGAGAGGTCGAGCCCTTGCGCGCTGAATTCTGCCACTACCGACTGGCCAAGTCCGCTAGCCGTCAGCTGGATCGTTTCACCAACCGAGGCGGTGTCGGGTCCCATGAACCAACCGCCAACGCGATCAAGTCCGCCGCCAGCCGCTTCAAAAGCCGGATCAACCACAGTTACAGAGTGCGATGCTGAATCCAGAGCGTTCGCGAACTTATCATGAGCTTGTGCCGTGATCCGGGTGGTTCCGGCGAAATCAAGGTCCAACTGAAAGGAGGCTGATCCGCTTGTCGTCTCCACGGTATCAAATCCGATATTACCCTCTGCGGTGAACTTGATCTGTTCGGTGCCGGACGGCGCGCCATTCGCCGTTATCGTAATTTTTTGGCCAACTTTCGCGTTTGATGGTCCCGATAAGTACATGGCAAATTCTCCTTGTCCGTTACAAGGAGATGCGTGATTTCTGAGAGGATCGGGTCAGGCGAAAATTCTAAAATGCGTCAGTCATCTTCACGCCGCTTCGACTTCGACACCCTTGTCCTGAAAGAAATCGCGCAGTTCGCCGCTTTCGAACATTTCCTTGACGATGTCACAGCCGCCAACGAATTCGCCCTTCACGTAAAGCTGTGGGATCGTAGGCCATTGCGAATAGGCCTTGATGCCATCGCGGACGGCGGCGTCTTCGAGCACGTTGGTCGAGACGTATTCAACGCCGAGATAGTCGAGGACCTGCACAACGACTGACGAGAAGCCGCACTGGGGAAATGTGGGCGTGCCCTTCATGAACAACACGACGTCGTTCGCTTTGACGGCCTTTTCGATGGCGTCGAGTGTGGTTTGGTCGGTCATGGCAGGTTCCTGAAATTCGTGTTCCCGGCTGATGTGTGGTGCGCAGCGGCCCTAGTCAAGCGGGCCACCGCGCACAACAGCATCGTTCCTATTCGGATTCGGCGTCATCCCAGCCGCAAGACTGATCGGCATTCTGCTCCTTCAGGTAGACCATCAGCGGATCGAAATACTCGACAATTGCGCTGCCATCCATCTCGCGTGTGCCCGTGAACGATTCCAGGGCATCAGGCCAGGGCTTGGATGCGCCCATTTCCATCATGGCGTTGAAGCGCTCGCCGACTTCCTTGTTGTTGTAGATCGAACAGCGGTGAAGCGGGCCTTCCCACCCAGCCTGCTCGCAAGCTGCTTTGTGGAACTGGAACTGCATCACGTATGACAGGAAGTAGCGCAGGTAAGGCGTGTTGCCGGGAATGTGGTACTTCGCGCCCGGGTCGAATGCGTCGGCGGGGCGTTCACCCGGGGGCACGATGCCCTGCAGTTCGAGGCGTTTGGCCCACCAGGCATCATTGTAGTCTTCCGGTGCGGTCTTGCCCGACAGCACATCCCAGCGCCAGCCGTCGACTGTGAGTGCGAAGGGCAGGAAGGCGACCTTCTTGAGGGCGACGTTGAGAAGGAGCGCCGTGTCAGCGTCTGCTGGCGGCATTTCGCTCTCATCGATCAAGCCGATCTGCTTCAGGTATTCAGGGGTGATCGACAGCCCGATGAAATCACCAATGGCTTCGTGGAAGCCGTCATGGGCTCCGTCCTTGTAGAGGAAGTCCTGATCCTTGTAGGCGCGCTGGTAGAAATTGTGCCCGAGTTCATGATGGACCGTGTCGAAGTCTTCCTCGTTGACTTCGGTGCACATCTTGATGCGAACATCTTCCTTGTTGTCGAGATCCCAGGCCGATGCGTGGCAGACAACTTCGCGTCCTTCCGGACGGGTGATCATGGAGCGTTCCCAGAACGTCGCTGGAAGTGGCGCGAGTCCAAGCGATGTGAAGAAACCTTCGCCGGTCTTGACCATCTCGAGCGGGTCATAGCCTTTTTCGACAAGGCGGGCGGTGAGATTATAGCTTGGCCCCGGCGTGTCGGTCTTCACCACATCATAGATGCCCGACCAATCCTGCGCCCACATATTACCGAGAAGGTCGGCGCGGATGGGGCCAGTCTTGGGCTGGATGTCATCGCCATACTGGGCGTTGAGCCTGTTGCGGGCATAGCAGTGGAGTTCCTTGTAGAGCGGCTCGACCTGTCCCCAGAGACGGTCGACTTCCACCTCCATCTCTTCAGGCGCCATGTCGTAATTCGACAGCCACATCTGGTCGAGGCTTGGATAGCCCAGTTCCCGGGCGCCCTCATTGGCGATCTCCACCATGCGGGCATAGTCGTCCTTCATGGCAGGAGAGACCGTGCGCCAGCCCTCCCAGACGGCTTTCAACTCTTCCGGATCGCGCGAGGTTTCGATGATCGTGGACAGTTCGTCCAGTGTCAGGTCCTTGCCTTTGTAATTGAACGTGCCGGTTCCATAGGCCGCGTCGAGGCCTGTCGTGATATTGGCGAGCTCCTCGGCTGCGCCTTCGGTGGAAGGGGCCGGGATCGTGATGCCCGCGCGCAGTCGGGTCATCTTGCGAGCGAGTTCGGGGGGCAGGTCGGCGAGATTGAATTTCTTGGATTCATTCGCCAGGGACACGGCCAGCTTCGTGTAACGCGCGCCAACTTCGGCGGCCGCAGCGTTTGTCTCGTCGGTGATGTTGGTCGCCTGCGCCCAGAAGACCAGGCTCGCTTCGTCCGACATGTCGGACAGTTCCGACTCGGCGCGCGCCATGAAGGCCTTGGCTTCAGTGACTGTGGCTGACTCGGCGACGGTCTCGGCAGCGACCGGCGTTGTTTCCGCGAGGGTTTCTTTAGGCGCGGTACAGCTGGCGAGGGCAATAGTTAGCGCAAAGGCGCTGGTTGCGAGTGAAAAACGCATGGTGAATTGGGACTCCCTTGGTGAGATTTTCCTCGAAGTGACAGGATTGACGCAATGACGTCAATCGCGAACACGGACAAAAGAATGATTGTTCCTTTCAGCGTTCAGGCGCTATTGTCCGACTAGAAAATGGAGCTGAAATCCTATGACCGATACCCTGTCCTATGTTCTCAAGACGTCCGTCAATCAGATACTTGGTTCGACCCGGAGCACACTCAAAAAGGGCGAAGACCATGCCCGCGCCCTGGGTGTCGAAGATTCTGTCATGCTGGCGGCGCGCCTTTATCCTGACATGCTGCCGCTTAGCCGTCAGGTGCAAATTGCCTGTGACAATGCCGCCCGGGGTGCCGCCCGTCTTGGCGGTCTCGAGATGCCGACCTTTCCGGACACCGAGACCACGTTTCCGGAACTGATGGCGCGCTGCGAAGCAGCCATTTCGTTCGTCAATTCCACGGATGACGCCAAGATCAATGCCAACGAACTTGAAACGCTGCAGATTCCGCTCGGCCCGCAGACCGTGCCCATGCAGGGGCGGCAGTACCTGACGTCTTTCGTGCTGGCGAACATGCTGTTTCACGCCACGATGGCATATGGCCTGCTTCGCCAACAAGGCGTCGTGCTGGGCAAACGGGACTTCCTGGTTGCTGGCTAGGCGTCAGGTGCTTTCGTCTTGAGGGCGAGGGCGTGCAGTTCGCCGCCCATCGTTCCCTTCAGCGCCGCATAGACCAGCTGGTGCTGCTTGACGCGTGCAAGCCCCGCAAATTGCGGGCTGACGATCTCGGCCTGCCAGTGATTGTCGTCACCGGCGAGGTCGGTCAGCGTGATCTCGGCGTCCGGGAAAGCGTCGGTCAGGTAGCCGAGCAGGGTGTCGCGGTTCATGGCCATGGAAGCGTGTCCTCAATTCAGATAGGCACATGGACGCGGGCCCCTGAAGGGTCAAGGTGGCGAACGGAGCGGATACAGCGATGAGCAGCAGGAAAGCGTGGGGCCTGGTGGCTATTCTGGGCGTGGTTGCGTTGGTGTTCGGCGGTATCTTGCTGTCGCTGGACCGCGATGCTGCCGAGCCAAGCCTCGTGCAGTACAACGCGCAGTATATTGATGCCGGCGCGATGCTGCGCCTAACGGAGACCCTGTCCAGCGACGCGCTCGAGGGGCGGGCGACCGGCTCGCGCGGGAATGAGGCGGCCCGGGACTTCATCCAGAAACGGTTCGAGACGCTCGGGCTGAGACAGTTTGGCGACACGTATTTCCAGCCGTTCACAGCGACTCCTGTAGTGCAGGGCGGGGCACCTGTGTCCGGCGTGAATGTCGTCGGCTGGATCGCCGGACAAACGCCGGGCGATGGTCCGGCCATGGTGATCACGGCGCATTATGATCATCTCGGGATCGTCGATGGTGAAATCTACAATGGCGCAGATGATAATGCGTCCGGTGTAGCAGCCCTGGTTGCCGTGGCCCAGTATTTCACGCTGCACAGGCCGAGGCATGACATGATTTTCGCGGTCGTCGATGCCGAGGAGATCGGCCATCTCGGATCAAATGCCTTTGTGGCCTCCCCGCCTGTGCCGCTGGAGCGGATCGCGCTGAATATCAATTACGACATGGTCAGTCGGTCGGATGCCGGCGAAATCTATGTGGCAGGCACGTTTCACACGCCTGAACTGAAGCCGATCGTGGAAACGGTCGCGACTGAGGCGCCGGTCAGGGTCCTGGTGGGGCATGATGACCCCGCCTTGGGCGAGGCCGACGACTGGACCCTTCTGTCCGATCACGAGCCGTTCCACGAAGCGGGAATTCCATTTCTCTATTTTGGTGTTGAGAACCATCCGGCCTACCATCAGCCGACTGATGACTACACCGACATTACCCCGGATTTCTTCGCCCGCGCGGGCGACACACTCGTTATGGCGGCAATAGCGGCCGACGATGCCCTGGAGGCCATCGAAGTCATGCGGCGGGCCGACTAATCGACTGCGTCCATGTAATTAGGCAACCAGCCTTCGTGTGCTTCGCGGAGGCGGGAGAGAGGGAGTTCAGCTACCGTTCGGGCGTTGACCGGTTCTTCAATGAAGAGGAGGCTGTCGCCTTTGACACTTCCGCACCATCCCGCATTGATGGACAATTCAGTGCTTCTCCGAACGATCTCGGATTGTGACGATTGCGGAACAGCAATCAGGTAACGCGCCGAGGCTTCGCAGAACAGGTTGAGCGAGGCCGCCTTGCCGGGGCCGATATCTTCGATTGAAACTGTCATTCCCAAGCCACTCGCCAGCGCCAACTCAGCCACGGCACAAGCAATTCCACCATCGCTGATATCGTGGACGGCATGCACGAGACCGTCGTGAATGAGTTGGCGAACGAAGGCCGCGTGCTTCTTCTCTATTTCGAGGTCGATGGGTGGCGGCGAACCAAGAGCTTCCCCCTTCAGGCCGAGCCATTCGCGCGCAAAAAGCGAAGCGCCGAACTGGCCTGTCGTGTCGCCAACGAAGATCAGCACGTCGTCTTTTTGTGCACCCTTGAGCGTCGCGATCTTGCTGACGTCTTCGATCAGCCCAACGCCGCCGACGACGGGCGTAGGCGGGATGGCAACACCGTCGGTCTCGTTATAGAGCGAGACGTTGCCTGACACGACGGGGAAGTCGAGCACGCGGCAGGCTTCGGCCATGCCTTCGATGGCTTTCACGATATAGCCCATCGTGGCGGGCTTTTCCGGATTGCCGAAATTGAGGTTGTCGGTGATCGCGATGGGCGTTGCGCCGACTGACGAGAGGTTGCGATAGGCTTCCGCGACCGCCTGCTTGCCGCCTTCATAGGGGTCGGCAGCGACATAATGCGGGTTGCAATCGGAACAGATGGCGAGCGCCTTGTTCGTGCCGTGGATGCGCACGATGGCGGCATTACCCATGCTTTGCGAACTATCGACCGTGTCGTTCATCACGTGGCGGTCGTACTGTTCCCAGATCCAGCGCTTGGATGCCATGTCCGGGCAGGACATCAGCTTGAGCAGCACGTCGCCATAGTCTTCAGGCTCCGGGAATTTGGAGATGTCGAGTGGCGCGCGCTTGGGCGGCTCAACCCAGGGGCGGTCATAATTGGGGGCATCTTCGGCGAGTGGCGCGACAGGAATGTCGCAAACAACCTCGCCGAACTGCGTGAGGACGAGGTGGCCCGTGTCGGTCGTCTCGCCGATGACTTCGGCCGAGAGGTCATACTTGTCGAAGATCGCCTTCGCCATGTCGATCTTGTCGGGATAGAGCACGATAAGCATGCGCTCCTGGCTTTCCGACAGCATGATCTCATAGGCGGTCATGCCCTCTTCGCGCTGAGGCACCTTGTCGAGGTCCATGACCACGCCGATGCCTTCGCCATTGGCGCCGCCGCTGGCTGCCATCTCGACAGATGACGATGTCAGGCCAGCCGCGCCCATGTCCTGGATGGCCTGGATCGCGTCCGTCGCCATCAGTTCGAGGCACGCCTCGATCAGCAGCTTTTCAGTGAACGGGTCGCCGACCTGAACGGTGGGGCGTTTCTCTTCGTCACCTTCGGAGAATTCAGCCGACGCCATGGTCGCGCCGTGGATGCCGTCGCGGCCGGTCTTGGAGCCGAAATAGACCACCGACATGCCCGCGCCCGGCGCGGCCGAATAGAAGATGCTGTCGGCCCGGGCCACGCCCACGCACATGGCGTTGACGAGGATGTTGCCGTTGTAGCCTTTGTGGAAATTGGTCTCGCCCGCCACCGTCGGCACGCCGACGCAGTTGCCATAGCCGCCGATGCCCGAGACCACGCCCTTGACCAGC